>VBJS01000167.1 GCA_005880055.1 Chloroflexota bacterium | reverse complement strand
TGAGCTATATCGCTCCGACGCGCGAGGTGGGGATTGTCATCGGGACGGTACTCGGCGTCGTGCTGCTGGGTGAGGGGTACGGCATCACGCGGGTCTGGGGATCGGGGCTGATTGTTGCCGGAGTGTTGACGGTGGCGCTGGCGCCGTGAGGCGACTAGCGGGGCCACTGTTCTGAACCGCACCGAAGGAACCGCGAATGAGGCGAATGCCGAAGGCGCGCCGGGTGGCAGTTGAAACGCCCGCCTAGTCTCATCCGTCAACAATTGCGGGTAGGATGTATCCATGTCTGTATCTCCGTAAACCGATGGCATCTATGTGCGTAGATCTTTGATGGATGGATTAACCGCCCGCCGCTCGCGAACATTCTCGCGAAACATGCGCACGTTCGTCCTATGGCTAGGGGCGACATTTCTAGCGGTGTCTGCTGTGACTGGAGTAGGGACTGCCTTCGATTTGGCGTGGCTCCTAACAACAGCACTAACAGGAATACTTCTCACGTGTGCGGTCGGTTTGATTTACTTCGTCGTTCCCCGTGTAGCTAACTGGATCAAGCGCCATCCTGGAGCCAACTGATTTGTTTTCGATTATCTTTAGTATCAGAACCCAAATGGTAGTACAACCAATAATGCTATTTGCACTCGCCCTCCTCGCCGGATTCTTAATTGGGAATCTCATCGATTGTGTTGTAGCGGCGATTGTTATGAGCGTTTCTGTTGACGTAATTTTGCTATATATATGGAACTTCAAGGGTGACGACATGCAAAGAAATGGTTGGCATTGGTAGGGGGCAAGCGCTGCCTGGCGAGGGCGCCGTAAGCCGAGCGCGCCGAGGCCACATTCCGATGCTCGTCCTACGAGTGCCTCCCAGATGGGCTGTCCGCCAGGACGAGCGGGAAGAAGTGCAACGGTGCAGGGGTCGCTTACTGCGGTCGGTAGCTTAGCTCTTCGGGCAGAGATTCGATGTCGAACGCGGGCGAGGCGGCCGACACGAACACGAGCGGTTCGGTGCGGGTGTTCCGTATGGAGTGAGGAGTGCCGGGCGGGATGAAGACGAGCGTGCCGGCACTTACCTGTTGCTCTTCGTCGCCGGCCCTCATCAAACCGCTGCCGGTCACGATTACGTAGACCTGCGCGCTGTCTACGTGAGTGTGTAGCGGCTGTTCGCTGCCCGGCGCGCCCTCCACCCAGGTGATGAACAGCTCGCGGGAGCCGAATTGGCCTTTCGTGAGCAGCAGGTAGGATTCCTGGCCGCCGCGACTGTTGATCGGAGCTGAGCTAACGGTCTGGACGTGCATGGCCACTCCTCCTCGGCGAACCTGCCGGATTCAGCCGTCTGCCTCAGCCTCTCCTCGGAGAGGCGCCCCGCTCAAAGCGCAGATGGTGGACGCTGTTCGGCTGGGCCGCGACGCTCCGCTATCACGTGTATCACGGGCAGCTTAAACTTGCGCTCGGCCTGGTGTGGCAGATCAAGCTTCAGCCAGCGGGAAAGCCCCGGCGGGAAGGTGCTGATCACCATCGCATCGCAGGCGCCCTGATGTTCACTCAGTTCGTCCTCGATGGCCATCAGCGGCGAACTGTCGCCGACGTCTGCCCGTACGACGTTCACGCCCGCTGCTTCAAGCGCTGCCCGTGCCGTCTCGGCGTCGCGGGAGGCCAGCGCGCGGGACTCGCCCTCGGACCATGTAAGCAGGTGCTCAATCGGCGTCGCCGGCACCAGCAGGACGAATTCCGACGAGGGGTCTTCGGACGCCAGAGAGCGGACCTGCTCGATCAGCTCCTCGCTGGCGGCCGTCTGGTGAGCGACGATCAGGTAGCGAGCCATGTCATCACCCTCACTTCCTTCTCAGGGTCTTATTTTACAGCGCCCCAGCTCAGCAGCCGATGCTCGGATGGTCGACGCAAGCCGCAATGATCTCCGCGCCATCGGCTGCCTGAGCGATCGCCAGCAGACCTTCCTCCCATCCGGCGGCCGGGTCGCCCGTGTTGACGGCGATCGTGGAGATCCCTTCTGCGGCGGTGTCCTCGAAGACGGCGCCGGTCATCATCGCGTTGACGCCGTAGCGGATGTTCTCGCGGCCCTGGATGACGGCGGGGCAGCCGGTGCAGAGCCAGGCCTCGCCTTCTTTGCGCGAGGCGTCATAAGTGCTCGTGTCGTGCCAGGGGTGCATGTTGTATGACGGGTTGAGGATGATCTGGGCGCCGAGGGCGTCGATGCGCTCGACGAGCGTCTGGTGGAAGGCATCGAAGCAGACGAGCGTGCCGATACGGCCGAGCGGCGTCTGGACGGGAATTAGCTCGCTCTTCGGTGCCGGATCGAAGGCCCGCCGCTCGAAACCGCGCGTCATATTCACCTTGGGAGTGCGCGCCAGGCAGACGCCACGCGGCGAGAACAGATACGAGACATTGTGGACTTTCGACTCGTCCGTGACGTGACGGCCGCCCTTGGAGGGCTCAGACTCGATGGGCGGTAGGGCGATGCTGCCGGCCGAGATGTAGACGCCATGCTCACGGGAGAGGGAGGAGAAGGTCTGAGTATAGACGGCCTCGGCCTCCAGGGCGTGCCGGATGAATAGCAGGTAGCGGGAGGCGGCCTTCGGCGAGGTTCGATGAGGCTTGGGGACGGAGGCGAAATGGCGGCCGACGATCCGTCCAGCGGCGCGTTCAAGCGCAGTCTCAGTAGAGACGTCGTCCCAGTAGTGGGGAACAAAGGTCAGGTACATCCCGATGAGTTCCGGGAAGCTGATGAGCGTGGGCAGCGAGAAGTCGGCCCGTCCGGCAGCGAGGGCCACAAGTGAAGCGATCTTGGCGCGGAAGGCGTCGGCATCGCGGTAGTCGGCGAGGGCGGGAGCGGCCTGGACGGCGACGAGGTTGATGCGATCAGGCATGGAAGTGCGGACATTATATGACGGGTGCGGCAAGGACCCAGAAGCGAGAACCCAGAAGCGAGAACCGTGGGACGAAGTGCTTCGACAGGCTCAGCACGAACGGACACCCCCTCCTCATCGAATGACAGTTGCGGCTTTAGCGGTCTTGGTCTGCGCGGCATGCCTGTCTCTCTTTTGTTAGACTGCGAAGCACGAAGGAGGGATTCGAATGGCAACAAACGGAAGGCAGGCGGCGGGCGGACGGCAGGCGCTGGTGTTGGGCGGTGGCGGGCTGCTGGGCGTCGCCTGGGAGGCCGGGGTGCTGTCCGGCATGCAGGAAGCGGGCGCGGACCCGGCGCAGGCAGACCTGATCGTAGGGACATCAGCCGGGTCCATTGTCGGCACACAGCTGGCGACGGGGCTAACGGTGGCAGAGATCCTGGCACAGCAGTTTGAGCCTCGCGAAGGTGGCATCGAGACGGTGATGGAGTTCGATGTCGCCAATCTGATGTCGCTCTTCCAGAAGTGGTCGTCGCTGCCGGAAGTGACGCAGCAGGTCTGCGCGGAGATCGGCGCGATGGCGCTGGCCTCGAAGACAGTGAGCGAGGAGCGCTGGTTGGCCTCGTTCGAGCAGTACGTGGGCGACGAGTGGCCCGAGCGGCCGCTGTTGCTGACAACGGTGGACGCCGAGACGGGCGAGTTCCGGGTATGGGACCGCGATTCCGGCGTGCCGCTGCGGCTTGCAGTGGCGTCGAGCTGCGCAGTGCCCGGGCTGTTCCCGCCCGTGCACATCAACGGCCGCGCTTACGTGGACGGCGGTGTGCGGTCCGGCACCAGCGCCGACCTGGCCACCGGTTACGAGACAGTGGCGGTTATCGCGCCGATCGGCTCGCGGGGCGAGGGCATCGACCCGCTGCTGGGCCGCCAGGCGAAGGCAGAGGCGGAGGCGCTGCGGGCAGCACGCAGCCGCGTAGAGCTGCTGTTCCCGGACGCGGACGCCCTGGCGGCGATCGGCGTCAACCGAATGGACGGGAGCCGGCGGGCGCAATCGGCGGAGGCGGGCGTGGCGCAGGGTACGGCGCTGGGCCAGCGGCTGCGCGGGCTCTGGGAGCGCGCTGCGGCTTAGGGAGTAGGCCGGCGCCATGCTGGACCACCTGGTCTTCGCCGTTGCGGACCTGGACGCCGGCATGGCGCTGATCGAGGAGCGGCTTGGTATCCGTCCGGCGCCGGGCGGCAAGCATGTGGGCCGGGGGACGCACAACGCGCTGCTCTCGCTTGGCAGGAGCACCTACCTGGAGATCATCGCGCCGGACCCTGCGCAGCCGGGCGCGCGTCCGCTACCCTTCGGGCTGGAGGGGCTGCGCGAGCCTCGGCT
>VBJS01000166.1 GCA_005880055.1 Chloroflexota bacterium | reverse complement strand
CTTACGTGTCGACGGATACCAGGGAGCGCCCTCCAGAAAAACGCGGCGCTGACGAGGGCTGTGGCTCCTCCCGTCGCGATGGTCAGCGGTGTGCCGATGTGGACGGCCACTGCTCCGGCAAACAAGCTCCCGAACGGCGCAAGGCCGAGGAACACGACGGTGTAGAGGCTCATCACCCGCCCGCGGAGCGAATCGGGCACCAATGACTGCAGCAGCGTGTTGGTGCCGGCCATGCTCGTGACCATGCCGTAACCGACCGCGATGATGGCGAGCAGCGAAAGCCAAAAGGCCGTGCTGGCCGCCAGGGCCAACAGGCTGAGGCCAAACAGGGCGGCGGCTTTGGCGATGACCGTGCCCAGCCCGCGGATGCTTCCGCGCCGGGCGATCTGCAGGGCGCCCATGAGCGCCCCGACGCCGGTGGCGGCCATCAGCGCGCCCAGCCCGCCTGGGCCGGTCTTGAGAATCTCGCCGGCGTACACCGGCAGCACGACGGCATAGGGCATGGCGGTCAGGCTCAACACGGCGATCAGCGTCAGGAGGCCCCGGACGTGCGGCGTCTGCCAAGCGTAGCGCAGGCCTTCCGCCAGGAAGGGGACAGATTTCAAATCTGTCCCCTTCCTCAAATCTGTCCCCTCCCGGATGGCCAACAGGCAGGCGATGACGACCAGGAAACTCGCGGCGTTCACCAGGAAGCACAGGCCCTCGCCAGCCGCCGCGACGATGATGCCCGCGATGGAGGGACCGAGGATGCGCGCGGCGTTAAAGGCGGAGGAGTTCAGTCCGATCGCGGAGGGAAGATCGCTCCGGGGGACGAGGTCCGCCACCAGGGACTGACGAACGGGCATGTCCAACGCGTTGATGGTGCCCAGCAATGCGGCCAACGCCAGGATCCAGCCCACCGTGATCCGTCCGCTGAGGGTCAGCCCGGCGAGGAGCGCGGCCTGGACCAACGAGAGCACCTGGGTCGTCACCATGAGCCGGCGGCGGGGCCAGCGGTCGGCCAGCAGGCCGCCGAAGAGGCCGAACGCCAGCACGGGCACCTGCCCGACGAACCCGACCAGGCCGAGCAGGAAGGGAGAGCCGGTGAGGCGATAGACCAGCCAGCTCTGGGCGAGACTTTGCATCCAGGTGCCGCACAGCGAGATCCCCTGGCCGGCGAAGAAGAGCGCAAAATTGCGATGGGAGAGTGCCCGCCAGATCACTCTACGCGTGAGCAGCAGACGTGGAGGAGCATCCGTCGGCGGATTCCATCAAAGCCTTCATCGCGGCGATGCTGGAGCTGGCGCACATGGTGGCGGCGGTCACGATGGCGTTGTGACCACGCGCCCCCATCGCTGTGGACACGGCTTCGCCAAATTTCTTAAAGAAGCGATCGCGCTCCGCACCCTCTTCCGTAACCAGGAACTGATGCGGCTGGTAGAACTTCTGGGCGTCGTCGAAAGCGGCCGCAATGCATACCTTCACGGGGATTTCGTCGTACCCGGGCCCGGCTTGTTGGCGGAACGCGTTGTTCATCTGATCGATCACCGCATCTTCCACGGCGTCCAGGAACTGGAGGTATTCGCTGACCGGCACGTAGAATGCCCCCACGCGGTCGGCGAGGTTGAACAGCACTTTCAGGAACTCCAGGAAGGCTTCCCATTCCTGCTTGCGCGTCATCGTGGTCGCAGTGTCGGGGGTGTTCCGCTTGAGGAGTGTCTTGGACTCCCGCGCGATCATCAGCATCAGCTCGCCCATGACCCAGGCTTTGCGCTGGAATTCCGGGGAGAGCCCTTTCTTCGATCCATCCGCGGTGTGGGGCGGCCGGTAGGTGAAGCTGGTGCCGCACGTCGGGCAGGTGACTTGAAGGGTCTCGCCGGCCGGAATGCGGAGCTGCTGCCCGCATTGGGCGTTCATGCAGGTAACGATCTCGGATGAATCGGCGGTCTCCATCAGGCCGTTCCAAGGCCGGACGTGTTCCCTTCGTCCTTCGACAACTGCTCGACGAACTTCGCGCCGACGATGGCGGCGACCCGGTTCATGTGCTCGGAGAGCTCCTGCCACTCCGCCGGGGCCAGATCCTTCTTGAGCTGCGGATGGATCCCCCACTTGGAACTGACCGTCTCGCCTTCCCGCACGACCAGCACGTTGATCAACTGGATGGTGTCGGGAACACTGCCTGGCGCGCTTGGCTGTTGGGGCGTTTCGGGGACTCGTTCAGCCATGGCATGCCTCCTACGTAGCCGTATGATACACGAATCATTCGCCGGTTCGCATCAGCGGCGGCTCAATTGAAACTCCGAAAGTCATGTGCTAGGGTTTCGCCTAGGTCCAAAGCGGGGGAGAGCCGATCGTCTTGGCCATCAATAAGGAGGTGATCCATGCCGACTTACATCAGTCACATCAACTGGACCGAACAGGGAATCCGGAGCGTGAAAGACTCGCCCAAACGTCTCGATGCGGTCAAGAAACAGCTCAGGGAATTGGGGGGCGAACTGAAGGCCTTTTACATGACCCAGGGGACGTACGACGCGCTCCTGATTTATGAGATTCCCAGCGATACTGCCCTGGCGAAACTAATGCTTCAGATAGGCGCTGCCGGGAACGTCCGAACCACCACAGTCAGGGCCTATACGGAGGTGGAGTATCGGGAGATCATGGCTGGGCTCCGCTGAGGGAAGGGTCATGGGTCCCGTCAAGTCGGTCCGCCTTGTCGCTCCCGCACTTCTTGCCGCGCTCTGCCTGCCCCAGCCTGCCGGCGCCGTTGAGATCGTCGCGCCGAAAGACGGCGCGGTCGTCCCCATCGGGTCGGAGTTGGTGATCCAGGTCCAGCCCAGCCCGGGCGACGACATCGATCGGGTGTATCTGGCCCACTCCGAAGAGCACATGAAGCACAACCCTCAGACCGGCTACTTCGAGCAGCGGCTCAAGCTGCGCGGCGATAGCCTGGGGCCGATCGAGATCGAAGTCTGGAGCAAGAACAGCAAGGGCGTGATCAGCACCGCCAAAGTCACCGTCCACATCAACCTGCCGCCGGTGCTGCCGCTCATTTCGCTGCGCATCCATGCCGAGCAGCGAAAGCTCGTGCTGGAAACCATCGGCGAGAAGCGGGACTTACAGGTGATCGGCGAGTTCCCCGACGGCACCGTGCGGTTCATCTCGAAAGCCACCTTCGGAACGACCTACCAGAGCCGAAACGAGAAAATCGTCGAGGTTGACCCCAACGGCGTGGTCACCGCCGTGGGTGTCGGGGAGACGATCGTTGTCGTTCGCAATGGTGACAAGGAGGCGCAGGCCCGGGTGATCGTCAAGCCCAAACTCCCTGAAGGGGAGAAGAAAGAGACTTAGGAGGGACGCCCGGCCGACCGAAGGCTCTGCGCGATGACTTTCGCGTAAAGCAGCTCCGTGTAGTCGCGCACCATCCGGCGGGTGCAGAACCGGGGTACGACGCTGCGGATGGTCTCTCGCATCATGTTCAACCACCCCCGCGGCACCCCGTCCCGGTCCCGGTTGTAGTGCAGCGGCACCACCTCCTGCTCCAGCGTGCGATACAGCGCCTCGGCGTCGGCGGCGTCCTGCGCGTTGTGGTCCTGGTCGAACTCCGCACGGCCGATCGCCCATCCGTTGGCGCCGTTGTACCCTTCCACCCACCACCCGTCCAGGATGCTCAGGTGCGGCACGCCGTTGAGGGCCGCTTTCTGGCCGCTTGTCCCGCAGGCTTCCTGCGGCGGGCGGGGCGTGTTCAGCCAGACGTCCACGCCGTGGATGAGGTACTTCGCGGTATGGAGATCGTACTCTTCCACAAAGGCGATGTGGCCGCCGAAGCCGTGGTCCTTGGCGAGGGAGAAGACCTGGTGGATGAAGTACTTGCCGTGCTCGTCGGCGGGGTGGGCCTTGCCGGCGAAGATGATCTGGACCGGCCGCCAAGGATCCTGCATCAACCGCTTGAGGCGTTCCAGGTCCCGAAACAGCAGCGTCGCGCGCTTGTAGGTGGCGAAGCGTCGCGCGAACCCGATCGTCAGGGCTTCCGGGTCGAGCAGCGTGCCGGAGGCCAGGATCTGCGCAGGATCCATCTCGCCCTGGATCCAGCGGAGCCGCGCCTGCTCGTTGACGTACCCCAGCAGCTTGCGCTTGAGGGCCAGGTGCGTGTTCCACAACTCCTGATCTGGGATGTCCGCGACGCGCTCCCACAGGGCGGGGTCGTCATGGCGGGCGACCCAGTCGGGACCCAGGT
>VBJS01000165.1 GCA_005880055.1 Chloroflexota bacterium | reverse complement strand
CGCTTCTCGGCGGGCGATGAGTGAGCGGATCTCAAACGGAGGCGAGTATAATCGCCTTGCCAAAGTCAGGATCGGAGGCCCGCTATGAGATCACTCAGGTTTCACATCTGCGAAACGGAACACGGCTGCGTGGGCCTGATCTTCTCTGAGCACGGGCTGCGTGAAACGACGCTGCCGCTTCCCAGTCGCGACGAGGCGCTGGGCCGGGTGCTGGAGGCCGGAGCGTCGGAGCCCGCGCTCGAGCGCGAAGTGGCGGACGTGCCGGAGCGCCTCTGCGCGCTCGCCTCCGGACGCTACGCGAAGTTGGCATTCTGCATCGATTGGAACGGTATCGCCGGTTTCCGGCGGGCGGTAATGGAGGAGGCGATGCGCATACCGCCGGGGGAGACGCGTAGCTACGGCTGGCTGGCTGAGCAGGTGGGCCATCCGCGCGCGGCCCGGGCCGTCGGACGGGTGATGGCGACGAATCCCCTGCCTATTGTCGTGCCCTGCCACCGCGTCGTCGGCAGCGACGGTGGTCTGCACGGGTATGGCGGCGGCCTGGCGATGAAAGAGGCGCTCCTGCGGGCGGAGGGCGCGCTCTAGCGGGCCGTCCAGCCGCCGTCCACGACGAGGTAAGACGACGTCATAAACGATGAATCGTCGGAGGCCAGAAAAAGTGCCGCCTTCGCGATCTCGTCCGGCCTCCCCAGCCGGCCCATCGGCGTTCCCTGCACTGCCCAATCCATCATCTCCTGCACCGCTCGCATCGGCGCTAGAAGCGGCGTATCGATCCAGCCGGGGCAGATGGCGTTGACGCGGATGTTGTGCGGGGCGCCGTCGAGGCCGAACTGTCGGGTGAGTCCGATTACGGCGTGCTTCGATGCATGGTAAGCGTAGCCGGCGCAGCCGGGCAGCCCCATGATCGAGGCGCCGACGAGCCCCATGATAGAGGCCATGTTGACGATGGCGCCTCCCTGACCCTGCTTGATCATCTGCTGTAACCCGTGCAAGCAGCCGTAGTAAACGCCGGACTCGTTCACACCGATCACCTGGTCCCAGTTGTACTGTGGGCCGCCGATGCCTGCATTGTTGACCACGATATCGACCCGTCCCCAGGCTTCCACCACCGCATCGATTGCTGCCCGCACGTCCTCCTCGCTCGTCGTGTCTGTTTTCAGCGAGCGCGCCTCGCCGCCTGAGTCCTCGATCTGGGAGGCGACCGCTCGCGACGTTTCCTCGTTGATGTCACAGGCCATGACCTTCGCACCCTCGCGGCCGAACACGCTCGCGATCGCCTTTCCGATTCCGGAGCCGGCGCCGGTAACCAGCGCCGTCTTGTCCTGCAATCTCATACGGCCCTCCTTCCAAACCGGCGTCAATGGTAGCAGTTGTCCGCCTCGCCTTGCCCGGCGTCCGCCGCCGGGCTGATAATGGCGTTGTTCATGAGCAAACTGGCCGAACGCATCCGCCGGGCCAGCCGAACGGAGCCCGCGCCGCTGGGTTTCGCGGCGGCAGCCGCCCGTCCCAAGGCGCCGACGCTACTCACAATCGTCCGCCTTTCTTCGAACGAAGCGAACAAGGTGCCGGAAGCGGTGAGCAATGGCGCTGACATCGTGCTTATGGAAGGGATCGACGCCAGCAAAGTGAGTGATACCGCTGGAAAGGCGGGGGAGGCACTCCTCGGGGTTCAGCCGGACAAGGTGGACCGCCAGCGCATCGCTGCCCTGCGGGATGCGGGCGCCGACTTCGTGGTGCTGGACAGCGATTCTGCGCCCGCGGAAGCGCTGCTAGAGGAGAAGGTGGGCTTCGTGCTCTCGCTGGAGGCCGAGCCAGAAGACACAACGCTTCGAGTGCTCGGCGAGTTGGGTCTCGAGGCGCTGATCGTGCCGGCGCCGGCCTCACCGTTCACGGTTCGTCAGCTCTTGTCGTTGCGCCGCCTCAGTGCGCTGGCACATACTCCCCTGCTGACCGAGGTGAAGCACGACGCCGAGGCATCGTATCTGCAAGCGCTGCGGGATTCCGGTGTGGCCGGAGTGATCCTGGATTCGGGCGCCATCGGCCGGCTTGGGAACCTGCGGGAGCGTATTGCCGCTCTCCCCGCCCGAGGACGCCGTCGCGAGGAGCGGGCTGACGCGGTGCTGCCCGCGGGAGTCGGCGCCGCCTCGCACGACCACGAAGACGACGACGACGAATAAGGCTCGTCTGCTATCATCGGCGCCGTGACCGACAGGCTGTTCCCGGCTGACTGGCAGCGCGGGCCCCGCTACAGCGGCGCCTACACCTTCGCGCGGTGCCCTGCGACGCGCGACCTCTCACTTGCCGATGTCGCGATCATCGGCGTCCCGATGGATATGTCCGTGCTCTACCGCTCTTGCGCCCGCTTCGGGCCGCGCGGCATCCGCGACGCCTCCGGCCAGCTGCGCCCGCACCACTGGGAAGCCGAGCGGCTGGAGCCGCCCTTCGACAAGCTGCGCGTGATCGACTATGGCGACATCGAGGTGTTCCCGGGGTACATCGAGCAGTCCATCGAGCAGGTGCAGTCAGCACTGGCGCCGATCGTGGACGCGGACGTTTTCCCTGTAGTGCTGGGGGGGGATCACTCGACGACGCTCCCGGTGCTGCGGGCGGTGGCCGCAAAGCACGGAACGCTATCGTTGGTGCACTTTGATGCGCACCCGGACTTCTGGCCGGGCGAGCCCGGGCGTCCCTATCACCACGGCACGGTGTTCCGGAGGGCCGTCGAGGAGAACTTGATCGATCCAGCAGCTTCGGTGCAGATCGGGATACGGGGGAGCGTCTCAGCCGGCATCATCCCGGCGGCGCGGGAGGCGGGCTTCCACGTCATCACCGGCGAGGAGTTCTGGCGGCAGGGGCTACGCCCCACGCTGGAAGCGGTGCAACGCATCGCGAGCCTCCCGGTTTACGTATCGCTCGACATCGATTCGGTGGACCCCGCGTTTGCACCGGGAACGGGGACGCCAGAGGTGGCGGGCCTGACGAGCCGCGAGATCATCGAGCTGGTACGAGGGCTACGCGGGCTGCCGCTGGTCGCCTTCGACGTCGTGGAGGTTGCGCCGGCCTATGATTCGTCAGAGATCACGGCGCTGCTGGCAGCCAACCTGGTGTACGAGTTTCTACTGGTGCTGTCGGAGCGGAGTGGCTCTGCGTGATACAATGTGGCCACAAAAGTGGTTACCTTGAATGGAGTTCGCCGTGACTGAAATTGGCATCCGAGATTTGAAACAGAACACGAGCCAGATTCTCCGCCGCGTGCGTGAAGAGAAGGAATCATTCGACATTACCTATCGAGGCCGCGTTATAGCCTGGCTGGTGCCGATTGAGAACCCGCAGCGGCCGGAGGACTGGCGTACTCTTTGGGCTGAGATGGACAGGACCGCCGAGGAGATCGGCAAGAATTGGACGTCAGACAAGTCTGCCGCCGAGTTGGTGAGCGAGCAGCGCCGCTAACCCGTGTTCGTCGTTGATGCAAGCGTCTGGGTTGCTCGGTACCGTCCTAACGATCTCAACCACCGGGAAAGCCGCGCCTGGCTCGAGAGCGTTTTCGCGCTGGGTCAGAAAGTAATAGGACCGACGCTCTTGCTTCCCGAAGTGGCGGGCCCGATCTCCAGGGCATCCGGAGAGATGCTCGCTCGCAGGGTGCTTTCCGAGCTCACCGGGCTCTTCGGTGTTCGACTCCTCAGCCTGGGGCACGACCTATCGCTGCATTCAGCCCGATCGGCCGCCCGTCTCCGCCTGCGCGGGGCAGATGCCGTCTACGTCGCGTTAGCTGCTTCTTTCGGCATGCCCCTTGTCACCTGGGACGGAGAACAGCAGGAGCGGGCAGCCCGCGCCATCGACGTACGAACGCCGTCCGAGTTGCTGGCGGGGGCACCGTGAAGCCGCTGATTGCCGTTCCCCATTGGCGGGCGCCTACGTGGGAGCGGACGAAGTACTACTACGACTCGCTGCTGGCCGCCGGCGCGGATTACTCGCTGGTTGACGACGCCCGCCTGCCGCCGAAGGCAGCCG
>VBJS01000164.1 GCA_005880055.1 Chloroflexota bacterium | reverse complement strand
TCATAGTTGCCACCCTCGTCGGCAAGATGCGCCGTCAGCCCGTCCTTCACGCGTCCGACGTCCTCCTGGTGGACTCGCGTCAGCCACTCATCCGGGCCGGCGCCGATCTCCGACTCAACATATCCCAGCATCGCCTTCCAACGCGGGGACCAGTACACCTCGTTCGTCGTGAGATTCCAGTCCCAGAGTCCGTCGTTGGCGCCGCGTACGGCCAGCGCGTACCGCTCCTCGCTGTCGCGCAGATCCTCGACGGCCCACTTGTGTGACAGGTGCGTGCGGATGCGCGCGAGCGCGACAGGGAAATCGATCGGTTTGGTGACGTAGTCGTTCGCCCCGAGGCCGAAGGCTTCGACGATGTCGGCGCCCTGTGTTCTGGCCGTGACCATAATCACCGGAAGCGCGGTCTGCGAATGCGTCTCGCGGAGGCGGCTCAAGACTTCCAGCCCGCTCATGTCCGGCATCTCGACGTCCAGCAGGATGAGGTCGTACGCACGGCTGCCCGCGAGCGTCAACGCTTCGGCGCCACCGGCGGCTGTCGCGACGAGAAAGCCCCTGTGCGCGAGCCGGCGCGACAGCGCATCCCTGTTCAGTTCGCTGTCGTCCACGATCAGAAGGGAGCCTTGCCGGGTCATGGGACCAGGACCGCCTTCGCCAGAAGCGACGCGATTTTCACGAGTAACTGCTCGAACCGGACAGGCTTGGTGTCGAACTCGTCACCGCCCGCGGCGAGCGCCATCTCGCGGTCGTTCGTCATCGCGTGGGCGCTCAGCACGATGATCGGAATGTGCCGGGTCGTCGCGTCACCCTTGAGCTGCCGGGTGGCTTCCCATCCATCGATCCCGGGCAGACCCAGGTCCATCAGGATCAGGTCGGGCATCGCCCGACGCGCGATCGACACCGCCTGCTGCCCGTCCGCCGCGAGAAGGACCCGATACGCTCGTCGCTCGAGTCGGCGGGAGAGGACATCGCGGCTGGGCTCGTTGTCTTCGACCACCAGGATGGTCGCCATCTTTCTTCCCTCCATCGATTTCACGAAACACCCGCGGGCAGAAGTAATTCGATCGAGGGCTCGATCACCTCCCGCGGCAGGTTGACGGTGAAACACGAGCCCGTTCCAGGCAGGCTCTCGACCGATACGGACCCGCTCATCAGCTGGCAGAAGCGCGACACGATCGCGAGTCCCAGCCCGGTGCCGCCGTATTTGCGGGTCGTCGTGACGTCGGCTTGCGTGAACGGCTCGAAAATCTTCTCTGTCTGCTGCTGGGTCATCCCGACGCCGGTGTCCGTCACGACGAATTCAACAGATGCTGTTCCGCCGACCGTGCGCCGGCGCACATCGAGCGTGATCGCGCCGGAGCGGGTGAACTTGCCGGCGTTGCTGAGCAGGTTGAGCAGGATCTGCCTCGTCTTCATGAGATCCGCGCTCATCGTGCCCACGTCGTCGCCGCAGTGCACGGTCAGGATGTTGTTGTTCACTTCGACCAGCGGACCAACGGTGTCGAGCAACTCGTCGATCATCCCTCTGACGTCGAAGGTCTCGAGGGAGAGCCCCATCTTTCCGGCTTCGATCTTCGAGAGGTCGAGGATGTCGTTGATGAGATCGAGGAGATGCTTTCCGGCGAACTGGATCCGCTGCAGGTCGGCGGTGGAGCGCTGTTGGCCCTCGTCTTCGGCTTCTTCCTGCAGGAGCTCGCTGTACAGAATGATGGCGTTCAGCGGCGTGCGCAGCTCGTGGCTCATGCTGGCGAGGAAATCGCTCTTGGCGCGGGTCGCCGCCTCCGCCTGCCGCTGGGTCTCGCGCAGCTGATCGACCAGTTTCGCCAGCTGCTCGGCGTTCCGCCGCTCCGTGCTGTGAGCCTGTTCGAGATCGCGGGTGTACTCGGCGAGCGCGGCTTCGGCACGCCGGCGTTCCGTGATGTCGCGCATGTAGCCCGCGAACATCGCCGATCCGTCGGAGGAAATCGGCGCGATGGCGACCTCCACCGGAAACGGCTCTCCTCCCCTTCGGACGGCCGACAGCTCGAGACGCCGGTTCAGCAGCACCGCCTCACCGGTGTCGAGATGCCTCGCCAGACCGGCCCCGTGCGCCTCGGCCTTGTCGGCGGGAACAATCAGCTCGGCCAGCTCGATGCCGACCGCTTCGGCTGCGCTGTAGCCGAAGGTCCTCTCCGCGGCCGGATTGAATTGCACGATGCGGCCCGACTCGTCCATCACGATCACGCAGTCCAGCGCGACCTCCAGAATGGCATCGTTGCGCGCCCTGGCGTTTCGCGCATCGGTCTCCGCGAGCTGGCGTGTCCGAACCTCCTGTTCGAGCGCCGCCGTACGGTCCGCCGTATCGCGCATCTCAGCGATGCTTCGACCGCAGGACACGAGCAGGAATACGTCTTCGAAGACGACCCACGCGGCGTGCTCGATCCAGCGCCACTGGCTCGCGACCAGGACGCCATAAACCGACTGCGGCCATAAGGCCCCGCGCAGCATGTGATCCAGGGCGACGACGATGGTGGCCGGAACGAGAACTTTCCAGTCGCGATAGAAGGCCAGAAAGGCAAGCGATCCAAAGACGTGAAAGTGGGTCTCGATGCGTCCGCCGGTGAGGTGGATGAGCAGCGCGCCCATCAGCATCTGGGCGACGGCGATCGTGTAGCGCGTCGAGGGTTGGCCGGGTCGAAACAACCCGAGGAGAGCGGGGAACAGGCTGATCGTACCGCCGACCGCGATGGCTGCCCAGACGTGGAGATGCGTGCGACTGACCGAACCGGACCAGGCAAGCGGCGACACCCACAGCGCGAACACGATCCCGGCGATCCACTGGAACCCCATCAGACCGGCGAACAGCCTGTCGGTGCGCTTGTAGATGTCCTGCTGGTACGCGGCGAAGAGCTCGCCGGCTCGACGCCTGACCGACTCCGCAGGTGCAATCTCCGTGTAGTGAAGGGTCATGGCCGTTGCTCGTTCTTGAACCTGAGCTCAGATGCCGGATGCAAACAGTGGACAGCCGAAAACGTTCGTGCCCGCGCGATCTGGACGCTCGCCATTGAGCAGCGCGACCAGCGACCTCCGCCCGGCGTTGTCCCCCGCGTGCGCGCGCGCGCCGGTGATGCCGCCGCTGAAGACCAGGGTGCCGTTGCTGTCGTACAGGAGGGTCTGACCGGATGTTGCCGTACCGAATCGACGGGCCTCGCGTCCGTCGTCGTCGCGGACAACGGTCACGTCAGGAAGCGCAGCGGCTGCGTGCCACAAGTCGGTCCGCTCCCAGCCGTTCGAGAAGCTCTCGGGCTTCAGGAACAGAACATACGTTTTCGGGTGCGTGCGGGCGCGCGCCAGTGCCTCGGCCAACTCAGTCAGGGTCGCGCGCGTGCAGGAACACTGCGGATGCGCCAGCAGGACCAGCGTCGGGCGCCCTGACGCAAGAGTGAGCATGCCGTCAGCTACCGGCCATCGCGCAGGGGCATTCGCTCCCACTCCCGG
>VBJS01000009.1 GCA_005880055.1 Chloroflexota bacterium | reverse complement strand
TCAACGACCCGACCCTGCGCCAGACGAACTTCGTCATCATCCATGGTGGCGGGGTCAACTCGGCTCGCGCAGGGACGATGCTCTTTAAGCCGAACGTCTACGTCGACATGTCGCTGATGACGCTCGTCTACACGCCGGCCAGGCTGGCCGAGGTACTGCGGGGCTGGCTCACCGAGTACCCCGAGAAGGTTCTCTTCGGATCCGACGCCTTTGCGTTCGGGCCAGACATGGGCTGGGAGGTGACCGCCTGGGTTTCCTCCAAGAACGGCAGGGCGGCGCTCGCGTTGGCCCTCACCGACATGATCCGTTCCGGCGAGGTCAGCCGCGCCCGGGCCGAGGATATCGCGACGATGGTGCTGCGCACGAACGCAGGGAGGCTCTACAAGCTGGGGTTGAAGTGATTGATCCTATCCAGGCCAGCAACGGTCTTATTGACCGTTACTCTCGCATGGTTTCCCCAATTGCGCTCACCGCCAACCACTATATACTCAATCACTTGCGGGGCGGCATAGCCAAGTGGCTAAGGCGACGGTCTGCAAAACCGTTATTCCCGGGTTCAAATCCCGGTGCCGCCTCCAAACTTACATTTTCACGCCCGGGTTTTGTCCCGGCTTTTGGTGCGAGTGCTTCTCGGTGGACTCTTTGGGCGCCTGACGGAAGGAGTCCGTCCTGCCGATCCGCGCAGCGATCTGGAAAGTAGGCGAGCAACCAGAGCCGCTCCCTGAGTCGTCCCTGGCGAGGGAGCAGGGGTTGGAAGCGATGATTGTCGCCGCTCCGCGCCTGCTTTCCGAGGAATGGATGTTGATAGGCAGGCAGGAAGAGACAGGCTTCGGCGGGCGCATCGACCTGCTTGCGATTGCCCCTGATGGCTCCCTCGTGTTGATCGAACTTAAGCGCGATCGCACACCCCGCGAGGTTGTAGCGCAGGCGCTGGACTACGCTGGTTGGGTGGAGAGGCTACGGGCCGAGGAAATCGCGGCCATCTATGGTCGGTTCGCCCCTGGTCGCAGCCTGGCCCAGGATTTCCGTGACCGATTCGGAGAGGATCTCGACGAGGAAACGCTCAACCAGAGTCATCAGATCATTATCGTCGCAGCCTCGCTCGACGACAGTACCGAACGCATCATCGCGTATCTAAGCGAGCGTGATGTTCCCATCAACGTTCTCTGCTTCCAGGTCTTCACGCACGGCACCGAGCAATTGCTCAGCCGGGCGTGGCTGCTCGACCCGGTTCGCACCCAGGTCAGCGCGGCGGCCACGCCGGACGCTCCGAACGAACCGTGGAACGGCGAGTACTACGCGTCGTTCGGGCACGGCGAGTCACGCTCGTGGGTGGACGCAGTCCAGCACGGGTTCATCTGCGGAGGTGGTGGTCCTGGTATAGCAGGACGCTTCAGATGCTCTCTCCCGGGGACCGTTTATGGGTGAAGGTGCCCGGTTCCGGGTTCGTCGGGGTGGGGCGTGCAATCGGCCGCGCGCAGCCAGCAGCGACCTGCAAGGTAGCGACTTCCGCAGGCGACGTCCCTGTACTAGAAATCGCCAAGGGCGGTAGCTACCACCGTGAGTTCCTCAATGACCCGGAACGCTGCGAGTACTTCGTACCTATCCGATGGCTGCAGACGGTCCCGCTGGAGGAGCTGTGCAGGAGATCGGCCTTTTTGGTAACCGGAACACGGTCTGCAAGCCCACGACGCCCAGATGGCGCTCCACGGTGGAGCGCCTGAAGGAGAGGTTTCCTGACTTCGACAAGTAGGAGCCTCGGCACATGATCACCGGCGACATCAAGAACCAAATTGACCGCATCTGGGACTCCTTCTGGTCCGGCGGCATCTCGAACCCGCTCGAAGTGATCGAGCAGATCACTTACCTGCTCTTCATCCGGCGCCTCGACGACCTGCACACGCTCGAGGGGAACAAGGCCAACCGGCTGAAGCAGGCGATGGAGCGGCGGATCTTCCCCGAGGGCAAGGACGCCAAGGGCCGGTCCTATGAGGACTACCGCTGGTCGCGCTTCAAGCACTTCGCTCCGGCCGACATGTTCACCGTCGTCGGCGAGCACCTCTTCCCGTACCTGCGCACCGATCTCGCGCGCCAGCTCGGCAACGGCGACTCCACCTATGCGCACCACATGAAGGACGCGCGCTTCACCATCCCGACGCCGGCGTTGCTGGCGAAGGTCGTGGACATGCTCGACCACGTGCCGATGGAGGAGCGCGACACCAAAGGCGACGTGTATGAGTACATGCTGGCCAAGATCGCCACAGCTGGGCAGAACGGCCAGTTCCGTACACCGCGCCACATCATCCGGCTGATGGTCGAGATGACCGCGGCCCAGCCCACTGACATCATCTGCGATCCGGCTTGCGGCACGGCGGGCTTCCTGGTGGCGGCAGGCGAATACCTGCGCGAGCGGCACCCGAACCTGCTGCACGATGCGAAGCTGCGCGAGCACTTCCACCACCAAATGTTCCACGGCTTCGACTTCGACAACACGATGCTGCGCATCGGCAGCATGAACATGCTGCTGCACGGCGTGGAGAGCCCGGACATCCGCTACCGCGACTCGCTCGCACAGGACCACGCCGGCGAGGAGGAGAAGTACACGCTGGTGCTCGCCAATCCGCCGTTCGCCGGCAGCCTCGACTACGAGAACACCGCGAAGGACCTGCTCCAGATCGTCAAGACTAAGAAGACCGAGCTGCTTTTCCTCGCGCTCTTCCTACGGCTACTCAAGCCCGGCGGGCGCGCGGCGGTGATCGTGCCGGACGGCGTGCTGTTCGGCTCCAGCAAGGCGCACAAGGAGCTGCGCCGCATCCTGGTCGAGGACCAGAAGCTCGACGCCGTGGTGTCGCTGCCCGGCGGTACGTTCAAGCCCTACGCGGGCGTCTCGACTGCAATTCTCGTCTTCACCAAGACCAACTCCGGCGGCACCGACTCCGTCTGGTTCTACGACGTCGAGGCGGACGGCTGGAGCCTCGACGACAAGCGCACGCCGCTCCTTCCCGAAGACAAGCTCGGCCCGGTGCCCAAGACGGCCCTCGCTGAGGACGAGCATGCGAAGAACGACCTGCCCGACGTGCTTGCGCGCTGGACCAAACGCGCCGGCGCAGAGCGAGAGCGCCCGCGCACCGCGCAGAGTTTCTGTGTGGCGAAGGCTGACATCGCCTCGCAGGGCTACGACCTCTCGCTCAACCGCTACAGGGAAGTGGTGCACGAGGCGGTCGAGCACCGACCGCCGAAGGAGATCCTCGCTGAGCTGTGGACGCTGGAGGAAGAGATCCGGCGAGGGATGAAAGAGCTGGAGGGGAAGTTGGGATGAGCGAGTGGCCCACCGCCATGCTTGGCGAAGTCATTTCGGAAGGCCCAACGAATGGGTACTCCGGAGCAACGGCACCAGATGCGGCCGGCTCCCCTACTTTGCGGCTGTCGGCGACAACGACAGGTGCCTTAGTGCTTAACGAGTCAACAACGAAGCGGCTGAACGAGACTATTCCGCCGAAGTCGGGCTTGTGGCTTCGACCGGGTGACCTCTTGATCCAGCGCTCAAACACCCTGGACCTCGTTGGAACAGCTGCAATCTATGACGGGCCAGTTGAAGCGTTCGTCTATCCAGATCTCATGATGCGGATCCGGTTCCGAGCGGACACGGATACCCGATTCATCTGGCGCTACTTGAACAGTCCTCTGGGTCGGACCGCCATGCGACGGATGGCCAGCGGTTCGGCGGGAAGTATGCCGAAAATCAGTGGTGCACGACTCCGAACACTTCAGGTACCCGTTCCGCCACTCCCCGAGCAGCGGCGGATTGCGGAGATCCTGGATAAGGCGGACGCGCTGCGGGCTAAGCGCCGCGCCGCCCTTGCCCAGCTCGACACCCTCACCCAATCCATCTTCCTCGAGATGTTCGGCGATCCCGCCACGAATCCGAAGGGGTGGCCCGTTAAGCGACTGGCGGAGGTTTGCCACCTTGTAAACGGGCGAGCCTTCAAGCCAGAGGAATGGGAGGAGCATGGCCTTCCGATCATCCGCATTCAGAACCTGAATGATTCCAGCAAGCCCTTCAACTACACCACAAAGAACCTACCCGAACGGTTCCGGGTCAAGACGGGTGACATCCTTTTTTCATGGTCCGGCACTCCGGGAACCTCGTTTGGGTGTTTTCGATGGGGTGGTGCGGAGGGCTGGCTGAACCAGCACATCTTCAACGTACGTCTCAATGGATCGCTGGACAGCTCGTTCTTTATCACGCACGTCAACCTGAAACTCGGAGAGTTGATCTCGAAAGCGCATGGTGGTGTGGGACTCCAACATGTCACGAAGGGCATGATTGACGAGACTCGCCTGACGGTCCCACCGAAGCAGCTTCAGCGTGACTTTGCGAGCATGACCGTCAATGTCGACCACGCCCACGAGGAGTTGATCGCCTCGCAAACCGGTTTCGACCGCCTCTTCGCCTGCCTCCAACACGAAGCCTTCCGCGGTGGCCTCGTCTCGACCGGGCACAACCTACGAATGGCGTAGCAACGGAGATGGCTATGGAAAAGAAGCTGAAGCACCTCGAGTTCATCCAGCAAGCCATCAACCGGATGGCTTCGAACCTCTTCCTGCTCAAGGGTTGGACGGTGACCCTGATCACCGCGATGTTCGCGCTCGCTGCGAGGGAGTCGAAGGATCTCTACTTCGCTGTCGCGTACTTCCCGACCCTCATGTTCTGGCTCCTGGACGGCTACTTCCTTTCTCAAGAGCGCCGATTTCGGTCGCTGTATGACCATGTGATCAAACTCGATGAAAGCGCGATCGACTTCTCCATGGATACGGAGCCGTTCAAGGTGACGCCGCCGAGGAACAAGTGGTTTCATGCACTGTTCTCATCGACCTTGCTGATTTACTACGGCGTCCTGATGGCGGCGATGACGACCGTCTGGTGGCTGGTGAGATGAGTGGGCGAACGAGTGGCTAGGGAACCCGTGTTCTACAGCTTCCACTACGAGAACGACGTGTTCCGCGTCCAGCAGATACGGAACATGGGTGTCGTCGAAGGCGACGAACCCGTATCGCCGAATGACTGGGAACAGATCAAGCGCCGAGGCGACGCTTCTGTCGAGCGTTGGATCGACGAGAACATGAAGTACAAGCGATGCGTCATCGTGTTGGTCGGTAGCGAGACAGCGAATCGACGGTGGGTAAGGGAGGAGATCAAGAGGGCATACGACTCAGGCAAAGGGCTGTTCGGGATCTACATCCACAATCTCAAGTGTCCACGCACAGGGCGGTGTGCTCAGGGCGCCAACCCATTCGACGCCTTCACCATCAACAACGGACAGCAGCGGCTCTCGACGGTGATCCCTTGCTACGACCCCGGCTACGACGCGTACGCCGGTATCTCCAGCAACTTGGCCAACTGGGTAGCCAATGCGATCAATGCGGCCAAATACCGCTAAAGCACTCGTTGAATGGAGCGACCGGGTAACGAGGGTGATGGCATGAGCCAGTTCGCCTTCCTCCAGCGCGAGTGGGCGACCGTCTTCGAGGCCGCGTCGAAAGCGGAGGAGACGGTCCACGTCGATCCGCGTACGGCGTGCTTCTACGCGCGCCGCGCGCTGGAGCTGGCGGTAAGCTGGGCCTACAAGTACGACGCCGCGCTCAGGCTCCCCTATCAGGACAATGTCTCCGCGCTGATTCACGATCCGAGCTTCAAGCAGGTGGCCGGCGAGGCCGTGTTCAGCAAGGCGCGGGTGATCAACACCCTCGGCAACCGCGCCGTGCACAGCCTCCGCCGCGTGCCCGAGGCGGACGCGCTCGCCGCGGTGCGCGAGCTGTTCCATGTCGCCTACTGGTTCGCGCGCACCTACGGGCGCACGGGCCGCCCTGCTCCGGGATTCGCCTTCGATCCGGCCGCGCTGCCGCGACCCGCGCGGGCGGCGGCGCAGACGGCCGAGCAGTTGCAGGTGCTGGAAGCGTGCCTGCGCGAGAAGGACGAAAACCTAGCGGCCCTGCTCGCTGATAAGACCGAGCTCGACGAGGAACTGAAACGGCTGCGCGCCAAGGTCGCCGAGGCGAAGAAGGTGGCGGCCACGCAGCCCGACACCCACGACTACTCCGAGGCAGAGACCCGCGACTACTTCATCGACCTCCTACTTAAGGAAGCGGGATGGCCGCTCGACCAGCCCCGCGATCAGGAGTTCGAGGTCAGCGGCATGGCGAACGCCGAGGGTAAGGGGTTCGTGGACTACGTGCTCTGGGGCGACGACGGCAAGCCGTTGGGCCTGGTGGAGGCCAAGCGCACGCGCCGCGACGCGCGGGCCGGGCAGCAGCAGGCGAAGCTCTACGCGGACTGCCTCGAGCGGCAGTTTGGCCGGCGACCGGCCATTTTCTACTCCAACGGCTACGAACACTGGCTCTGGGACGACAACCGTTACCCGCCGCGCCGGGTGCAGGGGTTTTACAAGGAGGCGGAGCTGGAGCTCCTGATCCAGCGGCGCGAGACGCGGCGGCCGCTGGCGGAGGCGCCGATCAACCCTGGGATCGTTGAGCGCCACTACCAGACTCGCGCCATCCGCCGCGTGTGCGAGGCGTTTGAGCGCGACCACGATCGCAAGGCCCTGCTCGTTATGGCGACGGGCGCCGGCAAGACGCGCACGGTGGTCGCGCTCTGCGACCTGCTTATGCGCTGCAACTGGGTGAAGCGCGTGCTCTTTCTCGCCGACCGCGTGGCGCTAGTGAACCAGGCGGTGAACGCGTTCAAGCGCCACCTGCCCGACGCCTCGCCCGTGAACCTCGTGACGGAGAAGGACGCGGAGGGGCGCGTCTTCGTCTCCACCTACCCGACGATGATGGGGTTGATCGATGAGTCAGCGGATGGCCAGCGGCGTTTCGGCACCGGGCACTTCGACCTCTTGATCATCGACGAGGCGCACCGCTCGGTCTTTCAGAAGTACCGCGCCATCTTCGACTACTTCGACTCGATGCTCGTTGGCCTCACCGCAACGCCCAAGGACGAGGTGGACCGTAACACCTACGGTCTGTTCGACCTCGAGGATGGCGTGCCGACGGATGCCTATTCGCTCGAGGAGGCCGTGCGGGATGGTTTTCTAGTGCCGCCCGAGGCCGTCGCAGTACCTCTCAAGTACCAGCGCGAGGGCATCAAGTACGAGGACTTGTCGGAAGAGGACAAAGACCAGTGGGACGCGCTGGATTGGGATGATGACGGCACCGTGCCTGACCGCGTCGAGGCCGAGGCGGTCAACAAGTGGCTCTTCAACAAGGACACGGTAGACAAGGTACTGGAGCACCTGATGACTCGAGGCATCAAGGTCGCGGGTGGCGACCGCCTAGGCAAGACGATCATCTTCGCCAAGAACCAGCAGCACGCCGACTTTATCGGCGAGCGCTTCAATGCGAACTATCCGCACTATCGGGGCGAGTTCGCACGCGTCATCACGTTCAAGACCGAGTACGCGCAGAACCTCATCGACAACTTCTCGAACAAGGAGAGGGCGCCGCACATCGCGATCTCGGTGGACATGCTCGACACCGGGATCGACATCCCGGAAGTGGTGAATCTGGTTTTCTTCATGCTGGTGCGCTCGAAGACCAAGTTCTGGCAGATGGTGGGGCGCGGTACGCGGCTCTGCCCGGGCCTGTTCGGGCCCGGCCAGCATAAGGCGTTCTTCTACATTTTCGACTACTGTCAGAACCTCGAGTACTTCAGCCAGGACATTCCGGCCACCGAGGGCTATGTCGCCGACTCGCTGGCCAAGCGGCTCTTCAACGCGCGGCTCGAGCTGATCGCGTCGCTGGATGAGCGTCGCGAGACAGGCGCGGCGGCGGTCGCAAAGGAGGCGGTCGCCACGTACGGCGATCCGAAGACCGAGGATGACGTCCGCCAGTCAGCCGCCGAGCGCTTGCAGCATGAGGTCGCGGCCATGAACCTCGATAACTTCGTGGTGCGCCCGCACCGGCGCGTGGTTGAAAAGTACGCCAGCCCCGAGGCGTGGCAGTCGTTGCCAGCGGAGGCGCTGTCCGAACTCTCTCACCAGGTCGCGGGACTTCCCGTGGAGCTCGATCCTGAGAGCGAGGAAGCGAAGCGCTTCGATTTGCTCGCATTGCGGCTACAGCTTGTCATACTGCGCTCCGAGCCCGGATTCGAGCGACTTCGCGACCGAGTCAAGGAGATCGCGGGACTCCTGGAAGAGAAGGCTGCCATCCCGATGGTGCACGCACAGATGCCACTGATCCAGGATGTGCAGACCGACGAGTGGTGGCAGGACGTCACTGTGCCGATGCTTGAAGCCATGCGCCGCCGGCTGCGCGACCTCGTGCAGCTCATCGACAAGCGACAGCGGAAGCCCGTCTACACTGACTTCGAGGACCTGATGGGTGGCGAGACCGGCTTCACCCTGCCAGGATTCGCGGTGGGTACCGATCAAGCCAAGTTCGTCGCAAAGGCGCGAGCGTTCCTGCGCCAACGCCTCGATCACGTTGTGATTGCCAAACTACGGAGAAACATGCCACTGACCGCCTCGGACCTAGCCGAGCTCGAGCGGCTGCTCGGCGAGAGCGGCGCGGGCGGGCCGGACGACGTCCGACGGGCGGCGGCCGGGGCCCATGGGCTGGGTCTCTTCGTGCGGTCGCTCGTTGGGATGGACCGGGGCGCGGCCAAGGATGCCCTCGCGGGTTTCATTAGAGGGAAGACGCTCACCGCGAACCAGCTTGAGTTTGTCAACCTGATCGTTGACCACCTGACCGAGCACGGGGCGATGGAACCCGCGCGCCTATACGAGTCCCCGTTCACGGACCTTACGCCGCGGGGACCGGATGGGCTCTTCAAATCAGTTGAACTCGACGAGCTCATGCGCGCCCTCGAAGCTGTGCGCGCGACGGCGGTGGCAGCATGAGGGGCACGACAGCATCTCTCGCGGGGGCTTACACGATTCGCACACGCGTCAGGAGATCCGCGTTCTTGCGATTCCAGTTAGGGACACCCGATGATCGAGAGGATCGAGTCCGTCTTCGAGTGGCATATCCAGCCTCGCGGGTCGAGGCAACTGTTGTGTAGGCGCGTCATGACGGATCTCGAAGCAAGGTCCTCTGAGCGAAGTGCAGCGGGGAGCTGCACTGACAGCCTCGGTGCGTGCAAAGGCCACCGCCCTAGCGGGCGAAGGTCCTGCGGAGTTCAGTGCGTTACCCTCCCTGGCGCATGGCGCGCACTATCCTCGGAAGGGATTCCACTCGGGTTCGCCTCTCGCCTTCTGGATCGCGTCGACCGCCTCCTCCGCGATCTGAACGTCGCCGGGCGCATCTCGGATCACGTCCGGCGTGATCGCGGGTAGCTCAACCCCGCGCTCCGTCCATCCCTCGCGCCCCTCGACCGGAGTCTCCCAATCTTCGGCTTGGGAGTGAACGATCTTGTTGCGACGCTTCATGAGACCCTCGACTCGAGAGAGCAGAGCCGGGTCTACCTTCGCTGAGGCCCGAGCGATCCTCACGAGCGCGGTTCCGGAGAGCATTCGCGGCCACACCGAATCGAGTAGCTGGCGCTCGGGTCCTCGACAGCCGAGGCTCTTGCGCATGAGCGCGATCGCAACGAGCGAATGCTCAACGGCCGCCGCCGAGAATACCGTGCAGACGACCGCTTGGCGGAAATGGTCTGAGGGGATCTCCTCCCAACGTGGCTTCTCAGCGCGTGTCCAGCCGCCCAGCTGCACGGCGTCGGCCGGGAGCGCCTCGAGGTCCCTGAGCGCCTACCTCGCCACATGGAGGTAGAACTTGCTCGACTCCATCGCGATCCGCGGGGGCTCGGCTGGTGGCTGTTCCGGACGCGCGGTCACCTGGATGCTATCCTCCAAATCCGATTGGACGTCCTGGGGAATCGATCTCAAACGGCTCGCTCTGTCTCGTCGAAGTCGCCCTTCCTGAGGTATTTCGCCTCTCCCATGGTGCGAATCGGCGTTTTCATCGCCCTCCCCAACCGTCCCGGGCTCAGTCGCTCGACGCCGCAAATAAGACTCTTGCCTCCTCGATCGCTTCGGCGCGTTCCTCCGGCGATAAGGCCACGGCATTGTTCCCCATTCCGGGCTTCCAGGGACGGCAGTGTCTTTTCCAAACCCTTGACACAATCGAGCCACTTCGCGGCGTCGGATAGAAGCCGAGCGCAAACTCTCGCCTCTTGCGAGCCGCATCATCGAGTTTTTCCTCCTCACCCAGTCGCGCGCGTATGTCTGACTTGAAATCGACCCCCTTGGCGAAGTCCTGGTCTTCGCGCATGCCGAGCGGGGCCAGCCTTACATGAAGAGTGTCATCAGAGACGAGCACATTAAAGAAAGGTACATAGTAAAGATACTGCACATCGAGGAGATCGGTTTCCCGCACACGGATCAGCTCTGATCGCGACGCGATGATGAAACGAAGATCTACCGCCATGCAGTAATGCCCGTATGGAGAGAAGGTGGCAAACGGGACTCTAGACCGAAGCCACCTGTCCCAAACGTACGCGCGCTCTCGATCGATGATGCCTGCCTTATTAAGCAACCAGTCGATCCAGAGGGACGACAGTTCCGGGTTGTTCACCAAGGCGGCTGTCTGCGCGTTGAGGGCGCCAAGATTTGGTGCTCGTGCGATCTCGACGCCCCGGCTCTCGAGCGTCTTGGTCAAGTCCTCAACCGGAAAGTTCAGCTTCGCGGCCCGCCATGCGCGTGCGATCTCCCGCTCGTCGTCGCGAAACTCGCCTCTACTCCAACGTAGGATAGCTTCATTTGTCGGAGTGGTCGGTATGTATATCCCCGCGCCGAGTCCATGGTCAGGGACAGGTACTAAGGAGTCGGGGTAGGGGCGTCCGGTCATTTGGATGTCGGCGGCCATGAGATCGTTCCGAAGTAGCAGCGTGTGCCCGACATGAATGGGTGGTCCGCTTCCGAGAAATTTCCCGGCGAGCCGCGTCACGAGAGTCTCGGGTGTAGCACCTGGCTCGATCTTTTGTAGATCGGCGACTATCTCCAGCGCGAGTATTGGCGGCAGGACGTTGAAGAAGTACTGAAATGCGACCCGATGCTCGTCCCTTGAGAGTGATTCGAACGCCGATTTGTCGAAGAGGAGTGATGGGCCCATCAGGAACATTCTGTCCTCGCCAAACTGACGGCCCTTCGCACCTCATCGTGAAACCTCGCTTGGTGGCTCGGCCACCTGCGGCTGGGGAAGGGAATCGCGGCTGTGTGCAACAGATGTAGACCACCCTCTCTAAGCGCGTTTGCCGCACGATCGTACACGAGGGCGTGACAGATGATGGCTCCCTTGGACGGGGCCGCGTTCAGGCACCGCTTGAGGAGTCGGCTGCGTTCTGTATCGATCGCACGTTGATGGTCTGACCGCCGTTTGCCCTCGATCGGAAGTTCGACGGCATCCAGCAGCCAGATCCCATCGGATCGAAGTTGCTCCAGCACGAGCGTCTTCCTTGAGGGGTCCATTCGCGGGTAGAGCGCCGCCGCTACCGCTCGGAAGAGCTGGTCGTAGGGTCCCAGATTCGGCGCATAGAAGAATGGCGGTGGCCATTCTGTCGCCGGTGGCGGTGCCTCCCCGATGAGCAACACTTGCACCCGCGCCGGTTGGTATTGAGTTCGCAGGCAGGAGTAGTAGGAAAGGAGTTCGCGTTCGTCGATTCTCCGCCCGGGCAGCGCAGGTCGTGTTCCCAACAGTGATCCTCAGGAGACGCCGGCATGCCGGCCGTGTGAACTATGGCCCTGGCGTGAGGTCGCGATGGAGAATGTGGAGTACCTCCAGCGCGATCTTCGCCTCTTCGCCCCCGAACTTTAGGCCGGTGCGCAATTCATTGCCCGGGTGAACGAGGTTGCGGTACGAGCGAATGGGGTGAGATAGCTTGTCCACGCCAGCCGCCACAAGATTCAATTCGACGGCGACATTGATCAGATCAGCAAGGTCCCACTTGGTTAGGTCCGGTCTTTTAGGTGCACCCGTTGCCTGGAGGGCACGGGCGGGGTCCGCTTGGAGCAGGTCGAGCAGAATGGCCTCGATCGCCCCACCAGAGAGGATGATCACCGACTTCCAGCATTTGGCGTCATACGCTCGCTGGATTTCTGCGTAGTCACGTTCCAAGCAGACTCGGAGCGATCCGTCCTTTACGAACGCAAACTCACGCCCAGCCGGCGACGGCGTCACGGGTCTGGGGGTTGGGGTCGTCGTCGCGCCTTGCAGGTAATCGGATCCTGTCGGGGTAACGATCGCCCGAATGCCACCGAGTGTCTTCTGCCCCAACGTCGTGATTAGGCGCTTCTCAATCATGTAGTCGAGGATGTAGTTCAAATCCACCGAGCCCTGGCACCTTGAGATAGCTAGGATCTCCTGGTCGCCGAACTTGACGTCGACGTGCTGTCCCATCGCCTTGGTGCGATCGGCAAGATAACGAAGCAGCCAGCGCGACCTCTCATCGAGGGAGGGTGTCTCCAGGGAGCGGAGCGCTTCTACGTCGTCCGAAGATACGGTGATCTCCCCTCGACTTCGGATCCAACCCGAAGCATTTGCCCGTTGCTGATCATCTAGCGGCTCTCCGCGAAGTGCCAGCTCGGCCGTTCCGGAGACGTAGAAGTGCCCGCATCTCGGGCAAGTCACCTCGTGTTTATCTCCGAGATGCTTCCGATCGGAGGGGGTCTGACAAACAGGGCAGGGACCATCGGCCATGGGCCAGCACTATAGCGTGTGGCCGTGCGATCTCTGTCCCGTTTTTGGTCCCGTTCTCCGCTCCAAGGCGCCATTTTCCGCTCCCAATCGCTCCCGAAAATGACTCGCCCCAGGGCAGGTAACTCCCTGGGGCGAAGGGCTTTCTCTATGTGGTGACGTCACTTCAGTGAAATGGCCTGTTCTCGCTGCAAAACCGTTATTCCCAGGTTCAAATCCCGGTGCCGCCTCCAACCTTAACCACGCGGCCCATCCGTGCTCACGAAACGAGGCCCGATGTCGTCGGCGATCGGCGACAAACCGCGTGCGCATCTTCACCCCGTGCCCCTGAGCGCCCGCCTGATCCTGGCCGCATCTTCCATTGCCATTGACTCAAGCGCCAGCCACATCCCTGGATGGCGAGGGCTCCGATGTACCCCGGAGCAGGTCGGAGAGTATGGACCGACCAACGCATGGCTTGGTCGATGTCGTTCGAGGTTGCCTGAAGGGTTGCAGGACCCTGCGCAGGATCGCTTGTCAGGGGAACCGTGAAACTCTGGAGCGGTAGCGCGAGACCGCGGCCGCGGGCCTTCACGTAAGCCTCCTTCTTCGTCCAACAACTGATGAAGGCCTCGGCGTAGAGATGGTCGGGAAGAGCACTCAACTGGTCGACTTCCGCTGCCGAGAAGAAGTGCCGCGCGAGCTCCGCGTAATCCGATTGCGCCCGGATGTATTCGAGATCGACGCCGACGTTGGACTCAGTGGCGATGGCGATGAGGGCAAGACCGGCGGAGTGGGACAGGTTGAACTTGAGCCGGGCGCCGAACCCGGGGCTGAGGTCAGGCTTGCCGAATGCCTGGTACACAAAGCCTATTCGGCCAGGTTCGGTCTGGAGATAGTGCCCCAGAAGCTCACGCAGCACTCCGTGCGCGACGATGAAATGTCGCCGATCGCGCTGGAATCGGAAACGTGCGCTCCGGTTGCGTTCCTCAACCGCGAGGGTCGCGTAGAGGCGAGCCAATGTCTCCGCCGGAACGTCCAGGCGGGCGCACCAAACATGCACTTCGTCGGACGCCAATCGGGACGGGCGCGCCGGCGTGGGCGCGCGCGCCGTGTTGGGCTTGGATACCGCCGGGTCCGATGCTGTGGGAGCGGTCGCCGTCACTTGCCGGTCACCTCGATCGTCAGCGAGCAGTCGGCCAGGTGCACCGGGTCGGCCATCGCGACGAGCACTTCGCGTGGCCCCTGGAAGGACTCCCTGCCGTGGGCGGTGCGGATGTTGTCCACGAGCATCAGGTCGCCGGACTGCCACGGCTCGCGTACCGTGTTTGCCTCATAGACCTGGTTGATCACCTGCACGACACCCGCGTTGATCGGGTCGCCGTCGCCGAAGCGGGTATTGAACGGCAATCCGTCCTCACCGTAGACGTCCACGAGGTACTCGCGCACCTCCGGCTCGATCGTCCACTCGCTGAGGAAGGCGATCTGGTTGAACCAGCACCGCCGACCGGTGAGCGGGTGAGCCGTGACGGCGCTGCGGCGCTGCCAGGTGCGCAATGCGCCGTCGGGTTGCCACTCGAACC
>VBJS01000008.1 GCA_005880055.1 Chloroflexota bacterium | reverse complement strand
CCCTATACTGATTACACGACCCAGGAGGTGGTCCCCATGGCTATCGAGACCGGTACCGATACCGTCAAGCGCGGGTTGGCGCAGATGCTGAAGGGCGGCGTCATCATGGACGTCGTCACGCCGGAGCACGCCAGGATCGCGGAGGAGGCCGGCGCCTGCGCCGTGATGGCGCTCGAGCGCGTCCCCGCCGATATCCGCGCCCACGGCGGCGTCGCCCGCATGTCCGACCCCGAGATCATCGTCCGCATCATGGAATCGGTCTCGATCCCCGTCATGGCGAAGGTGCGCATCGGGCACTTCGTCGAGGCGCAGATCCTGGAGTCGCTCGGCGTCGACTACATCGACGAGTCCGAGGTGCTGACGCCGGCCGACGAGTCGCACCACATCAACAAGCACGAGTTCAAGGTGCCCTTCGTCTGCGGGTGCCGGGACCTTGGCGAGGCGCTCCGCCGCATCGGCGAGGGCGCGGCGATGATCCGCACCAAGGGCGAGGCCGGCACCGGCGACATCGTCGAGGCGGTCCGCCACATGCGCGCCCTCTGGGACGGCGTCCGCCGCCTCCAGAACATGCCCGACGACGAGCTGATGTCGGAAGCCAAGAGCCTGGGTGCCCCCTACAACCTGGTCAAGGAGACGAAGGAGCTCGGCCGCCTGCCGGTCGTTAACTTCTCGGCCGGCGGCGTCGCCACGCCCGCCGACGCCGCCCTGATGATGCAGCTGGGCGCCGACGGCGTCTTCGTCGGCTCCGGCATCTTCAAGTCCGGCGACCCGGCCGAGCGCGCGCACGCCATCGTCAAGGCGGTCACGAACTACAACGACCCAGCGATCCTTGCCGAAGTCTCGCGCGGGCTCGGCGAACCGATGGTGGGCCTGGCCGTAAACGCAATGGCCGCCGAGGACCGCCTCGCACAACGAGGTTGGTGACCGCCGTCAGCCGTGAGAAGGGCCTCGGCGGCGCCGAGGACCGCGACATGTTATCGGTAAGCGGTTTCCCTCGTAGGGGCGAGCCGTCCACGTAACCGGCGTGATGCCTCGTCAAGGGGAAATTGGCGCGCCATCGGATCGACACCGCGCGTGCCTGGACGGTTCGCCCCCTCCATCCACGACTTTGCACAGCTTGACGTAATCCCGCTCTCCATAGTCGAATGGTAGTCGCCCCCCGTACGCCCGCCGGAACAAGAGAAAGGGGTACCCATGCTTTCCGCCCTCAGGCGCTGCCTAGCGCTCGCTGCCGGCCCTGCCGTGCTTCTCCTCCTCACCACCGCCGTTGCGTCCGCAGACGGCCCCGCCTGGACTACGATCAGTGACGACTTTCAGTCGCCGCTCTTTGGCCTCGCCGTCGCACCCGGACACCGGCTGATGGTGGCCGATGCGGGCGCGGGCCCCACTGAGCTACGCGGCACGACGGCCTCGCTGGCCTTCGATCTCCCCGGCGTTACGGACGTTGCGCCTATCGGCCGCGGCGATATGCTGGCGACTGTCAGCAGTGAGACCGAACAGGCGCTGTACCGCGTCTCACGTGGCCACGCCTCGCGCATCGCCGACCTCGGCGCCTTCGAAACGGCGAAGGACCCGGCCGGCGATGGCCCGGAGTCCAACCCGTTCGACCTCGCCCGAACCAATGGCGGCAACACGTTCGTCGCCGACGCCGCCGGCAACGACATTCTGGCCGTCGATAACAGCGGCCACATCGACTGGGTGGCCGTGTTGCCGAAAGAAGACCTGCCGACGGCCGCAGCCAAGCAGGCGGCCGGTTGCCCCCATCCCAGTAATCCGGACCTCGCTTTCGTATGCGACCTGCCGGACGTTATCCCTGCGGATCCCGTTCCCACGACCGTCGCGGTTGGCCCGGACGGATTCCTGTACGCGGGAGAGTTGAAGGGATTCCCCGCCAACCAGGGCACCTCTCGCATCTGGCGTATCGACCCGGCCGCTCGGCATGTGAATTGCGGGACGGACCCCGGCTGCACGCTGGTCAATACTGGGCCGTTCACGTCGATTATCGACCTCAACTTCGGCCCGGACGGCACCGCTTACGTGGTCGAACTGGACGAGGCGAGCTTCGCGGCCTTCGACTTCGGCATACCGCCGGAGGGCGGAACCGTTAACGCGTGCACGGTGAACGGCGCCACGTGGAGCTGCACAGAGAAGGCCACCGGGCTGCCCATACCCACCGCCGTGGCCATCGACGGGTCAAACGTTTACGTGACGTTGAATTCGCTGGTGCCCGGCCAGGCGCAGGTCGCACTGCTTCCCTAATGACAAACTGGAGGGGGCCGGCCCCCGCGCCGGCTCCCTCCCCAATTGGCCGCGCAGACCAATAAAAACCAACCGCCGACTGCTAAAATAAGACTGTGACCACTATTGGCGTCCTCGCCCTGCAGGGCGACTTCATCGAGCACGAGGCCGCCCTCCGTCGCCTCGGCGTCAGTACTCGACAGGTGCGCACCCCGGAGGAACTGCGCGGCCTGGACGGCCTGATTATCCCCGGCGGGGAAAGCACCACTTTCTGCCGGCTCATGCAGGACTTCAACCTTTACCAGCCCCTCCATGCGTTCGTCAAGACCGGCGTGCCCGTCTGGGGCACCTGCGCCGGCATGATCGTACTCGCCCGGGAGGCGTCTGACCTGGAGTTCCCCACACTCGAAGCCATCGATATCGCCGTCCTCCGCAATGCGTACGGCCGGCAGCTCGATAGCTTCGAGGCGGACATCGATGTGGCGCCTTTCGGGGAGCGCCCCTTCCATGCAGTCTTCATCCGCGCGCCGGTTGTCGAGCGCATCGGCTCCGGCGTGGAGGTCCTCGCCACCGTTCCAGAGGAGCGGACGGGGCGCCCGAACGCCGTCGCCGTCCAGCAGGGTGCGATCCTGGCAACTGCATTCCACCCGGAGCTGACGAACGACACACGGTTTCACGCTCACTTCCTCGATATCGTCCGCTCGCAAGGGAAAACTCCCAGCCCGAAATGATGAGAGCACGCTACCCGCTCCCAACGGATCTCGTCGCGCTCGTCTCCTTCGACGGCCGCGTCTACCCGAACGAAGCCAAGCCCTGGGACCGCCTGGGCCTCGATGAGCGCGCGCGCCCGTTGGAGACGGCGCTGGAGCAGTGGTTCTCCTTCGCCACCGGCAAGCACACCTGGGTCAGCGTCCGCGGCGCCACTATCCGCGGCCTGATCTCCGCCCGCCGGCGCGCCAAGCGCTCCGCATGGGAGGTCGAGGTCCTGATCGATGCGGATGAAGACAGGCGCGTGATCTCCTCGCTTTTTTCGCAGATGCTTGCCGGTGTGACGCGTCAGGGCGCCGAGCGCGTCTTCCTGCGCCTCAGTTCGGACAGCGGGGCTGTGAAGGCGGCGCGGGAGGCGGGCTTCTTCCCCTACTGTCGCCAGACACTCTATCGGTCTCGGCAGAAGGCGATGCCGGAGGCCACCGAACTGAAGCTTCGCGCGCGGGCTCGAGGCGACCTTTTCGGCATCTACCAGCTCTATAACCAGGCAGTACCCGCCAACGTGCGGGCCATTGAAGGCGCCACGTTCCGCGAATGGCAGGCGGCGCTGGAGCCGTGGGGGCGCCGGCCTGCGGATTTCCTGCTTGAAGAGGAAGGCGTTATCAGCGGTTGGGTCCGCCTGCTTTCCGGTGGCATCGCGCGCCTCCAGGTCCTTGGCGGCAGCCGCAATGTGCCAATCGAGGACCTGCTCAGCGCCGGCTGCCTCCGCCTGGCCGGCGCCGGCGTCATCCTTTGCCTGGCGCCGGAATACGATGCCGGCCTGGCGCTGGCCCTTGAGCGGTTGGCTTTCCGGCCCGCCGCCGATTACGTGCTCATGGCGAAGCGCCTCCTCAAGCCTGCCGAAGAACTGGTGCCGGAAACCACAAGCACCGCTGTACCGGTGAACTGACCGATGCTACGCATAACCGACGACCTCGACGCCATCATCAACGTACTGCCCTTGCGAGTGGCTGATGCCGTGCGCAACCGGCCCAATAATTTCGAGCTGCTGGAGATCGTGCTCGACCTCGGCCGCCGGCCGGAAGCCCGCTACCCCGGCGAGGAGGTCATACTCAGCGACCATGAGGTGACGCAGGATGACATCGATGCCGTTGTCTCCCGCATCGGTGAATTTACGTCCGATAACCGCGCGGGCATTGAGCGCACGCTCCACCGCATCTCCTGCATCCGCAACCGCAAGCGCCGCATCGTGGGCCTTACCTGCCGTGTGGGCCGCGCCGTTTTCGGTACCATCCGCATCATCGAGGACCTGGTGCGAGAGGATAAGAGCATCCTGCTCCTCGGCCGGCCGGGCGTGGGCAAGACAACCATGCTGCGCGAAGTTGCCCGCTTCCTTGCAGATGAGCTAAACAAGCGCGTGGTCATTGTGGATACGTCGAACGAGATCGCCGGCGACGGCGACATCCCGCATCCGGGCATCGGTAGCGCGCGGCGAATGCAGGTGCCGGCGCCGGAGCTGCAGCACCAGGTGATGATCGAGGCTGTCGAGAACCACATGCCGGAGGTGATCATCATCGACGAGATTGGCACTGATCTCGAAGCAGCAGCCGCCCGCACCATCGCCGAGCGCGGCGTGCAGCTCGTCGCCACCGCCCACGGCAACACGCTTGAGAACCTGATCATGAACCCTACGCTGTCCGACTTGGTCGGAGGCATCCAGTCCGTTACCCTCAGCGATGAGGAGGCGCGGCGCCGGGGCACGCAAAAGGCGATCCTGGAGCGGCGGGCTCCCCCAACATTCGATGTCCTCGTGGAGATCCAGTCCTTCTCGCAGGTCTCGGTACACGGCAACGTCGCCGAGGTCGTCGATGCCATCCTGCGTGGCTATGACGTCCCGCCGGAGCAACGCGAACTGGACGCCGAAGGCAATATGCGCCAGGCGCAGATCAGGGGCCGCCGGGACGGCCAACGCGAGTCAGAGGCGGGAGGCGGGGAGCCATCTGCGCCCTCCCTGCGAGAACGGCGCATCTATCCGTTCGGCGTCTCGCGCCAGCGCCTTTCGCAGGCGATCAGGGAGACGCGATTCCCGGCGCGCATCGTAGACCACCTTGACGACGCGGATGTGGTCATCACGCTGCGGCCCTATTACAGGCGCAAACCGCAGACGCTACACGACGCGGAGGCGCGAGGCGTGCCGGTGTATGTGGTCAAGAGCAACACCGTGATCCAGCTCGAACAGTCGCTCCTCACGATGCGGACAGAAAAGGCGGGCGATCCAGTCGTGTCTGCCCTGAAGGAGGCGGAAGACGCCATCGGCCAGGTGATGAACGCCGAAAACGCGGTGGACCTGGCGCCGCAGAACGCATACGTGCGTCGCCTCCAGCATATGCTGGCCCAGCGCTACAACCTGCCTTCCCGCAGCATGGGCAAGGAGCCCAACCGCCACGTCCGCATCCTCCCCGGCGAGCCCGAGTGACGAGAGCCGCCCCTCGCACGCCAAAGTAATGACCCAAACCACAACGAATCCGCAGCCCCAACTCTGCCCCGAGCGGAGCGTAGCGACGAGCGGGCGGGGGTTCGGGGGTGTCCCCCGAAAACATTTCGTGGGCGGGCCGGGTGGGACGAACTTCCGACCGGGACCCAGGGGAGTGCCCTCAAACCTCCGCGCTCGTAATTCGGGGTGCAGACAACGCGCCTTCGTTGGCGAGGCCGGATGAGCGAGCGCCCGTCCTCGCCGCACCGCCGATTCTTCATCACCCTCGAAGGGGGCGACGGCTCCGGGAAATCGACGCAGGCGCGGGCTCTCTGCCGTCTGCTTGAGGACAACGGTTTCGCCGTCTGCCTCACCCGGGAGCCGGCCGGCACGGCCCTCGGCGCTCTCATCAAGCAGACGTTCGAACGGGGCACAGCGGCCGGTACGCCTGCGCTTTCGCCCCAGGCCGAACTTCTGTTCTTCGCCGCGGCCCGCGCCGATCACGTCCGTACCGTTGTCCGGCCCGCCCTGGAGGCCGGCAAGATCGTGCTCTGCGACCGCTTCACGGACTCCACCCTGGCGTACCAGGGCTACGGCCGCGGCCTCTCCCTCGACGAAATCGGGCGGTGGAACCGCGTGGCCACGGAAGGGCTAACCCCAGACCTGACCCTGCTCTTCGACGTGCCGCCGGAAGCCGGCCTTGCCCGCGCCGATGCTCACGGCGTTGAGAAGGGCGACAGCATCGGCGGCGAACCGCTCGAATTCCATCGCCGCGTTCACGAAGGGTACCTCGCCCTGGCGCGCCAAGAGCCGTCCCGGATCGTCGTGATCGATGGGGCACGGCCGAGCGAGGAAGTCACGGCCCTCGCATGGCAGGCCATGCAGCCCGCCCTGGGGACGCTTCGCCTCCCATCCCAGCCACAAGGTTGATTGCCAGCGAGACGCGTTCCTATAATACGGGCTGGTTAGCTACCCCGCGTATGAGTAAGAGTTGGACTATCGTCCTCTTCACCTAAGAAGTATTCTTGTGCCGGTTGACGGGTCGCAGGCCAGCCTCGATGCCCTAGCGCTCTCCTGCTCCCTCGCCCGCAAGACCAAGAACACGATTTACGCTGTTTACGTCATCGAGGTCGCGCGGACCATGCCGCTCGACGCGGAAATGACGGCCGAGGCAGAACGAGGTGAGCAGGTCCTCAGTCGCGCCGAGCGCATCGCCGAGTCGCTCGATTACGAGGTGTCCGGCGAACTCCTCCAGGCCCGCGACATCGGCGACGCGATCGTGGACGAGGCCGTGGAGCGCGGCGTCAGCACTATCGTCCTCGGAGTAGGCCACCAGGAGACCCTCGCGGAGTTCGAACTGGGCGAGACAGCACAATACGTCCTTAAGAACGCGCCTTGCCAGGTCATGCTCCTGCGCTCGGCGATTGAGGAATGATCCAGTGAAGGTCTTTATCATGGGTTGCGGCCGTGTCGGCGCGGCGCTCGCCTCGATGCTGGACCAGGACGGCCACGATGTGACGGTGCTGGACACGCGGGCAGAGGCCTTCCGGCGGCTGCCGCCGGAGTTCTCGGGAAAGCGGCACGTGGGCAACGGAATCGACCAGGATATCCTTGCCCGCATCGGCGTCGGGCAGGCGGACGCCTTCGTCGCAGTGACCCAGGGCGATAACCGCAACGTCATGGCCACACAGATGGCCAAGCACCTCTTCGGCGTTTCTCGCGCCCTCTGCCGCATTTACGACCCCATTCGCGAAGAGATATATCGCGGGCTGGGCCTGGAAACCATCAGCCCCACCCTCGTCGGCGCCCGGCTCCTGAAGGAGACGCTGGACAGGCAGCCGGCGCCGGCAGGCCAGGAGAGCTGAGATGTACGCCATAGTTGTCGGTGGCGGGAAGGTGGGCTACTACCTGGCTAGGGAGTTGATTCAGGGCAACAACGAAGTCCTTGTCATCGAAAAAGATGGCGCCAAGTGCGAACGGATCGCCCAGGACCTGGGCGATGTGGTCCTCAAGGGCGACGGCTGTGAAGCGGCGACCATGGAAGTGGCCGGATTCGGCCGCGCTGATATGGTCATCGCGGTCACAGGAGACGATGAAGATAACCTCGTCTCCTGCCAGGTGGCTAAGGTCAAGTTCGCGGTCCCCCGCACAATCGCCCGCATCAACAACCCCAAGAACGAGGCTATCTTCCGGAAGCTAGGCATCGATACCACCGTTAGCGCCACCGCCGCCATCCTCTCGCAGATCGAGCAGGAGTTGCCGGAGCACCCGTTGATGCGCCTTCTCACCTTCAAAGGCGGCGGCCTCGAGATCGTCGAAGTCAAGGTCCCGCCCGCTTCCGCCGTCGTCGGCCGCCGCATCCGCGATGTCCTCCTGCCCCAGCAGTCCATCATTGTCCTCCTCGTCGGCCAGGACGGCACGCCGCGCGTCCCCACCAGCGATACGACGATCCAGGCCGAAGACGAGGTGCTTGCGGTCACCCCCACAGAGAACGAAGAGACGCTCCGTAACATCCTCACCTCGCCCCCGGGCGGCTCCGAACCCGGCAGCAGTGATCCCGGATACGGCCGCCCAGGGCCTGCCGGCCCTTACGAGCCGTATCGCTAACCTGCCGAACGAACCCCCGTCTCGACCTTCCGATGTCATTCTGAGCGCGTAGACTTCCGAGCGTGGCGCAATCGCCCGTCCGCGAAGGAATCCTGCGGGGATGGGAGGGGACAAACAGCAGCCGCGGGGGCTCCGCCACGCGAAGCGCCACGTCCCTACCGGGCGATGGGCGGGGACCAAACAACAGCCGCGGACGCTTGCTCACAAATCGCTCCCCCGCGGCCACGTAGTATGATTTTCCCCTGATGACCGCCAAGCGCCTCGCCTTCCTGGGACCACCCGGGACCTTCAGCGAAGAAGCGGCGCTTAAGTACGACAGCAGCGCCGAATGTCTGCCGATGGCCACTATTACGGCGGTGGCGGCTGCTGTTGATGCGGGCATGGCCGATCAGGCCATCGTGCCCATCGAGAACAGCCTCGAGGGTTCGGTCACCGAGACGCTCGATCTCCTCGTGCACAATGCGCACCCGCTCTCCATGTACAGCGAACTGACGCTGCCGATCGAGCACTACCTCCTCGCGAAACCCGGGACGAAGGCCGACCAGGTGCGGCTTATCTTCGCTCACCCGCAGGCGCTCGGCCAGTGCCGCGGCTTTATCGAGCGCTGCTTCCCGAAGGCCGCGATCGAGGCTGCCCTTTCCAACTCAGCGGCTGTAGAAGAGATGATGGGCCACGATAATGCCGCTGCCGTCGGCACGCGGCGAGCAGCCGAGATATACAGCGCCCAGGTGCTGGCCAAGGGCATCCAGGACCGCAGCCCCAACATCACGCGATTCGTCGTGCTCGCGGGCAGCGACCACCCGCCCACCGGCCGCGACAAGACATCCCTTGCCTGTGGCTTCGCCGTCGAGGACCGGCCCGGCCTGCTCGTCGGCGCCCTGGAGGAGTTCTCCCGCCGCGCAATCAACCTCTCCAAGATCGAGTCCCGCCCCAGCAAGGAGAAGCTCGGCACCTACATCTTCCTGATGGACGTGGACGGCCACCGTACGGACGAGCCGCTAGCGGAAGCCCTCAGAGCGGTCGAGGCCAAATGCTCCTTCTTCCGCATCCTCGGCTCCTACCCGCGCTATCGGGAACAGCCCGCATGACAGGAAACGTCGCCTGCGTGACGCCAAACCCCGTAGGGGCCCAGCACGCCCGGTACTCCGGTGGTGCTCCGTTTATCGGAATGAGAGTCGATTTTGCCAGGCCCGCAGCTAATACAGGTGTGCTGTGCCCCTACGCCCTCGTCCGGGCAGGGGCGCTGGTGGCCCCCTACGCGGAAGGCTGGGGCGGCGTGTGCGCCGGTACGAGACGCGCAGAGACTCCCCTTGTCCCGAGCGCAGTTCTTCCTCGGAAGGACCAGTGAGGGCGGGGGTCTGGGGGTGTCCCCCAGCAACATTTCGAGGGCGGGCCGGGTGGGACGAACGGCATTCGGGACACAGAACAACGCAACAACGTAACGTCTGATGCCTGAGATCCCCGACCTCGAAGGTTACGCCGCCTACTTCAACAAGCGCCTGCCCGGCCTGACCGTCAGGCGCGTCGACGCTCCCATCGCCTGGATGGTGCGCGCCGGCCGCGAGGAGTTCGAGGAGCGGCTGGAGGGCCACATCTTCCTCCCCGTCCGCCGCCGCGCGAAGCTGCTGCTCTTCCCCTTCCAGTGCGGCGATAACCTCGTCGTCCACGCCATGCTCTCCGGCCGCTACCAGTACGCCGAGCCGTCGGCGAAGCGTCCCGCCATGACCGCCTGGGTCCTGGGCCTGGACAATGACATGGAGCTCCGCTACTTCGACCAGCGCCGGATGGGACGCACCTACCTCGTTCGTGACGGCGAATTCGCCGAGAAGGTGCCCCGCTGGAGCGAGATGGGCCCCGATGTGCTAAGCCCCGAGCTAACCGAGGACGAGTTCGTCCGCCGCCTCAGCCCCATGCGAGGCATGATCAAGAACATCATCACCAACGAGCGTTGCATCGCCGGCATCGGCAACGCCTACTCGGACGAAGTGCTCTGGGAAGCGCGGCTCCACCCCTTCCGCAAACGCACAGACATCTCGGAAGAGCAGATAAGGGAGCTGTATCGCTCTATCCGGCGCGTGATGGAATGGGCAACACCGATCGTCGCCGAACTGATGGAAGCGAAGGGCCTGCCCGCAAAGATGTACCGCGACCATCTGCGGGTGCACCACAAGGCGGACGGGACCTGCCCGCGCGATGGCCACCGCATTTCCGCCATCACCTCCGGCGGCCGCGAGACGAACTTCTGCCGCGCCTGCCAGGAGTGAACAGACCAAGATTCCCCACGGGGCTCAGGTTTTAACCTGACGTGCGGGGTGCGGGGGAAAAGCGGAAAGTTGACCGCTGAAAGCTGCCCGCTCGCCGCGGTTTAGTGCCCGGCGGGCGCCGCTTGCGCCGCAGAGGCCGGGGCCGCCGGCGCCTGCGGACCAAGGCCGCGGTCGGCATAGGTCCGGGCATCCATCGTGGGGGGCCCGCTGTGGTCCATCCACGGCTGGTAGACAGCCATACCCACCATGAATCCCGCCGCAGCCAGGAATACCAGCAGCAGCAGGATCGACGACACGGTTAGCCGTTTAGGTTCTTCTCGCCAGTCGAATTCCGGGGCATACATCTCGCATCCCGCCTCAAACTCGGTTTTCCGCCGCTCTCCTGCAATTAACTGTATATAGCGGGAGACGAACGCTGATAGACATTCCGGCCGTTTGCCGCGTTGCAGTCTGGTAAATTTATGCGCGAGCATGAGCACGGCCACGCAGGACGCCGGCAGCGAGAGCAGGACAGCCGTCCTGGCCGCGATGGGCGCGAACTTCGCGATCGCGGCCGCCAAGCTGGTCGCGGGCCTGGTCACCGGGAGCAGCGCCATGCTCGCTGAAGCCGGGCACTCCCTGGCGGATACCGTCAACCAGGTCTTTCTTCTCATCGGCATCAACCTCTCCGATACCGTCCCGGACGAGGAGCACCCGCACGGTTACGGTAAAGAGGCCTTCTTCTGGTCATTCCTCGCCGCCATCTTCATCTTCGTCGCAGGGGCCGTATTCTCGTTCTACGAAGGTATTCGCACCGCAATCCAGGAGAGCGCCCACGACCGCAACGCGGCCGAACTCGCCGTCGCCTTCAGCGTCCTCGGTTTCGCCGCCGCCTTCGAGTCCGCGTCTTTCTTCGTCGCCTGCCGCAGCCTGCTGGCCGGCGCCCGGCGCAAAGGCTGGCCGCTCGTTCGCTACATCCGCCGCTCGCCGGACCTGACCACGAAGACCGTCCTTTTCGAGGACAGCGCCGCGCTGACCGGCCTCGCCGTCGCCGCGCTCGGCCTCACAATGGCAGAGGTAACCGGCTCCGAGGCCTGGGACTCGGCCGCCTCCATCGCCATCGGCTGCGTGCTCACCGCAGTCGCGCTGATGCTTGGCGTACAGTCGCGTCACCTGCTCCTCGGCGCCGCCGCCGGCCCGGAGGCCCGGCAGTTGCTCCACGAAACCGTCTCCTCGTTCCCGGAGGTCGATCACATCGTGCGGCTGCTGTCGATGCAGCTCGGCTCGCGCAGTCTGCTCGTCACCGGCGAGCTGGAGCTGCGCCGCGGCCTCACCACTGACGAGATCGAGGACCTGATCGAGCGCATCGACGCCCGCATCGCCGTTGAACTGCCGGAGGTCGTGGACACCTTCTGGGAGCTGCGCCGGCGCCCAAAGCCTTCTTCCCCCGAGGCCGGCGTCGGGCAGAAAGAGCCGATCGATCGACCGTTCCAGTAACGGGCGGGTAGTTGTCCCATTTTCTCGCTGATCTTATCGCGCGAGTCGAACCGAAAGCCCGGGCCGATGCGCTGAGCAAGTCCTTCCGCAGAAGGACGAAGCGAAGCCGGGGGTTCGGGGGTGTCCCCCGATTACCTACCGAGGGCGGGCTGGGTGGGACGAACAACGCCCGGGACACTGAACACCGGGGATCACGGTGCGCGGACTAGTCTGCTCGGCGCTCGATCCAGCGGTAATAGCGCTCCGCCGACCGCTTGATCGCCGCTTTTCCGTCGCGCTCTACCGTCTGCTCCCACCACCCGCCGTGCACCCGGTCGAACTCGTACGGTTCCAGCCTGCGGATGATCTCCTCGATCGCCTCGCGGGAGAGCGGGATGTAATTCGGGTAGCTGCGCATGAACGTCACCCAGCGGCGGTCGGCCACGACCGATATCGTGTCGCCGGTGAAGAGCGCGCCACGGCCGCCCGCCCCCGCCGCCCAGTGCAGGGCCGCGCTGCCTTCGAAGTGGCCGCCCGTCTGCACCAGCGTCATCCCGGGCAGCACCTCGTGCGAGCCCTCGTAGTACTCGATGGCCTCGTCCTGCCGGACCACCCACTGCCGGTCGGCTTCCGGCACGTATACCGGCGCTCCGTCGAAGGCGCGGCTGAATTCGATCATCGAGGCATAGAAGTGCGGATGCGAGACGGAGATGCCGGCGATGCCGCCCAGCTCTCGGATCCGCTCGACGGTCGCCTCGTCTAAGTACGAGACGCAGTCCCAAAGAAGGTTCCCGGTCGGCGTCTGCACCAGCAGCGCCCGCTGCCCGATGGCGAAGCGCGGTCGCGTATCGATCGACCAGAGGCCGGGCTCGTCGCGGACGGGCCGCACCCGGTTCTCGTGCCCCGCCGCCTTCATGCCTTCCAGAGTCGTCCACTGCTGCCCGAACGGCGGAACGTACTGGCGATCGTCCTCGCAGATGATGCAGGCCGCGGGCGGCTCCTTGCTCGCGGCCTGCTGGGCGCCGCAGGTCACGCAGATGTAGTTCGGCACTGGCTAAATGCTCCTTGTTGTCGCAAAGGATGTCATTCTGAGCGCCGGCGGCGCTTGGAATTGCACATCGCTCTCTCGCGAAGGAAGCTTGTGGGGCGGACCGGGGATGAAATTCTGCGGACCGTACTCAAGCGGCCCGATTTGCGCGTCTCTCTCCCGCCCATCCCCGCAGGGTGCCTTCGCGCCGAAACCTATCTCGTCGAACGGTCGCATCACCGCTCAGCATGACATTCGACGGGTGGTGGAGCAGACAGTGCGGCAACGCAAGGTGCGGCCACACCGATGGCGCTTATACCTCCAGCTTCTGCGCCACCAGCTCGCGGTGATAGTCCGCGTCGCCCCACATCAGCTCCATCCACTTCTGCCGGCGGAAGTAGAGCTGGATCTTGTACTCCTTCGTGAAGCCGATGCCTCCGTGAATCTGCTGCCCGTGCGCCACAACACGACGCGAGGCGTCAGAAGTCCAGGCCTTCGCCATGCTGATCATCAGGTCGGCGTCCGGCTCATTCTCCTGCAGGCTCCACGCCGCTTTGTACGTGATGAAGCGAGAGCCGTCGACATCGATAACCGCGTCCGCCAGCTTGTGCTGGATGGCCTGGAAGGAGCCGATCGGGCGCCCAAACTGCACGCGCTCCTTGGCGTAGTTCAGCGTCACGTCGAAGTCCATCTGCGAGAGGCCCACCAGGTACGCGCAGGCGGCTACGGTTGCCACCTTCTGCGTCCGCTCAACGATCCGCCAGCCCTTACCCTCCTGACCGAGCATCTGGTAGGCGGGGACCTTCACGTTCTCGAACGTGACCTCGGACTGCTTGTCGGAGGCGATCGTCTTCAACTGCTCGCACTTGGCCCCCTGCTCCTTGGGGTTGACGTAGAAGAGCGTGATCCCGTCCTCGCCATCCTTCCCGGAAGGACCGGTCCGGGCGACGACGATCATGCTGTCCGAGACATGGGCATCCGGGACGAAGAGTTTGGTGCCGTTGAGGACGTAGCTGTCGCCGTCCTTCTTGGCCTCGAGCTGCACGCCGTCCGCAGTCCACTTCGCCGACGGCTCGGTGAGCGCCATCGTCATGATCAGCTCGCCGCTGGCGATCTTCGGGAGCACCCAGTCTTTCTGCTGGTCGGTGCCCGCCTCCATCGTCGGCACGCCACCGAGCACGACAGTCGAGATGAACGGCCCGGGGACGAGCGCGCGGCCGAACTCCTCCAGCAGCACGACCAGCTCGCAGAGGTTCATGCCGGTGCCGCCGTACTGCTCGGGGATGATGAGCCCCATCCAGCCCTGCTGCGCCATCTTCTGCCACAGCTCCGGCGAATACCCCTTCTCGTCCTCCTCCATAGCCCGCACGAGCGATTCGGGGCATTCCTTCTCGAGGAAGTCGCGCGCAAAATTCTTCAGCATCTCCTGTTGTTCGTCTAGTCCAAGGTCCATTTGGGCTTCAGTTTGTTCAGTTGAGTGATAGGCGCGAAGTTTTGGCATAGGTACCAATCGCTCCTTGATGGGGTCAGCAGCGAGCCCGAAGCCTTCAAGCGTATACGCGCCAAGAAGCGGCTCCGTGCCGTCCGGTGCGAAAACAAATATTGTGGGTCCGGCCTCGCCCTGGAGCCTAATCCAACCGTAGCCTATCTGTTCGTCCACCTCTTTGCCGTTTGCCAGCACGAACGTGCGGGTGCCGCTCGGCGATATCTTGAGTCGCTCAAGTACGGAACGAGGAATCCAACCGTAGAAAGCCCCAGTATCGACAAGCGCCTCCATGTTTTCAAACGGCCCGGTTTCGGTTTGCCCTACCCCTATATCTACCGAGAAGGTACTCACGCTTTGGTGTCTCGTTCGCGGTGCCGTCGTTCGCCGTCGAGTAGTCCGCTTAGCATCCACCGGACAGTTCCAAACCCTGCCACTATCCCCGCGGCAGCCCCAACCCGCGCATCGCGATGATGTTCTTCTGGATCTCCGTGGTCCCTCCGCCGACTGCCAACCCCGTCTGCCACAGGTACTGACGCTCGAAGCGGCCCCGCAGCGGCACCCACCTGGAGCGGTGGTCCAGCTGCCCGTACAGCCCCATGATCTCCATCCCGCTCTTGGCCATCCGCAGCTGCATGTCCGTATTGAACAGCTTGGCGATCGAGGCTTCGTAGTTCGGCACCTGGCCGCGCGCCTGCAGCGTCGCCACCCTGTACGAGAGCAGCCGGCCCAGCTCTGCCTCCACCCCCGCGTCGGCCAGCCGCGTCCGCACCCGCACCTCATCCGCCAGCCGGTGCCCGTTCAGGCGAGTGTTCCGAGTGTACGCGACCAGCTCCTCTAGCATCTTACGCGCGCCCACCGCGCCGCCGATCGACGACCGTTCGAAGTCCAGCGTTGTCGTCGCCATGTACCAGCCGCGGTTTTCTTCGCCCAGAAGGCAATCGCGAGGCACTCTCGCGTTCTCGAAGAACACCTCGTTGAAGCCGTGGTTGTTCATCATGTCGATCAGCGGGCGAGTGCTGATGCCGGGCGTCTTCATGTCCACGAGGAAATAGCTGATCCCCTTGTGCTTGGGCGCGTCCGGGTCTGTCCGCGCAATCAGGATCATCCAGTCCGCGTAGTGGGCCCCGGAGGTCCAGATCTTCTGGCCGTTGATGATGTAATCGTCGCCGTCGCGTACGGCCCGCGTCGCCAGGTTGGCGAGGTCGGAGCCGGCGTTCGGTTCGCTGTGGTGATTGCGTCCAGGTGCTTCTTCTGCTGCTCCTCGGTCCCGTACACGATACCCGTGGAGCCGGCCCAGCCGACGCCGATCGAGCTGTAGCCGATGGGTGCGTTGGCGTACGACATCTCCTCGTTGAACATGAGTTGCTGGATCACGGAGAGCCCGAGGCCGCCGTACTCTACGGGCCAATGCGGCGCCACCCACTTCTTCGTCGCCAGCCGCTTGGCGAAGTCCTTGTAGATGCTGCGGTTCTCGGCGTTGCGGGAGAAGCGGTCGCCCTCCCAGTCCTCGGGCAGGTTATCCTTCAGCCAGTAGCGTACCGATTGGCGGAACGATTCTTCCTCGGGCGAGAAGTGAAAGTCCATGGGCAGCCTCCAGCCTCCGCCGTCCGGCGAAAGCGACGGCAACATACCATGACGCGTACGTAAGGTGCAACGTCCGCAGTCCGGGAGCCCCGTGTAGTCCGAACCCTTTATAAGCCGAGGCTTTTGCTGGGATGTCGAAGCAGGGAGAAGAAGCCCCGGCCGGCGCTGCAAGCGGCGCCTCCGCATACCGGAGAATGGTTGTCCGGGCCATCAGGTCGGTTGCACATGACCCCTATCGGCATTAACGTTCTAGTTGCAATGCGTTCGCTCCTGTTTGGGTGCCTGGCCGTGACGGCCGCCGCAAGCCTTCTTCTCGGCGTTCTTGCCCCGGCAGGAATCGCAAACAGCGGGCAAAGCGGGGACGATGGATCAACCATGTCGATGCCTTGCTCATCCGGATCTGTTTGTAACATGACTGCGGAGTGTTCCGGAACTTGCCCCGCGAGCAATGTCGCCGCACTAGCGGCTCCAAACCCTGGAAATCTACTCCGGTCACCGCTGGCAAGCCCGATTCTTTCGTTGGCGACGGTGGCGCCGGAGCTGCATAAGCCACCACCCAAGCCCGCTTAACCCCTCAGGTCTACCGCGTCGCGCGAGGCGATGACCTCGTTTGCGAGCGAACCCAAGTCATTCGGAGATTAGACTATGAGCATTTTGCCGTATTTATTGCCTGTCCTGGTCCTTCTTGCCTGTCCAGTCGGCATGGCGGCGATCGGGATGGTTGCCTGGGCGATTGCACGGGCTAAGGGCGAGAAGAGGGAGTTGAGCATCAACTGCTTGAGCGGGCAGTGCAGGCACAAGGAGCACCAGACAGAGACGCCTCAAGGCGAGGAGTCCGCGCGGTGAAACCCTCGCGGGTTACCGCGCGGCGCCGCACTCGAATCTCGCTCGGGCCATTCGGGGTAACGGTCGTTGTCCTTGCTCTAGTTGTCGGAACGATCGCTTGCTCCGGTGGCGGCTCCAGTAGCACGAGCGGAGAGCAGCCGATCCCTATCGGACAGCAGATACAACCCTTCCGACTGCCGGACGCTGTCTCAGGCCGGCAGGTGTCGCTGGCCGATTACCTCGGAAAACAGGACGTGGTCATTGTCGGCTACATGGGCTTTTTCTGAACCGGGTGTGAACAGCTGCTCGTGGAGCTGCAAGGACGACAGGGGGATTTCCAAGCACGAGGCGCCGCGCTGCTGGCGCTGGGCTCGCGGCCGGAGAGCATCGACACAGCGAAGGCCAAGGCTTCCACCCACGGAGTCACGTACCCGATTCTCTATGACGACCAGACGTCTGCCACGCGACAGGTTGGTCTCTGGAGCAACCAAATGGAAATGCCGTTTATGGGCTACGTGATCATCGACAAGTCGGGCCGGGTCGCCGCCGGGGACCAGGTGCTGTCAGAAGCCAGCGACGCAGCACCCGCAAACATCAACCGCATGCTGGCCGATTTGGCGACCGTTCAGGCAGGTGAGGCGGGCACGCCGGAGTCGACAAGGTAGTTAAAGTGCCGTCGGAACAGCCTCCCATCCGTGGGTCTCAGCACGTCAGGTCCGCCCGGCGCCGCACCCGGCGCTATTGGTTCCTGAGGCGGGTCGTCTACCCGCTGGTAGTGGTCGGCGCCATCGTGGCGGCCATCTGGTGGCTGGGTTACCGCGATTCGGGAGGCGTCAGCACAAGCGGGGCTCGTTACGGGCCCGTCGATATTCCAGCAGCGTTGAACTCTCCGGGCCCGGCAATCGAGCCTGAAGAGGGGAACCTGGCGCCAGATTTCGTTCTTGAGAGCTTGAATGGTCGCGAGATGCGGCTGAGCGACCTGCGAGGAAAGGCCGTGGTCATCAACTTCTGGGCCACCTGGTGCCAGCCCTGCCGCAAGGAGATACCTAATCTGATCGAGGCGTACCATAAATACAGGGAACGGGGTCTACTAATCCTGGGGGTGAACCTGCAGGAAGGTAAGAGCATCATCGAGCCCTTCGCTGACGACTTCGGTATGGATTTCCCTATCCTGCTCGACCGCACGGGCAGCGTCGCCGACGAATATCGATTGCTCGGCCTTCCCACAACATTTTTCATCGACCGGCGGGGAGTTGTGCAAAGCCGTTTCACCGGCCCATTCCTTGAGAAGGCGAACGGTACCAACGTCTCAGACGCCATCGACGTTTCCGAGCTCCAGAAACGGATCGAGGAGATACTCCGTTAGCATGCCGAGCGTAGAGGAGCCACGTTGAGACTGTCCGTCCTGGCGCTTGTCTCTGCGGCGTGTCTGGGCGCCATAGTCGCTGCCTGCAGTTCGTCGAGTTCGAACACGCCGTCGCCTACCCCAGAGTCAGGCATCGCAGTGCGGTATCAGGCGGACGACGGCCGGCAGGCCCTTCTCGAGATCGAGCCCTTCCACGTCGGCAGCAACAGCTTTCGTGTGACCGTTATGGACTCCCAGAGCCGGCCGGCAACGGTCAAATCGGTGGACCTTCGCTTGTCAAGGCCGGACGACGCCGCCCAACCAACCCCATTGCCGACGATTCCTTCG
>VBJS01000007.1:34122-34629 GCA_005880055.1 Chloroflexota bacterium | reverse complement strand
TGCGGAAAAGGAAGTCGTTGTCCTTCGCGGACGTGACCGCCTCGGAGGTCGAGGCGGGCGAGATCTGGAGGACACCCGCAGGACCCGTAATATTTTCCGCCACCGGAATGGTCACACCGGAGGAGAGGGCGCCGACGATGGCATTCACCTTCTCCACGTTCACCAGGCGAGTCGCCTCGGTCTTGCCCTGCTCCTGTGCGGTGCCATCGTCCCCTTTGACGATCTGGATGTTGGAGCCCCAGACACCGCCGCCGGCGTTGATCTCGTCGGCGGCCAGATTCATCGCATCCAGAATGGGCTGCCCAAAGTCCTTGAGGTCGCCCGTGAAGGACAGGAGCGCGCCGATCTTGAGCGGCTCCGTTGGAGCGGCAGACGCCGCCTTCAGAGAGCCGGCGGGGACATCGACGCCCGCATCGCCGGCCAGGTCAACGCGGACGGGGCTGTTCGGCACATCCACGATCTTGCAGTTCTCCAGCTTCCACACCTCGACGAGGCCGGCGGCCAGGT
>VBJS01000007.1:12331-34022 GCA_005880055.1 Chloroflexota bacterium | reverse complement strand
CCGAGCCCTTTGATGAATTAGCGGCAACGGCGGCCAGCGCAATCATGTATGTGGCGTCGTAGCCCTCGCGCGTGTAGTTGACCTCTGTAGGCGACTTGCCCGTCTTCGCCTTGTAGGCGGCATCGAATACAGGATCGGGTGCGCCGGGCGCGGTACCCTGCATACCCTCGAACTTGCTGGCGCCCAGGTCATCGAACATGGTCTGGGACTTCGTGCCGTCGACGAAGAGGAAGTTATCGATGATGTTCTGCTCAATCGCCTCACGCAGGGCAATGCGGCCGCTCTGTGGGAAGAAGATGGCGGCCAAGGCATTGACTCCGGGCACTGTGCCGGCTACTCGAGAAGGGGCCGGGCCGCAAGCAGACGTGGAAGCGGTTGCGCTGCCCTTCGTCTCCTCGTTGTCATCTCCGCAGGCGGCGAGGAGGAGGAGGACGATGAAAGCGATTGCCGCCGCCCCCAGCCACCTCTGTCCTGTGAGCCACACTAGCATGGCGGTCTCCTTTCGGAATGGGAGTCCTGTGCAATCCGGTGCTAACCTTAAGAGGCACCCGTTGCAGCGTCAAGCATGTTTCGCTGGGTTGCCTGCCTCACTGATAACCTAGCCTCCGCTAAACCGTTATCGGTCATATAGCGAACAGGAGCGATGAATGGTGGACTGGATGCCCATTAGGCTTGGCTGCCCAGTGCGGTTTCGCGACCGCTGGTCCGGCCGCCTGCGCACACTGGAAGTGGACGAGGGGTGGGAGGTGGTCAACGTCAGCTTGCAGAGGGGCATCCTGCAAAAGGCAACGGTGAAGTTGCCCCTGACGGCAGCTACCAGCTGGTCTGACCAGGACATCGCTTTTGACGAAGTAACGTCTGGCAAGGCGTTCGCCCGTGAAATTCCGCCGGTAGCGGCGCCTACGCGCACGCTGTCACGCGATACAAAGGTGAACCTCCCGGATTCGAGACTGACGGGCGCGGTTATCGACCGGGTCTCGCGCGTGCTGGTACAGATCATCGTTGACTGCCGCGGACGGGAATATCGGGTTCAACGGGAAGACATAAGCTTCCAGGGAGCGGCGCTACAACTCGGAGTGCAGGTGGAAAATCTAGCGCCCTACCTTTCTGACGAAGCGCTGGCGGAAATTGTTCGCGATGCCCTGGCGAACAATCGGGACCTGGCGTGGGATGACCGCAGGTCGTTGGAGATCCAGGCGCGAAACGGCATCCTGAGCGTGACCGGAAACCTCCGAACAAAGGGAGCGAGGGCGAGCCTGCACTCATCTCTAATCGAGGCGCTCGGCGATTATCCGCTCCAGTTCGATGTTGTGGACGACGTCCAACTTGAATCGAATATCGGCCAGGCGCTGGATCGCGCGGGACTGCCTCGGGCGGCGGAAGTCTACGCGCGCTCCACGCTGGGCCGCGTTCTCCTTTACGGCTACGCGGAGAGCGCCGGCGCAATAGCTGAAGCGATCCGAGCGGTCTCCCGGGTGCCGGGCGTGCGGGCGGTGGAGAACAGGATGGAGGTGCGAAGCGCGGCAGGGCAAACGGGCCTGCGCGCGTAGGGCGGCATCCGCCGGGCTGATGCTATAATCGCGGATAATGGCCGCAAGCGGACAAGTGATGGACGCTGAACACAGCGAAGCGCTTGCGCCGCTCCCCATCGCGAGCATCTCCCTGCGAATTGTCGCCTTCATCCTTGATTGCATCCTGATGGTGGGTTTCTTCATGCTGTTTTTTGCGCTGGGGGGTCTGCAGCTGGTATTGCGGGGAGACTCCTACCCGGAGTCCGCCGTCTACATCTGGGTGGGCGCCATTGGCGCCTTCTTCTTTCCGTTTGCGCCCGCGCTGTTCGCCTTGCTGTGGGCCTGGCGCAGTCAGAGCCTGGGGATGATGGCCGTGGGCCTGATCATCACGACGCGCGAAGGTTACCGGCTCTCGCACAGCCGCGCGCTGCTGCGAACGTTGGCCTGGCCGCTCAGCGTGCTGCCGTTCGGCGTTGGGCTGCTGCCCGGCTTTTTCGATAGCGAGCACCGCGCGCTCCATGACCGCCTGGCGGGCACCGTTGTCCGCGAGTTGCGTTGAGCAGGTATCGTAGAACGGCCCGGCTGGCGTCACAATGGTTTCTTGGCGTCGCGCTTGTTATTGTCCTCGTCCTATTCTTCGGGGCGATCGTTGGGCTGCAGCTCACCTCCCGCGAGAACGGCGAGAGGATTCACCGCAGGGCGGTGGCCTCACTGACGGATCTCGATACTTTACTGCCGCAGATCGAGCGTCAGTTGCACGAGGATGCGGGCAGCGGGGATAGCAAAGCTGTACCGGTCAGGGGCTTTCCGATTCCACTCGAGGTGCCGCGAAGCGAGGCGGGGACGCTATCCGGCGCTCCGCTGAGGCAGCGGCTACTAGATGAGGCGGCCCGCAAACTGTATGACGATGGGATGTCTCCCTGGATCCAGGCCGACTCCGGCCCGGGGCAAGGCGTCCAGCGTTTCTCTGCCGCCGGCGCAATCTACCATGGACTCGCCATCGTCCGCGATTCCTACCACAAGGCATTCCTTGTGGCAGCAGTTTGGCTGGGGCTAATGGTTGCGGGCCTGACGGCTGCGCTCGCGATGACGCTTGGTTCCTGGTGTAGCCGGCTCGTGGTGCTGGGTTCCGCGGTGTTTGCCGGCGCGTTGCCTTCTCTCGCCGCGGCGGTGGCGATCCGGTTCGCGTTTAAGACGGCACAAAGCGATGCCGATTCATTCGCCGATACAATGCTCGACCTCGGGGTCGATGCGATGTGGATACCGATAAGGACTTACCTGGCATTGACCGTTCTCGGGATGGCCGTCGCAGGCATGGGCGGCTTTGGAGTCTGGCTGCAATCGCGGGGCTCGGGTCGTGAAGCAACTTACGTAGACGCTGCGCCGCTTTAGAGGCGGTCTCGGCGAGTACGCTATGCCATCGCCGGGAAAGACACGCGGCGGACAACTGTATTCGAAACGGCCACAGGCACGCTTCGTTCGCGCCCTGGCTAGCGTCGGGGATGCCCCTTTATTACTCCCCGGCCATGCTTTCGCGGGGCGGAGTCGGAAGCCTTAACCAAACGCAGACGTAGGTGTGAAGACTTCACCGTAACCGTACCGCTGTATCCCAGTCATTTGTTTTATGACGAGGATAGCGGGGTGCGGCCGGGCGCCGGGACGACACTCGATCAGGCGGCGAGCATGCCTGGTCATGCTGGCATCGTTCGTAGTCGCCGTCGCGGCTGTGATCCTGTCCTCTCCCTATCAGTTGACGGGCGCGTCAACCGCGCTGGACAGCGAGGAGCAGACGTTCCTCGGCCTGATCAACCAGTACCGCCAGGCAAATGGGCTGGGGACGCTCTCAATCGACGGAAACATCGAAGACGCCTCACGTTGGATGAGCGCCGATATGGGGGCGAAGAACTACTTCAGCCATACAGATTCGCTGGGCCGCGACCCCTTCCAGCGAATGTGCGATTTCGGTTACTGCTACAACACCTGGAAAGGCGAGAACCTGGCGGCAGGCACCAGCAGCGCGCAGACCGCCTTCAATCTCTGGAAGGACTCGCCCGGGCACAATGCCAACATGTTGAACGCTAACTACAATGTGATCGGCATCGCCCGCGCCTACACCGCCGGCAGCGCGTACGGGTGGTATTGGACGACGGACTTCGGCGGCTACGTTGCGCCGCCTCCTGCGCCAACCGCCACGCCGTCGCCCAGCCCCACGCCTTCGCCATCTCCCTCGCCCACACCGGCGCCCAATTCGGATTCGGACGGCGATGGCTTCACTAACAGCACGGAGCAGGCGCTGGGCACGAGCGCCACAGCGCGTTGCGGGAACTTCGACACTACCAAGCCTGGGAGCCCCAGCCTCAACTGGCCGGCGGACCTCGCGGCCGGGACGAGCGCAAACCGCGTCGATTTATCGGATGTGACGAGCTTCCTGGCGCCCGTACGCCGGCTGAACACGTCGCCGGGCAAGGCGGGGTTTGACGCGCGCTGGGACCTGGTCCCCGGAGAACAGATGTATGCCGACGCCATCAATACGCTGGACCTGACAGCCCTGATTACGCTACGCCCGCCGATGTTTGGGGGAGCGAAGGCGTATGGCGGCCCGGCCTGCCAGTAGCTCTCAGCCTTTAGTTTCCGGCCGTTAACGTCAGTCCGTTGGGTGCTTCAAGTTAAGCCGGTTCGTTTCCAAGGATGTTTCCCTGGTCGTCCGTGACCAGCCGCCCTTTGCTCATGTCTAATAACACAAGGACGTTACCCCACGGGTCTTTCACGACGGCACAGCGCCCGACCTGGATATCGAACGGGCCAGCAAGCAGCGTTCCCCCGGCCTCAACGAACGCCCGGGCCGCATCATCGACTCGTGAGACCAGGATGTCGACCTCTGGGTGAGGCCGCTCTGTTTGAGGCACAACTTCTCCTTCGCCTTCCAGTCCCAGGCCGGCGGCTGTCTTGCTGCGCCAAATCAATGGCTGTCCAAGCCCGTCACGATAGAAGGCAATCGCCGTGTCGAGGTCTGGCACCGGCAACTGAAGGGAGTCTATTTTGCGGAGCAGAGGAGCAGTCATATTTACGGACGTGGGCTATCCGCGAAGTCGATGAACGCCAGGGGCACGCCGCAGGCGCCGGAGTGGTGGACTGACACGATGCGGCCGCCCTGAAGCGCCGGGTGCGGCTCGCCCACGGGATAGCCCGTGGCCTTTAGCGACGAAGCGAGCACGTCGATTCCCTTGACCTCGAAAGCGAGCCCGGCGATGCGCCCGGTGCCCGGCTCGGCGCCCTCCAACGGCCCTATCACTTCGATCACCACATCGCCCGGCCGCATGAAGGCGAAGCGCATGCCGCCGCGCTCGAACGTCCGCTTGGTGGAAACGCCGAGTAGCTGCTGGAAGCGGTCGCATACCTTCTGGACGTCGGGGACCCGCAAGACGACGTGGTCGATGCGGGTAATCTGCCAGGGACCGCCGGCGCCCGCCGGCGCCCGGCCATTAAGCAGCTCCTCCGGCTCCACAACCTCCAGGAGCACGCCGTCAAACGCCGCCGGCATCAGGTAACTGAGCCGCCCCGTAAACCCTTCGCGTGGATGGTCATCGGCGAGAGGCGTTTGCGCTTCGAGTAGTCTCGCAACGTCTGACTCGACGTTATCGCTCCAGAGCGCGAGGTGGTGGAGGCCTTCGCCCTCCTCGTCGATGTGTGTGCGAAAGGGCGAGTCCGACTCTCCTTTGAACGGCTGTAGCACTTCAAGATAGCTCCCGCCGGCGGCCAACACCGATGCGTGAACGCCGCGCTCTGGTACTGTGCCCTCCTTGACGAGCGGAAGCTGCAGCGCGTCCCGATAGAGGGCAAGAGCTTCGTCCATGCTGCTAACAGCCAGGCCGACGTGATGGACATCCAGAATCACGCGGCGGATTGTAGCACGGGCGAATCTGGCTTGCTGGCTTACGGACCGTGCTAAGCTTTCCCCGTCGCTCGCCCGAAAAACTGTATGACAGACCCAGTTATCGACAAAAGGCTCCTGGACTACCTCTGTCTAAACACAGGAGCGCAACTGGAGTATGCGGAGCCACCCAGCCGGATAACGGGCGGTTTCGATACTCACATCTACGCCTTTCGTCTCTCCGGTGCTCCGGAAAAACTGGCCGGGCACCTCATCCTACGCCTGTTCAGGGAGGACAACCCCTGGGTAACTCTGCCGAGCGGCCAGCGCGCGCTATTTGAGAGTACCGTCCAGAACGCGATAGCCGAGGCCGGCTACTCGGCGCCACGCGTCTTTGCCGCGTGCACGGAGAATGACGTACTTGGGGCGCCGTTCCTAATCATGGAGAAGCTGCAGGGGCGAGTTATGCTGGAAATGCTGTTCCGGCCGTCCCGTATCTGGCTGCGTCTGCCCGAGATGCTCGCCCAATCGCAGGCCCGGCTTCATGCGCTGGACCCGGCCGCACTCATCAACGCGCTGCAGTCGCACGGGCTACCCGTCGCGCCTCTTAGCGTGAGCGACTGGATTGCCCAGGTACAGACGATGATCGACTATGCTGCGCTGGACGGCCTGCGTCCGGGTATGCGCTGGCTGCACGATAACGCCCCTGCTGCGGGAACAGCCGTTATCTGTCACGGCGACTTTCACCCCTTGAACATTTTAGTTCATGCCGGGGCAGTGAGCGGCGTTATCGATTGGCCCTGGGTCAGGCTCGCCGATCCGGCCTATGATGTGGGCGCGACGGTTGCGATATTCAGCCAGGGCCCTTTGGCTCTGCCTGATTTACTCGCTCGCCCGGTACAGGCCGGGCGGCAGTGGCTGCTAAGCCGATACCGGCGCGCCTACCAGCGCCTCCGCCCGCTGGACGAAACTGCGGTCGCGTACTACGAGGCGCTTCGATGCCTGGGCTTCTTGCTGGAGGCAGGGATGCATTGGCAGGCCGATGCCAAAGTCATCCGCCGGCCCGAGAAGCCCAGCGCCTTCGCTACGGTGCCCGTCGCCCGGAGTGTGATCAGACGTCTACGACGGATCACCGGGCTGACTCTCTCGCTGCCGAATGTCCCCAGGAGGTAGGCCACCAATGACTCCAGACCCCGCAGGCAGGCCGTTGTCCACCATCAAGTTCGCGCGGCGGCCGGTTGCGCCGCCACGGTTGGCGGGCTAGACTTCACGCTCGCCTAAGGAGACGCCCCGTGCCCCTGAGAACGACGGCTTCCGTCACGAATACGCGCAGATCAACGGGCTTCGCTACCACTACGCGCGCCAGGGTTCAGGGCCACCACTGCTGCTCGTGCATGGCTGGCCCGGCTTCTACTACGAATGGCACCTTAACATCGGCCCGCTCTCGCAGCACTTTGATGTCGTCGTGCCCGATATGAGGGGCTACGCCTATACCGAGAAGCCGGACCTGCCGCCCGAAAAGGGATACATGCCGGCGGCGTTCGCGCAGGACATCGCGGCACTGCTCGACCACCTGGGCTGGCGGAAGGCGAACATCGTCAGCCATGATTTCGGCGCCGCCTGGGTGCAGCAGTTCGCGCGCACCTACCGCGACCGCCTCGACCGGCTCGTCTTGTTCAACCCACCGTACCCCGGGATCGGCATGCGCTGGATGGAGCCGGGGCACATTCCGTACCAGATGTTCCACCAGTTGCCGTGGGCCGAGGACCTCGTGGGGTCCAGCCGCCGGGCGACCGAGCTTTACGTCCGGCACTTCCTCTCGCACTGGTCGCACGATAAGGAGCTGTGGACGGACGCGGAAATCGCGGAGTACGTGGAGGCGTTTTCGCGGCCGGGCGCGCTGCGCGGCGGATTCAACTGCTACCGAGCCGCCTTCCGCGGCGGATGGCGGTTGGAGGGCGATCCCAAGATATACGCGCCCACGCTGGTACTCTGGGGCGACGACGACGCAGTACTGCCGCTCCCCTGGAGCGACAAGCTGAGCGACTTCTTCACTGACCTCACGTTCAAGCCGGTGGAGGCGGCGGGCCACTTCTTGATGCGGGAGAAGCCAGAGCTCGTGAACGAGGAGATCGTGCAGTTCATTACCGGGAAAGCCTGAGCAGGCAAAGGAGAGAGAGCATGCGAGTTGAAACGGGAGTGATGGCGCCCAGCATCCAGGCGCTGGCCGAACAGACCAGGCGCATTGAGGAGGCGGGATACGATTCCGTCGTGGCGCCGGAGGCGGGACACGATCCGTTCTTGCCGATGATGATTATGGCGGAGCACAGCCAGCGGCTGCGCTTCGGAACGGCCGTAGCCATCGCTTTTCCCCGAAGCCCGTTCGTCACGGCGCAGATTGCCTGGGACCTACAGCGGTATTCCGGCGGGCGCTTCATGCTGGGCTTGGGGACGCAGGTCAAGGGGCACAACGAGCGGCGTTATTCCACGTCCTGGCCTTCGCCGCCCGGCCCGCGCATGCGCGAGTACATCCTCTGCCTTAAAGCGATCTTCAAGACGTTCCAGACAAACGCCCGGCCGGATTACACGGGCAAGCATTACCAGTTCACTTTGATCTCGCCGTTCTTCAACCCCGGCCCAAACCAGACCGCCGAGGTCCCCGTTTACATCTCCGCCGTCAACCGCTACAACTGCCGCCTGGTGGGCGAACTCTGCGACGGCATCCGGATGCACGGCTTCAATACGATGAAGTACACAAACGAGGTCATCATCCCGGAGATTAAGGCGGGCGCCGAAAAGGCCGGGCGCAAGTTCTCCGATATCGATATCGTGGGAGGCGGATTCGTCGTGACCGGCGCCAACGAGGAAGAGGTGGAGAAGGCGAAGGCGCCCGCGCGACAGCAGATCGCCTTCTACGCCTCCACGCGGGCGTACTTCCCGGTGCTGGAGGTGCACGGCTGGCAGGACGTCGGCCAGCAGCTGTTTCGGCTTTCGATGGAAGGCAAATGGGGAGAGATGTCTGCCATGATAAGCGATGAAATGCTCGAGGCAATCGCCGTCGTCGGGACATACGATAAGCTGGTGCCCAAGCTCAAGGAACGCTACGCCGGTGTCCTCACGACACTGGACTTCGGCCTGGGAACGCGCGGCGGCACGGGCGAGTGGGAGCGAGTCACCGACATCGTCCAGGCGATGAAGAAGGCTTAGAATGGCGGACCGGGCCGCTGGGCAAGAGCGGGCTCTGGAGCCGAGCGACGCGTTTATCGATCTGCCCGGCCGGGGCGATCACGGCGCTTCGCTGCGTCTGCACTATCGTGACTGGGGCGGAAACGGACAGGCCATTCTGTTGCTACACGGGCTGTCCTCCAGCTGCCGGATCTGGGACTTTGCGGCCCCCCAACTGGCAACGCGGTTCCGCGTGCTGGCGCTGGACCAGCGCGGCCATGGCCTGAGCGATGTCCCGGAGAGTTACAGTTTCCCCGAGGTAACCGGCGATGTGGCCGAGTTCGCGCGCCTGCTCGGCGTGGACCGGGCTGTGATTGCCGGGCATTCCTGGGGCGCCGGAGTGGCGCTGCAGTTTGCCGTTGACTACGCCGAGATGGCGTCCGCCATCGTCCTGGTGGACGGCGGGATGAACGAGATGTCGGCGCGGATGAGCTGGGAACGCGCCGAGCAGGTGATGATGCCGCCCAGGATAGACGGCGTCCCGCTGCAGACATTTCTCGGCTTCGCGCGCCAATGGCCGCACGTCCGGGACATCTGGTCACCGCAACTGCAGGAGAGCATACTCTCCAACTTCGAGATCAGGGACGAAAGGGTGTACCGCCGCCTGCCAATTGAGAAGCATATGCGGGTGGCGCGCGCGATTTTCGACCAACGAGTCGGCGAGTTATACCCGATGATTGCCTGCCCTGTGTTGCTGGTGCCGGCGCTCAAGGAGCCGAGCAGCGACCAGGAGAAGGCCTGGCAGGATGCGCGCCGAGAGGGGATGGCGGTCGCCCTTCGCCTGCTGCCCAAGGTCAGTGTTGAGCCGATGGAAGATACCGCACATGATGTGCCGATCCTGAGGCCGCGAGAGCTGGCGGACGCGATTGCACGGTTCGTGGAAAGCGCGGTTTAGTCGGCCGGCTCTTCGTCGGCTTCCTGGGCGACGAAGAGCTTGAGGACTCGCTCGAAGGAAGCGGTGTCAAGCACCGGCTCAATGCCATCGAACTGCGCGCCTTCAATCAGCATCTCCAGTAGGTCGCGCCCGTAGGAAGCGCGGGGCTTCAAGCGCGGCTCGTTGTAGATCCGCTGGACGGCGTATTCGAGCGCGCCATCAGAGACAAGGACGTGCTTCTGGCGACAGAGCCGGCGGAGGATTTCGGTGAACTCCAGCGGCTGGGGATGGGTGACTTCCACCTTGTAGAGGATGCGCCGGAGGAGCGAGTCATCGGCCAGTCTTTTGATTGGGATGTTGGTGGCGAACAGCAGCTGCTCCGAGAAGGGGACTGTGAGTTTCTCGCCGGTAGCCAAAGCGAGGGTATCGACTCCGCGCTCCAGCGGAATTAGCAGGCGGGTGAGTAGGTCGCGGGCGTCCATCTTTTGCCGGCCGAAGTCATCGACGACGAGGACGCCGCCCTGGGCCTTGATATGCGGCGGCGCCTGATAGAAGCGTGCCTGCGGGTCATAGGCCATATCCAGCGCCTCGCGGCCCATCTCCGCCCCGAGCACGATGGCCGGGCGTTGAATGAGCACCCAGCGGCGGTCCAGCTTGGAGTCGTCTCTGGTCATGTTACTGTTGTCCAGTTCTTCCAGCGGCTGGTGAATCGACTGATCGAACACGCGGATGGTCTGTCCATAGGCATAGATTGCATAGGGGACGATTGAGAGCCCGTCCATGTCGCTGGCGTAGCGTTCCAGAACGCTCGTCTTTCCGTTGCCGGAGGGGCCGTAAAACAGGGTCGCTTTGCCGGAGAAAAGCGCCCGGGCGACAGCATCGGAGACATCGCCTGACAGCACGAGCTCATTGAGAAGGCTCTTAATCCGCGCCCGGGAGAATTCCTGTTTGTGGGCGTGCAGCCGGCGCATTGCCTCACTGTATTGCTCAGCTGTCACTGGTGCCGGGCCGGCGTAGCGGCTGCGCTCAAGAGCCTGGGAAACGCGCTCGCTACCGCGCTCGGACAACCGGTAGCGATAGTTTCCGGTATAGAGGTCAGACTGGCTGAGAACTTCGATCAATCGCTCCTCGGTAAGGATTGTGACCATCTGTTGAACAACCGTCGGCCCCAGGCCCAAGCGGCGGATCAACTGGGCGAGCGAAGGCGTGCCAGAGTAATGAATGATCTTGAGCGCGAGGTCGGTAAGAAACGCCTTGGAGAGGCCAACGTCAACCAGGGTTCGCGGCTGATGTGGAAGGATCGAATCGGGAGAGTCCAGGTCCCGCGTCGCTGTTGCGCTGCGAATGAACTGAGTAAAGGAGCCGGCCTCTTCCCTCGGCTCGCCGTCGTCTTCAAAGCCGCCATCGTGCCCTGGAAAACCGGCGGGGTGCGTCGGAGCAGAGGCAGCTGGCTGAGTGCCCGGCGCCTTCTGGACAATGGTATGTGGCGACGGAGCTTGGCCCGGGTGCGGCTGCTGAATGTTTGGGTTTTGGTCTTGTTTATCCATATCGGATCCCTCACAACGCCTGCGAGCGCTGATGAATACCGTTTCACGGGATAAGACGCGGGTTTAAGGCAACCGTTACCTCAGGCGGCCAAGCGCCGGGTGCCGCATCCGCGTTTTATACGAGTCTCGTCGGTAACCGCTGTTCACCGGCCGCCGTCTTTGTTGACGACGCCGAAGGCTGATGCATAAAATCGTGAGGTAGTTTGTGAAAATAGGTACGACCAATCGCAGTGATTAGCAATCCTTATAACCCGGCGAGAATTCCGGCCGGTGTCGTCGAGCGACTACCCCAATATGCCCGGACTCTCGCCTCGCTGGAGGAGCAGGGCCGGCAGGTTGTTAGCTCCCAGGAATTGGGCAGCCTGCTGGATGTATCTGCCGCTCAGTTGCGGAAGGACCTAAGCTGGTTCGGCCGGTTTGGCAAGCAGGGGCGCGGGTACAACGTTCGCCAGCTGCTGGACGAACTGAGGCGCATCATCGGTCTGAACCGCCAGTGGCGCATGGCCCTGGTAGGGGTGGGACGGCTGGGCAGGGCGATCGTAGGCTACGAGGGGTTCACGCCGCAGGGGTTCCGCATCGTCGAAGCGTTCGATTCAAATCCGCGCATCATCGGCCAGAGAGTTGACGGGCTGGTCGTGCGCGACACGGCAGAACTGGAAGCGGTCCTTCGAGCAAGTAGCGTGGATGTGGGAATTGTAGCGGTGCCGGGAGACCAAGCGCAGGATGTGATCGACGCTCTAGTACGCTGTGGTGTGAAGGCGATTCTGAACTACGCTCCCATAGCGGGCCGTGTGCCTCGCGGGGTCCGAATCAAGCGCATCGACCCGGTGCTGGCGTTGCAGGGGATGACTTATTACCTGAAGCAGAGCGCGGCCTCAGCCAAATAGCCGACCCCGTTAAGCGCTGATCGAGCGAGCGCTCAGAACGATACCAGCCACTCGCCTTCAGCGGGCTGGGCGCGCTTGATCAAGTCCAGGTGGTCCAGTGCGATGCCGGCGCCCATGGCCACGCATTCAAGCGGATTGTCTGCGATATAGCAGGGGATGCCGATCTCCTGTGTGATCAGGCGGTCCAGGCTGCGCAGGAGCGCGGTGCCGCCCGTAAGGACGATCCCCCGGTCCACGACATCAGACGCCAGCTCCGGCGGCGTTCGTTCCAGGACGGATCGCACGGCACCAATGATGGACTGGAGCGAGTCCTGGATGGCCTGCGAGATATCTGTAGAGGTCACCGTGATAGTGCGCGGGAGGCCGGTTATCTGGTCCCGGCCGCGCACCTGGTAGATCAAGTCCTCGTCAAGCGGCAGGGCGCTGCCAATGGCAATCTTCAACTCTTCTGCCGTGCGGTCGCCGATGATGAGGTTGTAGCGCCGCTTTACGTACGAGGCAATGGCGTCGTCCAGGCGATCGCCCGCCACGCGGACGGATTCCGTTACGACGATACCGTACATAGAGATGATGGCCGCTTCTGTTCGGCCGCCGCCGATGTCCACCACCATGTGCCCCTGCGGTGCGCTGACCGGTATGCGCGCCCCGATGGCGGCGGCCAGCGGTTCGGGGATGATATTCGCGGGTCGCCGGGCGCCTGCCGCCTCCGCGGCGTCCTGCACCGCGCGTTGCTCGACACCGGTGACGCCGGCAGGAACACAGATCATAACCTCAGGCTTGACGAACGCCATGCGGCCGATGACGCGGCTGATGAAGTAGCGCAGCATCGCCTCGGTCGTAACGTAGTCGGCGATGACGCCTTCGCGCATCGGGCGGATGACCTGAATCGCGCCCGGCGTACGCCCCAGCATCTCACGCGCGTCAGCGCCGACCGCCACGATGCTGTTGTCACGTTGAGCGACGGCTACGACCGCTGGCTCTGCTATGACGATGCCGCGGCCTTTGACGTAGACGAGGACATTCGCCGTTCCGAGGTCAACCCCTATGCGCTTGCCGAACATTCAGCGCCTTTCGATAACCGCACCCATATTACTCAGCTTCTCATCGATACGTTCGTAGCCGCGGTCCACGTGGTAGATATCACTGATCTCCGTGCGGCCGCGGGCAGCGAGCGCAGCGAGGATGAGCGCCGCCCCGGCGCGGACGTCGAGGGCACGAACGCTGGCGCCGACCAAAGGGGTAGGCCCGCTAATGATAGCAGTGGTGGTGCCGGTAGTCACCACTTCGGCGCCCATCTTGCGTAATTCGCTGACGTAGAGGAGGCGGTTATCGAACACGCGCTCATGTACGTAGGACACGCCGTGGGCCTGGGTTAATAGCGCAGCCATCGGCGCCTGCAAATCGGTGGCGAGGCCGGGGTAAGGCAGCGCCTGGAGGGAGATCGATTTGAGCGCCGCCGCACCCTCCACGCAAAGAGCGCCGTCCTCTTCATGCAGCTCTACGCCCGTTTCTCGCATCTTGGACAGGAACGATGTGAGGTGCTCAAGGCAGCCCCCGCGGACCGTCACTTCGCCCTGGGAAATGGCACCGGCGATCGCGTATGTCCCGACCTCCAGGCGGTCGGGTATGATGCGGTACCGGGTGCCTCGCAACTCGCGAACGCCGTCTATAGTGATCGTATGTGTGCCGGCGCCGGAGATGCGCCCACCCATCGCATTGAGTATGCCGGCCAAGCCCTGCACCTCGGGTTCCGCAGCGGCATTGACGACCGTAGTTGTTCCCTCCGCGGTTACGCCTGCCAGCATCATGTTCTGGGTGCCGAGCACGCTGGGATAATCCGCGAAGAACGTTGCGCCGGTCAGGCGTGCAGCGCTCGCCACGAACTTGTCGCCTTGCTGGCTGACATCGGCTCCCAGGGCAGCGAGGCCGTTGAGGTGCACGTCAATTGGCCGCTGACCGATGACGTCTCCACCGGGCGGCGAGCAGGCGGCTTCACCCAGGCGGGCGAGGAGGGCGCCCATCACGAGGAAACTGCCGCGCAGATTGCCGACGAGCTCGGTGGGCGGCGAGGAGTCGTGCAGGTCAGATGCGTTAATGCGAAGCTGATGCGCATCTTGCCATTGCACTGCGGCTCCCAGGCTGCGCAAGACGCGCGCCATCTGTTCGACATCCCCGATTTGGGGCACGTTCTCCAGGACGCAGTCATCCGGGACAAGGAGGGCGGCGGCCATGGCCCCCAGCGTGGCGTTCTTGGAGCCGCTTACGTGAACGCTGCCGCGCAGTGGGTGACCGCCCTCTATCAGCAGCGTCCCGCCTTTGCTCTCGGCGGTCATCTCGCCCTCGCCCGCTAGACGCCCGGCTGCCCGGGGCGCGGGCCTCCGCGCCGGCGCCGGCGCTCGGCCGCCTTCAGCCGCACGAGCGCCCGCTGTAGTTCGGCGGATGCCTGCGCCAGGCTGATTTCCGACTCGCGCTCTTGCAACGCGCGTTCGGCGCGACGCCTGGCCTCCTCGGCGCGGACAACGTCGATCTCCTCGGCACGCTCGGCCGCGTCCGCCAGAATCGTCACCTGGTCGTCGCGGACTTCCAGGAAGCCGCCGGTCACCGCCAGGTCCGTGTCCGCGCCGCCTTTGACGAGGCGCATGATGCCCGGCTTGATCATCGTCAGCAGCGGGGCGTGCATCGGGAGGACAGTGAGCTCGCCTTCGATGCCCGGCGCCACGACTTCGTCGACGCCTTCGTCTGAGTAGACGAGGCGCTCGGCGGCTCTGCCGCCTCATCGATGGCCCCTACCATATAGAACGCCTGCTCCGGCAGATGGTCTCACTTGCCCTCGAGAATATCGTTAAACCCGCGGACCGTCTCTTTGACCGGGACATAGCGTCCCTCCCGGCCGGTGAAGACCTCGGCGACGAACATGGGCTGCGTGAGGAAGCGCTGAACTCGGCGCGCGCGGGCGACAGCCAACTTGTCTTCCTCCGAAAGCTCCTCGACGCCGAGGATGGCGATGATGTCCTGCAACTCCCTGTATCGCTGGAGGACGGCCTGCACACCGCGGGCGGCGTTGTAGTGGTCGTCGCCGACAAGACGCGGGTCCAGGATGCGCGAGAACGACGCCAGGGGGTCGACAGCCGGGTAGAGCGCCTGCTCGACAAGCGCCCGGTCCAGCGAGATAACGGCGTCCAGGTGCCCGAACGTGGTGACGATCCCCGGGTCGGTGTAGTCGTCGGCGGGTACGTAGATGGCCTGGAAGGACGTGATGGAACCGCGCTTGGTGGAGGTGATCCGCTCTTCGAGCGCGCCCATGTCCGTCGCCAACGTCGGCTGGTAACCGACGGCGGACGGCATGCGGCCGAGGAGCGCAGAGACCTCCATGTTGGCGAGGATGTAGCGGTAGACGTTATCGATAAAAAGCAGCACGTCCTGGCCTTCGACATCCCGGAAGTACTCGGCCATCGTCACGCCGGTCAGGCCGACGCGGGCGCGGACGCCGGGCGGCTCGTTCATCTGGCCGAAGACGAGGGCGGTCTTGTCGATTACGCCGGTCTCCTTCATGTCGTGCCACATGTCGTTGCCTTCGCGGGAGCGCTCGCCGACGCCGGCGAAGACTGAGAATCCGCCGTGCTCGCTGGCGATGTTGCGGATCAACTCCTGGATGATCACGGTCTTGCCTGTGCCGGCGCCGCCGTAAGCGCCCACTTTGCCGCCTTTCGTGAAGGGCGAGACAAGGTCAAGCACTTTCAGGCCGGTCTCCAGCACCTGCGGCGTGCTCTCACGTTCCTCGAAGGTCGGCGCCGGCCGGTGGATGGGCCAGTGCTCGTCCGATTTCACTTCGCCCAGCCCGTCCAGCGGCTGCCCGAGGACGTTGAACAGGCGGCCCAGCACCGGCTGACCGACGGGCACCTTGATCGGCTCTCCGGTATCGACGGCTTCGGCGCCGCGGCGCAGACCGTCGGTTGTGTCCATGGTGAGGCAACGTACCCAGTTGTTGCCCAGGTGCTGCTGCACCTCAGCAATAAGCTTATTGCCGTTGGATTCCTGGTTTATCTCGATGGCGCTGTAGATACCGGGCAGCGCCTCGGCCGGAAATTCAACATCGACAACGGTTCCGATGACCTGCACCACGCTGCCTTTGCTGCCTTTAGGCATGGTTACCTCCGATCAGGAACACGGAACAACGACAGGGAACAGGGATAGATCGTTTGGGGCGAGAACGTGAACTCGAGGTTTACTCATCGTCGATTTCAGGCACGTATTCGCCGCCTCGTCGCGTACCATGCCGCGTTGCCAGCCCTCCGGCGAGCGAGCCTTTGCACGAACCGACTCTATGTCCGCATGAGGGAGGATGTCGTTGCGGGCCGCGAAATGCAACAGGTACTCCACCTCATTGAGGGAGCGAGCGGCAATCTCGAAGAAGCGGACGCGATCGGCGGCTGTGCCGGGGCCGCATCCCTCGGCGATGTTCGTCGGGACAGAGAGGCCAGCCCTTAGGATTTGAGAGCGAAACCAATTGTCACGAGACGGCAACTGTCTGAAGAGCCCGTGGACTTCCGATGCTAGGTCATCCGCTTTCTGAAAGGCGCGAAGCTTCCAGAATCCCGGCCGTATACCTTCTTGTTCCTTGTTCCTGGTTCCTTGTTCCGGCATCGCTCGCTCCCGGGTCCTGAATCCTTGCTTCATCGGCTTAGGTTCGCAGCGCTTCCACGCCGCCGGTGATATCCAGTAGTTCGCTGGTGATGCTTTCCTGGCGGGCCTTGTTGTAGACGAGCGTGAGGTCGCGGATGAGTTCATTCGCGTTGTCCGTGGCGTTGCGCATGGCGACCATACGGGCGGACTGTTCGCTGGCGATCGCCTCAAGTACGGCGTCGTACACTTGTCGCTCAATATAGCGCGGAAGCAGCTCAGCGAGCACTTCCGCGCGGCCCGGCTCGTAGATGTAATCGATGCGGTTGGTTGACTTGTCCTGCGGCGGCTCCACCGGCAGAAGGCGGAATATCTCCGGCCGCTGGACCACTGTGTTCACGAAGCGCGCGTAGAGAATTACGACCTCGTCGGCGCGGCCCTCTACGAAATCTTCGGCGGCGATCTGGGCGATGGGCCGGACGTCCTCGTAGCCCGGGTAGTCGCCAATGGCGATGAACTCCGCTACTACATTCTGGCCGGTCCGGCGCATAAAGTCGCGGCCCTTTTTGCCGACTGCGATCACGCGTACCGGCACGTCCGCTTGCTCCAGGATGAACTGAGCAGCGCGGCGGTTGAGCGTGGCCGGCAGGCCGCCGGAAAGGCCGCGATCTGGCGTGACCAACACGAGTTCGACCGCGCGCTTTTCCGGGCGGGTCCTGAGCAGCGGGTCCAACTCATCGGGATCAATGAGCGGGATGGTTTCAGCAAGGTCGGCGAGGACGAAGCGCATCTTCTCCGCGTACGGCCGGCCGGCGATGGCGTTCTGCTGCGCCCGCCGCATCTTGGAAGCAGCGACAAGCTCCATCGCGTGCGTGATCTTGGCCGTGCTCTGCACGGAGCGAATCCGGCGGCGGATTTCTCGCAGTTGGCCCGGCATGGGTCAGCCCCGAACCGCCCCGCCGCTCGGAACAGGGAACAGGGAACAGGGAACAGTAGAGGTATGACGCTTTGCCCCTGCAATCATCGCGCGTGCCCGTCCATTGTTCTTGGTTCCTGCGTTCCTTGTTCCTAGCCCTAGTACGGCACCGTTTGCTTGAACTGCTGGATCGCTTCCTTCAGCTTGCCTTCGTTGTCCGGCTCAATCGTCTTCGCGCCTTCGATCCCTTTGAGGACCTCCGGCTGGTTGGATTCCATGTAGCGGTGGAACGCCTCCTCGAAGGCCCGCACTTTCGCTACCTCCACGTCGTCCAGGAAGCCGTTTGTGGCCGCGTAGATGATCGATACCTCCTGTCCCAGCGTAAGCGGCTGGAACTGCGGCTGCTTGAGGATCTCCGTCAGCCGCTGCCCGCGCCCCAGCTGGCGGCGCGTGGCAGCGTCCAGGTCTGACGTTCCGAACTGCGCGAAGGCGGCCAAGTTGCGGTACTGCGCGAGGTCCAGACGCATACCGCCCGCGACCTGACGCGTTGCTTTCGTTTGTGCGGCGCCGCCCACTCGCGATACGGACAGTCCGGCGTTGATTGCCGGACGGATGCCCGCGGCGAAGAGGTCGCCCTCCAAGTAGATCTGGCCGTCGGTGATTGAGATGACGTTCGTCGGCACGTACGCGGAGACGTCTCCAGCCTGGGTCTCGATGATGGGCAGTGCAGTAAGCGAGCCGCCCCCGTGTTCGGGCGCCAGCTTGGCGGCGCGTTCCAGCAGCCGGCTGTGCAGGTAGAAGACATCGCCGGGATAGGCTTCGCGGCCCGGCGGCCGGCGCAGCAGGAGCGACATCTGCCGATAGGCCCAGGCGTGCTTGGAGAGGTCATCGTAGATGATCAGCGCTTCCTTCCCGTTGTCAAGGAACTCTTCGCCCATGGCGCAGCCGGCGTACGGGGCCAGGTACTGGAGCGCCGCAGCGTCCGAGGCGTTGGCTGCGACGACGATGGTATGGCCCATGGCGCCGTGCTCCTCGAGAATGCCGACGACCTGGGCGACCTTGGACGCCTGCTGGCCGATCGCGACGTAGATGCATATCAGATCGCCGCCCTTCTGCGCGATTATCGTGTCCAGGCAGATCGCCGTCTTGCCGGTGAAACGGTCGCCGATGATCAGCTCGCGCTGCCCTCTGCCGATGGGGATCATCGCATCGATCGATTTGATGCCCGTGTGGACGGGTGTGTTCACGCTCTCGCGAACGACCACGTTGGGCGCAATCCGCTCCACGGGCCGGCTGCCGGTAGTCTTGGCCGGGCCCCTGCCGTCCAGCGGCTGGCCGAGCGGATCGACGACGCGTCCGATCAGCGCCTCGCCCACCGGCACCTCGATGATGCGGCCGGTAGACCGGACCTCGTCGCCTTCCTTAATCGCTGTGTAGTCGCCGAGGATGATGGCGCCGACCACGTCTTCCTCCAGGTTCAGCGCCATGCCCATCAGTGTCCTCTCGCCGCCGCCCGCATCCCGGGTGTGGAATTCCAGGAGTTCGCTGTACATGGCGTTCCGGAGCCCGTATATCCGGGCGATGCCGTCGCCGGCGTCAACCACGCTGCCCACATCGACGGCGGTGATGCCGCCGCCGAATTGCTCGATCTGCTGCCGGATTATCGACGCGATCTCTTCAGGTCTAACCGCCATGCTGCCGCTCCTTCAGGTCTTATCCCTCGGTTGTCTCCAGTTGCCGTTGCCAGGCGCGGATCTGTCCCGCGTGTTCCTTGTAGTGCGCGAAGGTGTCACCGCCGAAGCGAAAGAACGTCTTTGTCCCCTTCACTTCTGCCTCCAGCCTGTCTTCCGGCAACGCCTCCAGCGCGGCCCGCGCGGCGGCGTAGCTTCGATCGCACTCATCCCGCAGCTCGCCAAGCGGTCTGTCCTGTCGTGCCGCAGCCTCGCGTGCGTTCCATACATTCGTCATCTGTTCGTCATCTGGCGGCATCACATCATCGTCCCGGCCGTCGGCGATCGCTTTCAGGTCACTCGCCGCTTTATTCGCCCAGAAAGCGATATGGCCGAGAAGGTCTTTCACTGACCACTGATCCACAACGCCGGGCTGGAGCATCTCGGAGTCGGAGAGCGAGCCGAGGACGTCCTGCAGTTCGAGCCACGCCTCGTCCAGCTGCCGCAGGACGGCGGGCTTCGACACCGTCATGAAGGCACGCCCTCCAGCTGACGCTTCAGCGCCAGCAGCCGGCTCCTGGTGCTGCCATCAATCAGCCTATCGCCGATTCGCACAACGAGGCCGCCGAGGATGCTCTCATCCACCCGTGTTTGCACCTCCACCCGCCCGCCGGTCATCTGGCCGACTTTATCGGTCACGGCTCTCAAATCGTCAGGCGAGAGCGCGACGGCGGAGGTGACAGTGGCGTGGCGAATGCCGCGTGCCTCGTCGGTCAGCTCCTGGAACGCGTCTCTGATTTGTGGCGCCAGCGAGGTCTTGCGGCGCCTCAAAAGGAGCCGGGCGAGGTTCAAGACGAGGGGATCGACGCCGGTCAGACCCTTCTCCACAAGCTGCGCCTTACCCTCCGCCGGAACGCGGCTGTTTTCCAGGAAGGCCTGGGCCTGAGGGTCGCCGAACAGTCCCGCCATCAGGGTCAGGCCGTCCAACCAGGCAGCCTCGTTGCCCTCTTCGGTCGCCACGAGGTAAGCAGCCTCCGCGTAGCGCTTGGCGGCCGGGTCTCTGATCAAGACTTCTCGCCGCCGCCGTCCACGGGCGCTTCGGCAAGCACCTCCTGGATGAGTTGCCGATGCGTCGCCGGGTCCAGGTTCTTCTTGATCACGCGCTCCGCCGCGATGATCGTGAGGCCAGCGAACTCCTTGCGCAGTTCGGCGATGGCGGCATCGCGCTCTAGTCCGATTTCGGTGCGCGCGCGCTCGAGCAGTTGCTCTGCCTCAGTACGGGCGCCCTGGCGGGCTTCCTCCTGGATGCGGGCCGACACCTGCTGGGCCTGGCCGACGAGCGCCTGCCCTTCTTGCCGCGCCCTGTCGATCTCGCGCGCGACTTCCTGCTCCGTCTGCGAGAGGCGGCGCTTGGCCTCTTCCGACGCTTCCAGTCCCTCCTCGATGCGCTTCTTGCGCTCGTCGAGGACGCGCAGGAGGGGCTTGTAGAGGAAGGCGCGAAAGATCAGGAGCAGTAAGCCGAACGCCAGGAGCTGTGAGATCAGCGCGGGCAGGTTAAAGCCCAGAGAGCCGATGCCGAGGATCACAGGTTCCATAGCTGCCGCTTCCCTTCCCTTTGGGCCACAAGGCGTATTTTAGAACACGAACCCGATCATCACTGCGGTCACCAGGGCATAGATGCCGATGGCCTCGGCGAAGGCGAGACCAAGGATCATATTCGTCTGGATGACGGGCTGAGCCTCCGGATTGCGGCCGAGAGCGTCCAGCGCCCGGCCGACGAGATTGCCGATGGCCAGCGCCGGGCCGAGAGCGCCAAAGCCCATCGCCATGCCGGCGCCGATGTACTTGATCGCCTTGTCCGTGATAGCGATGTTGGTGCTCTGCTGCGACACTTGGTGCAGGGCATCCACCGCCGGCGGAATCAGCGAAAGTAGCAGGTCCATTTATTCCCTCCTTGCTGGATCGATTGCTGATGCGAAGCGAGTAATCGTATCGCCCCTAGATAGGTTGCTCGAGAGCGGCCTCGGTCGCGCCCTCTACTGTGGCCTCGCGGATATTGGCGTGCTCGTCCTCATGCCCCGTGTCGTGCGCGGCTACGGCCATGACACCGAAGACCAATGTAAGCATTGCGAAGATGAACGCCTGAATGACGCCGACAAAGAGCTCCAGCCCGTAGAAGATGACGGGGATGACGCCGGGGACGAGGAAGATGAACATGAGAATAACGACCTCGCCGGCGAACATGTTGCCGAAGAGACGGGCGGTGAAGCTGAGCAATCGCACGAGCTCCGAGACGAGTTCCAGGAAACCGACGAAACCTTCGATGACACCCTCGATCATCATTCCGAAATTGAATCGGAAAAGGCCGCGGAAAAACTGGCCGGGCCGGAAGAACTTGCTGCCGTAGCGGAACAGGCCGAGCGAGCTGATTCCCCACGTCTCGACGGCGATAGCAGAAATGATGGCGAGCGCCAGAGGAGTGTTGACGTCGGTATTGGGTCCGCGCAGGAAGGGCACAAGTTCGCCCACTTTCTTCCCTTCGGTGCTCACGCGCTCGTAATGCTCCTTGG
>VBJS01000007.1:0-12265 GCA_005880055.1 Chloroflexota bacterium | reverse complement strand
CGAAGACGAAGCCGGTCTCCTGCTCGTCCACCTTCCCGATTACATTGAACACCGGGAGCAGTGAAAACCAGTTGAACGCTAGCACGAAGAAGAAGATTGTGGCCACGATAGGGAAGAACCGGCGGCCGTTCTTCTCGCCGGCGACGTTCACCACCAGGTTGTAGAACGCCTCAACTATCGCCTCCACGAAATTCTGGACCCCCCTGGGCACCATCTCCCAGCGCCGGGTGGCGAGCAGAGTCATCCCAATCAGGGCGAGAACGATCAGCCAGGACGTGAGCATGGTGTTGGTGATCGTTATGGGGCCGACATCGAACAGGTCCTCGGGCTTGATGGTGATGTGCGGTATGGGCCCGCGCAGGAAAACGAAGCCGACGAGGGCAAGCACGATCAGCGCGATGATTAAGACCCTTCTACTGCTGAACACGGTCGGCGTCTCCCTATGAGTCCCTTCTGGCCATCACCTGCATCAAGAGTTTGTACCCGCCCCAGAAAGCCAGGACAAGTCCAGCGAGTAGACCTACGAGGGTAAACAGCGGCTTGCTTCCCAACCAGCTATCAAGGAGCAGGCCGCCGCCAATTCCTCCGACGATGCTGAGTGCGAAATACCAGCCGATTCCCAGGAGGCTCACTGCGGCGGGTATTCGTTTCACGGCATCCGGTCCTCCACCGCGTTACACGGCTCGCCGGCCCCAGCCAATTGCGAAGATTATCACAAACGCCCGTCAAGCGACAGGCGCGCAGACCACGGAGTTGCTTCCTTCCTCCCCCTGCCTGCGCTTATCGGGATCGTTCGCCGTGATCAGGACTTCTTGCCGAAGTCTTCCAGGTCCAGGCCTTCGATCACGTCGCGAAAGGGACTCAGCTTTTCGAGTTCTTCCGGGGAGACTTCGCGGGGCTGGTCTGCGCCTTCGCCGGTCAGGGCCTCGAGCGCTTTGCCTTCTTCGTCCAGCTTGACACCGGCCTTCTCGAGAACGGACTCGTCCGCGAAGATCGGCACCTGCACGCGAACGGCCAGGGCGATGGCATCGCTGGGGCGGGAGTCTATCTCCATGTTGCGCCCGTCCACTTGAAGCATGATGCGGGCGAAGAAGGTGTCGTTGGAGAGCTCGTTCACGACGACGTATTCAACGCTGGCGCCGAGGCTATCGATGACAGAGCGGAGGAGGTCATGCGTAAGGGGCCGGGCGACGGCTACTTCCTGGAGCCTGACGGCAATCGCGTCAGCCTCCGCCGGTCCGATCCAAATCGGGAGGTAGCGGTCCGAGTCTTTTTCCTTCAGGATGACTACTCGTTGGTAGTTCATCAGACTGACCCGTATGCTTTCGATGGTCAACTCGACCACACTGCCACCTCCCTGGTCGTTGCTCCCAAAGTCTATCTAACGCCCCTTGAGGTGTCAAACGCCGCGGGTACCTGCGCGGGGGCCTGTTCAGGCCGCCCGCGGCCCTCACCTGGAGGTTCGCCGGCCTCCTCCTCATCGCCCTCCCGGCCGACGGCGTGGCTCAGCGCCGCCATCGCCAGCAAACCGATGGAAATGAGAAGCAGCACGACGGTGACGTGCAGCCAGTCCGTGACAGCGCCGAAGACGAACAGGGGCAACAGCGAGATGAAGTTGGCCGAGATGACCTGCGTGGCGAAGATGCGTCCGCGCATATCGGCGGGGGCCCGCTCATGAAGAATTGTCTGCGCAGGCGCGTTCAGAAGGGAGTAGAAGAACCCCATGGGCGCGGCGAAGCTCATGGTCAAGGCCTGGAGGAGAGATACGCGGAGCTGCCGGATGAAGTAGTCGGATCCCGGCGCCTGCTCAGTGACGTTGGCGATAGGATGGACGAGGGCGAGCAGGGCAAGGCACACGGCAATCCCGACAAGGCCGATGACAACCGTCCGGTTCTTGCCTCGCCTCGTGAATGAGGGGAGAAAGCGCAGTCCAACCAGCGCGCCGATGCCTGTTGGAGCGAAGACGAAGGCGGAGTTATCCGGCGGCACACCCAGAATATCTTTCATGTAGCGCGGGATGAGAATGGCGAAGAGTAGCACCAGCGTGCTGCTCATGATCAATTGCGAGAGCGCGAGGGTAGAGCGGCGGTCCGCCAGGATGGCGCGCCAGCTCTCTCTGAACTCGACATGAATGGCGCCCCTTTCGGTCACGGGTGCGCCCGGCACCTCGCGTTCGCCGGGAAGGGTTCGCAGGCGCCATGAGAACGCTGCCGCCGCCGTGAACATGACGGCGGCTGTCAGGAACATCCCGTCTGCATGAATGGTCTTGAGGATGATCGGCGCCAGAAATACGATCCCCGCAAGTTGCGACCCGGTCAGTGTGAAGTTGTAGAGGCTGTTGGCGGAGACCAGGCGCTCCCGCGAGACGAGCGACGGGATGAGGGCGACGACTGCCGGGTTGAAGAACAGCCCCGCCGTTGAAAACGCGAAACTTATCCCGTAAATGCCCCAGGTGTTTGTGTGGAAGAAGAAAAACAGCAGGCAGCACCCGGCCCGAATCAAGCTGGTGACAAGCAGGACCGGCCCCTTGTTTACCCGGTCCAGCACGACCCCGACCACAATGCCGAGGGGTATTGAAGGCAAAATGAATGAGAGGACAAGAAGACTGGTGTGGATGGAGGAGCCGGTGATGTCCAGAATCACCACAAGCAGCGCGAAGAGGATGGCGTTGGAACCTGTTTGCGCCAGGCTCTGAGCCAGCCACAAGCTGCCGAAGTTGCGGTCGGATAGGAGAGCGCGAGAGCGGACGATGTCGCGCGCGCTACCGGGTGGGGTGATGTTCATTCGGGCGGCGGAACCTCCTCAGGGCCTCGGGAGAGGAAGGTCTTCACTCGCTTTTCGAAGATGCTGCGGGCCAGCAGAACACGGCGCCCGCAGGTGAGGCAGCGGATGCCGATATCAGCTCCCAGGCGGAACACCTCCCAATCGAAACCGCCGCAGGGGTGCACCTTGCGCAGGCGCACCACATCGCCGCGGCGCACCTCCATTATCATATGGTTTTACCGCCGGGCGAGGGCCGCCTCCCGCATAACGTTGATCCGGTTGCGCAGCTTTTGGGCCGTCTTACGCGCGGCGCCGGCGTAGCCATCGTTCCTCGCGGAGTACAGGATGCTGCGCGAGGCGTTGATCAGGAACCCCTCGCCCCGACGGTCCATGGCGGCCTGCACGGATGCTTCCAGGTCTCCCTCCTGCACACCGACGCCGGGCACCAGTATTGGCATGTCAGGGCAGATATCTCGCACCCGCTCCAGCTGCTCCGGCCAGGTGGCGCCGACGACCAGGCCCACGTTTCCCGCTGAGTTCCAGGAGCGCGCCTCTTCAGCGACCGCTTCGTACATCAGGCGGCCGTCGGCCAGCTCCAGGTCCTGGATGTCGGCCGCTCCCTCATTAGAGCTCCGGCACCAAACGAAGATGCCTCGGTCGGCGTAATCGAGGAACGGCTTGATGCCTTCGTGCCCGCCGTAAGCGCTCACTGTGGCGGCATCGAACTTGTAGATATCGAAGAGTGCTCTGGCGTAGAACGCGTCCGTATTGCCAATGTCACCTCGCTTGGCGTCGGCAATGATTGGGATGTGCTTAGGGACGCTCCGTATGCTCTCCAGCAGGGTTTGCATGCCGCCCAGGCCGAGGGCCTCGAAGAAAGCCAAGTTGGGCTTGTAGGCGCACGCTATGTCAGATGTCGCGTCGACGATCTCCTGCAGAAATGAGGGGATATGTGGGTGAGGGAGGTACTCAGGATCCGGATCAAGCCCGATGCAGAGGAAGCTGTTGTTCACCCGGATGGCCTCCCGGAGCTTCTCTGAGAACATGGTTGGCCATCTCCCTGCCACCGGCCCGCGCCTGGCGCCCTCAGGCGAGGCCGCGATACAGCCGCCTGTCGCTCAGGCGCTCTCTGGCATAGTATATAGCGTTCAGCGGCCGGTCAATGACTTCGGCCAGCTGCCGCTGTCCCGCGTTACAACAATCCGGGCTGCGAGTATTGCCATGCTGATCGACGTCGCCCTCCTGCCCGGTCAGCGGTTCGATCCGGCTAACTGCGTGTGTGTTGTTGTCGACGTCCTACGGGCTTCCTCCAGTATCGTCACGCTACTGGACGGGGGAGCCGCGGAAGTGATGGCGGCGGCGGATATCGCAGAGGCACGGCGCCTGCACCACCTTTTTCCGGACAGTCTGCTCTGCGGCGAGAAGGACGCTGTGCCACCGCCGGGTTTCGATTACGGCAACTCTCCGGCTGAATTTGCGCGGCTGGAGATCGCCGGGAGAACGGTGATCCTGGCGACATCGAACGGGACGCGCATCCTGGCCTCGTTCGGGGACGCCGCGCCGGTTTTGCTGGTCGGATCGCTGCTTAACCGGAACGCTGTGGCTGAAGCCGCTGTGCGGGTCGCCGGGGAGCGAGGCCTGGACATCGCGTTGGTGTGCTCCGCGGCCTACGGCGGGTCCACGTTCACTCTAGAGGATGCCCTGGGCGCCGGCGCCATCGTGCAAGCGGCGCTCACGCGGGAGCCCGCGCTGCAGCCCCTGGATGCCGCCCGCTTCGCCTGTGATGCCTTCTCGGTCGCACAGCGAGATCTGCGGGCGGCCGTCGGCTCGGCATACCATGCTCGCGAACTGAGTGAGGCCGGCCTCGGCGAAGACGTCGAGTATTGCGCGCGGGCCGATGTTTCGAATATTGCGCCGGCGCTCAACCGCGAGGACGGCCGGCTGGTCATCCGAGCAATCAGGAGGCCCTGACGGCATCGTCCGTGGGTTCGGCCGCCTTCTCGAGCCGCCTTGATCGTTCAGAGAACTCCTTTATAAACGCGTCAAACTCTGCCTGTGTCTCGTGGACATACCAGGCCGAGAGCAACAGTAGATAGTCAGAGGCGAATCCGCGCTCCTCAGGCGGGTGTTGCCGGCGCAGCTGTCGAGTGTAATCGATGAGCAGTCCACGGCAGTCCGGACAGTAGCATTCCTCAATCGGTCTTCCAAGCGGCATTCGGAACCTCTCTCTCGGGTCTGACGTTTCGAAATTAGACAGCAGTTGGTTCGGGATCTTCGGCCGCCTGAAAACGGTAGCCCAGGCCGCGCTCGTTAACAATGAATTTCGGCCGCCGCGGATTGTCCTCAATACGTGCTCGCAGGTAGGTGACGTAGAGGCGCAAGTATTCGCGTTGGTCCACGTACTGTGGTCCCCATACTCGTGCCAGCAGCATGGCATGACCGACGACGCTACCGGCCTCCCGGACGAGCGTGGCGAGCAGGCGGAACTCCAGCGGCGAGAGGCTGAGGGCCCGGCCGTTACGGTAGGCCCGTTGTTCATCGAGCCGGACTTCGAACTCTCCGGCGCGCAACGTGTCCACGCTGCCGCGCCCCGGGGCTGCCCGCCTGACGAGGGCAGTGGTGCGGGCAGCAAGCTCGGCAGCACCCAACGGGAGGACCAGATAATCATCGGCGCCTGCTTCCAGGGCAGCTATTACCTGGCGCTCGTCGCCGGCGGCAGAGCAAACGACAAGCGGAAGCACGGTGGAGAGCCGGGCCGCCCGCACCACCCGCGCTAACGATGAACTGAACGGCGGGACGTGAAGCAATATCGCGTGGTACCGGTCCTGTGCCCCGTAGAGCCCGCTAGGCCACTCGGCGTAAGTTACGTCGAACCGGTCGAGCGTGAAGGCGTCAATCACTTCGCGCGGGCGGCCGCTGCCGCAATCCAGGACGAGGATCTTTGGACGCGCGCCGGCTGCCGGCGGCTGATCGCGGGCGTCGTGACGGTCGGCCAGGAGAGTGGATCGATGAAGGGCGGCCCTTGGGGTGTCGGCTGACATTTCTGGTTCCTCCAGTCCATACAACGTGGAGGGGGCCGAAAATCTTACAGCGCAGCGCGGCCGGACAACCGAATCGTCGCGAGGATCGAGGGTAAGGCAGGAGCAGCCGAGCGGTGTCGCGCCTGAGGGCGACTACGGAGAGCCGAGCATTGTGATCGTGTCGCAGCCGGCGAATCGCTGGCCGGAGATGGTGCTGCCGGAGAGGCAGACCCAGGGGCTATCAGCGGGGATGCTCGTCTGTCGGACGTCGAAATAGAGCAGCAGATCGATATGACCGTCACCGTTGGTGTCCCTAGGCTGGGAACGGGCCACGGGAGCACCCCCGAGCCTCACAGTTGCAATATCGACACTTCCGGCCGCAAAGGAGTCTGTGTCAAGGACCACGGCTGCTAGCGTCTGGCTGCTCGTCAGGTTCAGGCCGTTCGGCGAGTTTCCGAGCCGGATGTTGATAGTGATCGGCTGCAGTCCCGGGGTGGCGTTTGGCGTGGGCGCCGCTACCGGCGGGGGCAGCGTCCGATGAGGCGCCGGAGCCTGGGCGGGCGCCTTCACGACTCCCGCCACGACGGGAGCGGAGGTCGGCACTTCCGTCGGCGCCTCGGTGGGAGTCGGCGAGGGGGTTGCCGATACGCTGGGCGAGTGAGCGACGGCCGGTCTCCCTGTAGCGGCGAGCAGTGCCGCCGCGGTCTCCGGCTCTGAATTGCCTCCACCGGAGAAAATCAGCGCCACTATAACGAGAGAGGCGACGGCGGCTCCCGTGGCCCCCATGCCGAGAGCCGGCCAGCGCAGCCGCGGCCACAAACTGCCTGCTTGCTGGAGCCCCCAGTGGAAAGCCGCGAAGATGGCGGCACCCGCGCCGGATAGCGCTGAGATTCGAAACCAGACGGCAGCAGCCATGTCCTGGTCTACGGGGAATAGCGCCAGCCCGGAGAAGATCTCCGCCGCGGCCAGGTAGCGTCTCCGGCTTTGCTGGCAGGCCGGGCATTCCGCAATGTGGCGCCGGACGGCGCGGCGCAGGTCCGGACGTACGCCGCTGCCGCTTTGAGGGCCGAGTATCGCATCTAGTTCGGCGCAATCAGCCCGTCCTCGTCGTGCGAGAAGAGCGACGGTGACCGATTCCTCAAGGGAGTCGCGCAGGCGAGAGAGCATGACGTAGATGTTGCTCCTGGGCACGCCCAGGCTTTGCGCCATCTCTTCGTTGCTCAAGCCCTTACGGAGCTGCAGGTCAAGGAGCGAGTACTCCCGCGGGCTGAGCGCGGCAGCGGAGTTCCAGACCAGGTCCACCAATTCCCGGTCTTCGAGGACTTCGGCGGGGTTGCTGAACTTGGCCCCGTCCACCTGTGCGTAGTCCCGGGCGGGCGCATCGCGCGTATCCGGCAATTGCAAGGGGACGAGGCGGTTCCGGCGGCGCAGCTCGTTAATCGCGTTGTTGCGCGCGATGGTATACAGCCAGGCGCGCACATTGCCGCTCACTGTCCGCTGTTTCAGGCTTTGCCAGGCGTTCAGGAACGTGTTCTGCACGTTATCGGCGGCTGCATCGCGGTCACGCATCATCCTGATGCTGAGGTCGTAGAGGCCGCGGAAATACCGCTCGTAGAGCGTCCCAAACGCCTGCCGGTCCCCAGCCGAGACGGCGGCTGCAAGCTCCTCGTCGGTGCTTTCAGGCGCGGCGCTTAGTTGGCGTTCCATGACTCGTTCACCGTGGTAGGGTGCCCGTTCATAGTCCGCCTAGACGCATAGGCCGTCAAGTACTCGGCGTTCAGTTGCCCGCAACTTAGCGGGTGCTATACTACGAACCCGGTGAAAATCGTCACATAGTTCGTCTACCAGGGAGAACCGTATGCCCCACATTATCTGTCTGGCCAAGCAGGTGCCGGACCCAGAAACACCGGCCTCTCAGTTCAAGGTGGACGAGGCCGCCAAGAAGGTGCTTCCCGTGCCGGGCATCCAGCCGGTGCCCAGCCAGTTCGATACCATTGGCGTGGAGGCGGCCCTGCGGATCAAGGACCAGGTTAAGCCCTGCCTAGCAATGGGCGCAGACGAGGGTATCCACATAAACGGCCCAGCCGCGAACGGGGCCGACCACTGGGCGACGGCTGAAGTGCTGGCGGCGGCGATCCAGAAGGTGGCGCCATTCGACCTGATCATCGCGGGCAGGCAGGCGGTGGACTGGGATATGGGTGTAGTGGGCTCAACAATTGCAGAGATCCTGGGCATACCGGTGGTCACGATCGCCAAGGAAGTCAAGTACGCGGACGGCAAAGTGACTGTGGAGCGGGTGCTTCTGGATGGCTTCGAGACGGTGGAATCGCCCACTCCCTGCGTGGTCACTGTGAGCAACGAGCTCGGCGAGCCGCGGTACCCTCAGCTCCGGCAAATAATGCTCGCGGCAAAGAAGGAAGTGAAGCCCTGGACACTGGCCGATCTCGGCATCAGTGCTCCCCAGAACCGCGTGAACCTGGAAGCGCTCTTTGTTCCGGAGACCAAGGTGGAGACGGAGTTCATAGACGGCGATAGCCCCCAGGAAAAAGCAGTCAAACTAGCGCAGCGCCTGCGAGAGGCAAAACTCATCTAAGCCCCGTGCAGGGGCAGGTTGGAGACTGCCCGCCCATGGGATCCGCGAAAACGAAGGAACAGACGGCAGCGAGGGAGACGTAGCAATGCCAAGCGGAGTACTGGTCTTCGGCGAAGCGACCGAGGACGCAAAACTGAACCCGGTCACCGCGGAGCTTATCGCGACAGGTACACGGTTGGGTGGGCCGGTCACGTGCGCCATTCTGGGCTCCGGAGTGGAACCTCTCGCGCAGGAATGCATCGCCGCTGGCGCCGGGAAAGTCATCGTCTGCGACGACCCTCTGCTAGCCAATTATCAAGGCGACGCTTACCTGCCGCCCGCTGAAGGGATCACGCGGGAAGCGGACCCGGCTGTGCTTCTACTGGGCCAGACAATGATCGGACGGGACCTGGCGCCGCGGCTGGCGCAGCGCCTCGGCACGGCGGTGGCGATGGACTGCGTGGCGCTCTCGATGGAGGGCGACAAGCTCCTCGCTGAGCGGCCCTGCTACGGCGGCAGCGCACGCGCCCGATACACGATCAACGGGAGCCCGCAAATGGCGACGGTCCGCGCCAAATCGCAGGAGCCGTTGGAAGCCGACCCATCGCGCCAGGGCGAAATCGTCAAGCAGGCTGCCGGTGTCGACGCGGGGGCCGTACGGACGAAGATCCTGGAGCGGCGCAAGGAGAAGGCGGAAGGCGTTCGCCTGGAAGACGCGAAGGTAGTGGTGAGCGGCGGCCGTGGACTGGGCGGGCCGGAAGGGTTCAAACCACTCGAGGAGCTGGCGGACGTGCTCGGCGGCGCCGTGGGCGCGAGCCGCGCCGTCTGCGACCTGGGCTGGTATCCGGTCGCCCACCAGGTGGGGCTCACCGGCAAGGTCGTGACTCCCGACCTTTACATCGCGGTCGGCATCTCCGGCGCCAGTCAGCACATGGCGGGCATCTCTTCGGTGAAAAACATTGTGGCGATTAACAAAGACGGGGACGCCAGCATCTTCAAATCGTCTCGCTTCGCCGTCGTCGGCGATTGGAAGGATATTGTCCCGGCCTTCACGGACGAGGCGCGCAAGCTGAAGGCCGGCTAAACCAGGCAGCGGCGATGGCCACCTGGGGGGAATTTGCTCGTGTCGCCCCAGTGCTGGCGGCTGAGGGCCGCCGGCTGTTTTACCAGTACGGCGTAGGTCTTGGTTTCCTCGCCACAGTCCGCGCTGACGGCGGCCCGCGTCTCCATCCAATGTGCCCGGTGATTGACGAGGGCGGACTCTACGCCTTCATCGTTCCTTCCCCGAAGCGCGACGACCTCCGCCGCGACGGCCGTTACGCGATGCACGCCTTTACCCCCGAGCAGGTGGACGACGAGTTCTACGTCACGGGCCGCGCCCGCGTGGTCACAGACTCTGTGAGGCGGGCCGCTCTTAAGGCGGCCTATCACGCCCCTGTGCCCGACGATCACGAGCTTTTCGAATTCGAGATACAACAGTGCATGCTGGCGAAGTATGAGCGCCGGGGACAGTGGCCGCCGGCGTACACAAAATGGGCAGACGGTGCGTCGAGCTGAAGACGCCGGCACCGATATTGAGGTGAGACCGGCGACAGCCGCTGACGAGATAGCGGTACTAAATCTCATCGAGGAATTATTTGATCCACCCGGTTCGCGGCCGCCGAATTACAGCCGCGATCGCAGCAGCACCGGTTTCCGCGCGGCGGTGGAGGGTGCGGACGCGGATATTTTGCTCGCCGTTAGGGATGACCACGCCATCGGCCTGGCCTCAGTCTACGCCGACATTCAATCGATCCGGTACGGCAAGCGCTGCTGGCTCCAGGACCTCATCGTCAGCCAAGAGCAGCGGAGCACGGGCGTTGGGGCCGCTCTCCTCGCTGAGGCTTCGGACTGGGCTCGCGCCCACGGGTGCACGCACCTTGAGCTGGCCTCCGGCGCGGGGCGCAAGGACGCCCACCGCTTCTACCTCCGCGAAGGAATGTCGCAGTCCTACAACTTCCAGCTCTGGCTGGGGTAGCGATCAAATCCGGTTGCCGGGATCGCACCGGATGTAGGGGCGAAGCACCCGGAAGACCTCTTCAGTCAGTCGACCTCCAATGTCGCGCCTGATGTGCGGCGACCTGATAGATCCTGGGTGCCTCGCCCCTACGCCATGCTACGCCACGCTTGGCGAGAATTTCTGGCGAGAATGCGGCGAGAGGGGCTTGCGAAACTGTGCGCATAGAGGACAACCGAGAGACAAGGAAAGTTCCGGCGAGATTCTGGCGAGAGGCCTCTGAGAGACTGGCAACAGAAAGGAAACAGCAAGATGAGAATTCCGATGAACACACTGAGGCTGAACTGGATGGTCACCCTGGTGGCGCTGACACTGGCAGCGATCGCCGGCGGGAGCCCGCTGTTCTCCTAAACCGGTCCCGATCAATCAGCGTTCCCGCCAATGCTCGCCGTCGCGGCGAGTTTTTCGGCGAGAACCTGGCGAGAGACGTTTGAGAGACTGAGCGCAGAGAGGTGAACAACATGAAGATGAACATGAAAATGGTCAAGCTCAACTGGATGGTCACTCTGCTGGCGCTCGCCCTGGCCACTGTCGCGGCCCAAAGCCCGCTGTTCTAACGTTGCCAATCCTCCGAAACGGACTGTATGCGTCCCGCCGTATTCGTCTTTACAGCCCTGCTACTCCTCGTCCTTAGCGTCGCCCACAGATCCCTCTGGCCCACCCAGGCCCAAACAAGCACAACCCCGGCCATCACAAATTGCGCCCAGCGTGGCGCAGCTGTTCAGGGAGACGGCTGTGCACAGACCTCCTCCCTGGACAGCACCCCGGCTAACTCCCCCAGTCACCGCATCCTGACTGGCGCCTGCGGTCCCGCTCACGATTTGCACGTGGTGACTTATCGCCCCGCCGGCCACCCGCAGACTCCTGCCGTCGTCGCCTGGTGTCGCTGATCCGTTCCGGCACACCGCCCCGAGATCACCCGCGTCGCCCTGAGCCACCCTCCAGCCCTCGGACAGAGCCCTGAAGGCTCCGCGCTAGATTTCGCGCACCCCCCCGACCGCCGTCTCGCAGCAGGCCTTCGATTCCGGCCCACATGCCCGTGCATAACGGGGCGGCTACCCCCTTCTTGACCATAATTGGTCAGATTATCGGAAAATAGTTTGAGTTTTCGATAAATCTTTGAAAACCCCTTGACAGGCCAATCATATTGGGATACTAATGGCGTACCTAGACCTTAGGTAATCGGACAAGAAAGGGGGGGTTTGCATGAAGAGCCGGCTGGCCTACCTCCTGGTGATAGGCGCTGTTGTCGTGACGGCAGTCGCGCCCTTTATCCGGTAGGGCACCCCGCCTCAAGGCAAGATAGGCTGTTCATCGTACGGAGCGCCCGCAACACTCCCGATACGGTAACCGCCAAACGGCGTCTCTACTTTAAGCGGATCTCGGTTCGCTATGGAGTCGGGGCGCTTCTTGCATTTATGCTGCAGCTTATCGCCATCAAAGCCCCAATTGGCGATGCTGAACTCCTCCGAAAGACGCTTCTTGTATGCTCCTATCTCCTGCTTTTCACCTTCGTCGCCTTCAATCTGAGACACCCGGGGATCCTGGTCCTGGGCGTAGGGCTCGTCCTGAATTTTGCGGCGATCATCGCAAACGAGGGCTTCATGGCGATCACGCCGGAGACCATCCTGCGGACGGGGCCACTGCCTCACGATGCCGTGGTAGGGCACTGGCTGCCGGACTCCAAGGACGTGCTGCTTCAGCGCGGTGACGCGCGCCTCTATTTCCTCTGCGACCGGCTTGTCTGGGACCCAGTGTCTTCTGTGTTCCGCGCATTCAGCATCGGGGACCTGGTGATCTCAGCCGGCCTGGCCCTCGCTGTGCTGGAGCTGCTGGTTCCGCGGTTTGAGCGTG
>VBJS01000163.1 GCA_005880055.1 Chloroflexota bacterium | reverse complement strand
CGCGGGCGGCAACAACATCCGCGTCCGGCCAACGGAGGCTGAAGCAAAGATGGACGATCTCGATAACGTCCGGGTCGTCGTCTACTACTAGAACTCTCATTTGAACGAGATAGGAGATTAGCGCTCCACACTCCGAAAGATAAGATTCGGTGCACTGCAAACTTGTTACAGAGACTCGGGTATGCGCTGTGCGTACGACCCGGCAGAGCGTCAGTCTACGCGTACCGAGAGGGCTTCACCCAGAGCGATGAAGCTGCGCACCCAGGTTTTCGCGTCCGCGCAGCCGGCCGCTGCGCGCGCTTGCGCTGCGGGATAAGCGGTCTCCAGGGTTTTACAGTAAGTGTTCTGAGCCTGCCACAGGTTCGGGGTAAACGGCATTTTCCGGCCCAGGCTGACCATTTGGTAAAAGCGCTCCAGCGCGCCGCGTTCTTCCGGTCCGGCCTGGAAGGCGTCCGCCGCCTCGCTTATCGCTTGTTCCAATTTCGGTCGCAGAAGAGCTTCGTCAAGGCTCACCTTCCACCGCTGCGCCTCCTCCAGCACCTGGCCGGCGTACTGCGCGTCAATAGCGCGCCGATCAAGAGCATCACTAAGCCGCGCGCTTAATACGGTTTCTGCCGCTGTAAGGAATGCGCGCGGCAACGGTCGTGCCGTTGTGTCGAGCAGGAAGCGCATCACGGGCGCCTGGCGGTCATACATCTCGCCGAGCACGGCAGTTGTCTGCGCCATGCTCTCGCGGACGATTGCATCGATGATCTTCTGCCGCTCGTCTTTGCACAGCGAGGCGAGAGAATACGTCTGGGGCGCGAATTCGCTCGTTATCCAGTCCCTCAGAGCCTGAAAGTCACCGCGCGCGAGCGGCTCCTCCACCCGGCCCAGCATCTGATGGTATTGCTCGGGAGTTGATTGCTGCCGGACACCCACCAGCAGTTGCTCTCCCGCATGCACGGCAGCGAAATCGAAATCACCGCATTCCAGGGTAATCTCAGATCGAAGATCCACTCGCCCGAGCGCCAGGCGCGCCGCTCCAGACTGCGAGAGTTTCAGCTCTCCGACATCTGCCCTATAGCAATAGAACTGCCCGTCCGTCTGCGTGTGGAAGAGGGAAGCGGCTGCGAAATGAGCTGCGGCTGCGGGCAAGTCCACGACGGCCGGGCGAACATCTCTTTCGTAGACGCGGCGCGCGTCTCCGTAGTGTGGATCGTTGCTCTTCGCTGCTTCCAGGTTGCCAAGGAATGGCGGCTCCAGTTCGGCGTCGAAGAGGTCCCGTGCCAGTTGCAGTACTCGGCATGCATAACGCAGCACCTGCACGGCCTCTATACCGGCGACGTCATCGAAGAACCAGCCGCAGCTGGTGTACATCAACATGGCGTGACGCTGCAGCTCGAGAAGCCTCAGCGCGCTCGTCGCTTCCCCGGAGCCCAGCCGGCGGAGAGCGTGGCGCTCCAAGAACGCCGCCTGTTGCGCGCGCCGGTCCAGCACAACGTCGATGTAATCAGCGCGCGCCGCCCACGGATCGCGCAGCAGGTTGGCCGCCGTCTCCCCGTATCGGCGGTCGACCTCCTCGCGAAGACCGTCGATGGCCGCCCTCAACGGGCCGCGCCAGGCCTGCGACCAGCCTGGGTGCTCTCCCGTGTTGCAGCCGCAATCACCACGCCAGCGCTCAACTCCATGCGGGCAACTCCAGGAGCTGTTCGCGAGGATGCGGACCTCGTTTTCGGCTGGGTGCTGCTCAAGAAACTCGCCGTAGTTCGTCACCCGCGCGAGACCCTTGGACTCGATTTGATCCAGGGCATAGGCGAGCGCCATCTCGCCAAAGCGATGGTGGTGGCCGTAACTCTCCCCGTCGGTGGCCACGTGGACGAGCTGCGTCTCCGGGGCATCGGTCGAAAACGATTCCAGGAGCCGGGAGACCAAAGCCTCGCCGCTGTCCAGCAGTTGCTCAAAGGCAATGGCCCGCGAGGCGGGTCCGTCGTAGAAGAAGATGCTTATCGAGCGTCCGGAGGGCAGCCGCAGGAGGTAGGGCATTGTTGTCTCTATGCCGCCTCCTTCAACGCCTCGCCATTCTCCGGAAGCGGCGCGGCGAACGCTCGCCGCCTGGTGAGGGGCGAGCACCGTGAATTTGATGCCGGCCGCCGCCATGATCTCCAGTGTTTCCAGGTCCACCGCCGTTTCCGGCAGCCACATCCCTTCCGGCCGGCGATGGAACCGGTACTCGAAATCTCGTATCCCCCATAAGACCTGTGTGCGCTTATCACGCGAAGATGCTAGCGGCATGATGATGTGGCCGTACGCCTGGGCCATGGCAGACCCGTGACCCGAGAAGCGCTGGATGCTGGAGCGATCGGCTTCCAGCACCGCCTGGTAAACATCGGGAGCTTGATCGGCCAGCCATTTCAGGAGGGTTGGCCCGAAGTTGAAGCTCATGCGCCCGTAGTTGCTCAAGATCTTCAATATCCGTCCCTCGTCGTCAAGCAGGCGCGAGGCGGAGTTTGGCCTGTAGCACTCCGCAGTTACCCGCTCATTCCAGTCGTGATGAGGGTACGCGGATTCTTGAAGCTCAACTGCCTCCAGCCAGGGATTTTCACGGGGCGGCTGGTAGAAGTGCCCGTGAATACATAGGAAGCGGCTCGTCACCGGGGCGTGTCCTCGCGCCGCCTCATTTGTTCTCCGCCGTCTCGCGCTTAAGGAAGACGGCGCCAAGGGGCGGCAGCGCCAGTGACAGGGAGTGAAGACAACCGCCGAAGGGAACCGGATCGCTGCTGACGCTCGATTCCGTCGGCGGCGTACTACCCCCATACCGGCTTGCATCGCTATTGAACAGCGGCCGCCAGGATCCCGGGAGGCTGACGCCGATTCGATAGTCGGGCCGGACAACAGACGTAAAGTTGCAGACTATAAGGATGTCTTCGCCGCCGCCATTTCGCAGAAAGCTCAGAACGCTAGACGCGCTGTCGTTCGCATTCACCCACTCAAAACCTTCCGGCCGGCAATCATTTTGATGAAGAGCCGGCTGGGACGCGTAGACCCGGTTTAGGTCTCGCGTGCAAGACTGGATGCCGCGATGAAAATCGTGATCGAGCGATTCCCAGCTCAGGCTGGAGTCGTGGTCCCACTCCTTCCAGTGCCCGAAATCGCCACCCATAAAGAGCAGCTTCTTTCCGGGCTGCGCGTACATGTATGCCAGCAACAGCCGTAAGTTCGCCGCCTTTTGCCAATCGTCGCCCGGCATCTTACCGATCAACGAGCCCTTGCCATGGACAACTTCGTCATGGGAGAGGGCGAGCAGGAAGTTCTCGCTGAAGGCGTAGAGCATTCTGAAGCTCAACTCGTTGTGATGGAAGCGCCGGTGTACCGGCTCCCGGCGCATGTAGAGCAGAGTATCGTGCATCCATCCCATATCCCACTTCAGGCCGAAGCCCAGCCCACCGGCATATGTGGGCCGCGAGACTGACGGCCAGGCGGTGGACTCCTCGGCCACCGTCTGGACATCCGGGTAGGTCGCATACGCTTCGGTGTTGAAGCGCCGGAGGAAGTCCACTCCGCGAATAGTCCAGGTAGAGCATCGAGGCGACACCGTCAACGCGAAGCCCATCGGCGTGATACTTATCGAGCCAGAAGAGCGCGCTGCTAATCAAGAACGACTGCACTTCTTTGCGGCCATAGTTGAAGATCAGGCTTCCCCAGTCCGGGTGAAAGCCGCGGCGAGGGTCTGCGTGTTCATAAAGGTGCGTGCCATCAAAAAAGGCGAGGCCGTGCTCGTCGGCGGGGAAATGTGAGGGCACCCAGTCCAGGATTACGCCGATGCCTTCCTTGTGAAGCTGATCGATGAGGTACATCAGGTCCTGCGGCGTGCCGTAGCGCGATGTCGGGGCGAAGTACGCGGTTACCTGGTATCCCCAGGAGCCATAGAACGGGTGCTCCATGACCGGCATGAATTCGACATGCGTGTATCCCATGTCCTTCACGTAGGCAGTCAGTGGCGCCGCCAGCTCCCTGTAGCTCAGCGAGCGATTCCCTTCGTCCGGCACTCGTCGCCAGGAGCCAACATGCAGCTCGTACACGGACATCGGCGAATCGAGCGCGTTGCGATGGGCTCGCTGTCGCATCCACGCGTCGTCCCGCCAATCGTATTCCAGGTCCCAGACGACGGATGCGGTCCTCGGTGGCGTTTCAGAGTGGAAGGCAAACGGGTCGGCCTTCTCCACTCGGTAGCGCTTGAGGCGAGACGCAATCAGGTATTTGTACCGGTTGCCCTGCACGATCCCGGGCACGAAGCCTTCCCAGACTCCAGAGCTGCCTCTCGGTTGCAACCGGCCGGCATCGTCCGTCCAGTTATTGAAATCGCCGATCACGGAGACGCGTTCGGCGTTCGGCGCCCACACCGCGAACTGGACGCCCGCCTGCCCGTTCACCACGCGGATATGAGCGCCCAGCCTTTCGTATAGGCGGAAGTGGCTGCCTTCATTGAAGAGATACAGGTCCTCGTCCGTCAGAAGGCCTGTGCCGGGCCTGTCCTGCGCATCGCGGGACGCCTGGGCGGTGGCGCGCGCGCCCTTTCGCCTGCCTCCCGTCACTGCGTCTCCAAGAGCTGGAGAATCCCTCTGACGGGTATATAAGTCCAGTCCGGGCGGTTGTTCAGCTCGTAGCCCACTTCGTACACCGCCTTGTCCAGTACGTAAGCATTGAGAAGAGCGCTTATCTCAGCCGGTGTTTCCGGTAATAGCGTCGAACCTCCTAAGACAGAGAGATAGGAACGCAGGAACGCGGCGTGGACCCATGCCTGCCAAAACTGCAGCCAGGCCTCAATTGACGACAGGCGGTCCCGGTGCACGGCCCCAGCATCGGTCTGCCGGCGAAGCGCAATATGTGCCGCGTAGTCGAATGACCGCAGCATAGATGCTATATCTCGCAGTGGCGGGCGCTTCCAGCGGCGCTCCCCTAGCGGCCGCGCCGGCTCTCCCTCAAAATCGATGATGACGAAGTCCTTGCCGGTGTATAGCACCTGTCCCAGGTGAAAATCGCCGTGGCACCGAATACGCATTCCGCCCAAGGCGCCGTCCAGAAGCGAGCGGAACCGCTCCAGCAATTCGCCCTGGCGAGCCAGCAGTAGCCGGGCCTCTTCGCCCACTTTCTCGGGCAGACGGGGCAGGGAACGCTCCAGCGTGGGGAAGACACGCGCCGCGAGCGTCCTCATGGACTGATAGAGGGAACGCTGATCGAACGGCGTGAACGCCTCTGGCGCAAATGCGGGGTCGTCCGTTGGCGCTCCCAAGGCAGCATGAAATTCGCCGGCGCGCGTACCGAGGAGCGCGGCCGTCTGCAGGAAGTTTCCGATCAGGTCACCGGCAAGCTTGGAAGACTCGCGGCCGGCAAGCTCGATGGCCGAACCCTCCGGAACAGGTATGTCTTTCAGGTCTACACCGCTCACTTCCGTGACCACGCGCTCCAGGTAGTCGCGGACGGCGTCCAGTGTGTAATGCCAGGCGTCGCCCTCGTTCGGGATGAAAGACTGCAGAATACCCAGCGTCATCGGCTCTGTCCGGTTGTGACGGTATTCGAGGAACCCGCTGACGGGTGGGACCCGCACGCTGGGTGCGTGTTCCGTGAGGAACCGCCCGATCTCCAGGTCCGGGTTGGTCCCCGCTTCCGGGCGGCGAAACACCTTCAGAACGAACTTGTCGCCGTAGACCAGGGAGGTGTTGCTCTGTTCTCCACGCATGATCGACGGCTCCAGGGAGCCGTCCGGCAGCTTGCCGCCGCGAAGCAGTTGCGTGGGACCGGCAATAAGCTCGCCAACTGCTCCCTTGAAGCGCCTCCTCCGCGAGATTGCGTCTAGAAGCAGGCGCGAAAAGCTGGGATCCCCCAGAGCCTCGTACAGCACAGCGCTCTCGTCTGATCCCCGCAAGTGCAGGCGCGCGATGACAGACTGGGGCTGTTCGTTGAGGATCCGTTCGGCGCGCTCACCTACTGCAATGGCGGCGAAGATGAGATAGTTTTGCGGTTCGCCTTCCGTATAGGCAACCTTCAGGATCAACGTGTGCGTTTCGGCGGCCACCCCGGCCGGCGCGACGGGGATCACATCAAGGATGCTAACGGACTGGATAGGCTGCGCCTTCCCGCCAAACCAGCGTCGCGAGCGCAAATACTCAGGCAACACGGACGTCAGCGCAGCGGCGCCTCGTCCTTGAAAGAGCGCCGGTCCCGCTTGCGCTACCGTGAGGGCCGGGAAGCGGGGTTCGGCCTCACCTGATTCCGGCGCCTTCCGCTCGGCGCCCCGCCGCTCGAGCGAGAACCAGTAGAAGGCGTGCGGGCCAAGCGTGATGAAATACGGAAGGTCCCCAATTGGTGGAAAATCGGAGCGCCCGAACAGTTCGACGGGTACCGCGCCCTTGAACTCGCCCATGTGCAGCTCTACGTACTGTACAAAGCGGGAGAGGTTGGCCACCACAAGTATGGTCTCGTCCTCATAACGGCGGATATAAGTCAGCACCTTGCGGTTGTCTGGGTAGAGGAACTCCAGCGTGCCGCGGCTAAAAGCGCGGTAGCGCTTGCGAAGGGCTATCAGGCGCTTCATCCACCAGAGCAAGGAGTGAGTATTGCTCTGCTGCGCCTCCACATTCACCGTCTCGTAGTGGTATTCGGGGTCAATCGTCACAGGGAGATAAAGGCTCTGGGGGTTTGCTGTCGAGAATCCGGCATTGCGGTCGCCGCTCCACTGCATGGGAGTGCGAACGCTATTGCGGTCTCCCAGGTAAATGTTGTCACCCATGCCGATTTCGTCGCCGTAGTAGATGATCGGTGACCCCGGCAACGAGAAGAGAAGCCCGTTCATCAGCTCCAGGCGGCGGCGGTTGTTGCCCAACAGCGGCGCCAGCCGCCGGCGGATGCCCAGGTTGATCCTGGCGCGCCTGTCTTCGGCATACACCCGGTACATATAGTCGCGGTCCTCGTCAGTCACCATTTCCAGCGTGAGTTCGTCGTGATTCCGGAGGAACAAAGCCCATTGGCAGTTCTCTGGAATAGCGGGGGTTTGCTGAAGGATATCCACCACCGGGAAGCGGTCCTCCATTTGCACGGCCATGAAAAGGCGGGGCATCACAGGGAAGTGAAAGGCCATGTGACATTCATCGCCTTCCCCAAAGTAGGCGTGGGCGTCGTCCGGCCACTGGTTGGCCTCCGCCAGCAGCATGCGATTGGGATAGGCGGCGTCCACGCGCCGGCGGAGATCCTTCAAGAAGGCGTGCGTTTCAGGCAGGTTCTCGCAGCTTGTACCCTCCCGTTCGTAGAGATAGGGCACAGCATCCAGGCGCAGGCCGTCCACGCCCATGTCCAGCCAGAAGTCCAGCACCTGGAAAAGCGCCCGCCGAAGCTCCGGGTTATCGAAGTTCAGATCCGGCTGGTGTGAATAGAACCGGTGCCAGTAATAGGCGTGCGCCACTGGGTCCCAGGCCCAATTGGAAGATTCGAAGTCTTTGAAGATGACACGCGCGTCTGCGTACTTGTCCGGCGCATCGCTCCAGACGTAGAAGTCGCGCTGACGTGAACCCGGCGGCGAGCGCCGGGCGCGCTGAAACCAGGGATGATGGTCCGAGGTGTGGTTGAGGACCAGCTCCGTAATCACGCGGAGGCCCAGGCGGTGCGCTTCCCGCAATAAGGCCTGGAAGTCGCGCAGCGAGCCGTAAGCGGGATGGACCGCGGTGTAGTGTGAAATATCGTAACCATCGTCCTTGAGGGGCGAGGGGTAGAAGGGCAGCAGCCAGAGGGCGGTTACGCCCAGGTCCTGCAAGTAGTCCAGCTTGGAGAGCAGGCCGCGAAAATCGCCGATGCCGTCGCCATCGCTGTCGGAGAAGGCCCGGGCATGCGTCTGGTAAACGATCGCGTCCTTATACCACAGCGGATCGTCGTCCAGCAGCACGGTCCCCGCTCCTCGCGCTCTCATTGCCTCGGCGCTCCACCTCTCCGCANNNCCACACGTAGGTCCCGTCTGTGAGCAAATCTGCGACCTCGTACGACATCTCGGAGGGAAGGCCCCAATCGGCGAGCGGAAGCCGCACCCAGCCGGACTGGGCATGTGAGGAGTCGAGGTTCACCAGCACGAGAACAATATTTTCCCCGTCCTCGCTCTGCTTGCTGTAACAGATCAATCTTCGCATTCGAAGTCGAACGGGTAGATGTCCTCGTATTTCTTCGGCGGGTTTTCCGCGTAACGAATGGAGCCGTCCGGACGGCGGCGGAACCACTCCGGATGCTCTCGGACATAGGGATGGTCCGGCGAGCACTGATATGCGAGGTCAAGAGCCACTTCCAGCCCGTGCGCGTCCCGGGCTTGTTGGAGGAGCCGGCGGAAATCCTGCAGCGTGCCCAGTCGCGGGTGAACAGCCTTGTGCCCGCCCTCCTCCGAACCGATTGCCCAGGGGCTGCCGGGGTCCGCTGGACCGGCCATCGCGACGCCGTTCTTGCCCTTGCGATGGCTGCGCCCAATAGGATGGATCGGCGGCAGGTAGAGAACGTCAAACCCCATGTCAGCGATTTCCGCAAGCCGGTACATCACCTTGGGCCGCGTGAAGGCCTCGGCCAGGAAGATCACGTCCGGATGAGCGCTCTTGACCTCGCCGATCATCCATTCCCAGAACGCAAACGGCTTGGTGTGGGGATTATCCACCCGAAAGATGCGGACGCCCTGCTCGATCCAGAAATCCAGTATGCTCTTCAGTTCCTGCCAGAGCCCCCACCAATCTTCGCATTCGAAGTCGAACGGGTAGATGTCCTCGTATTTCTTCGGCGGGTTTTCCGCGTAACGAATGGAGCCGTCCGGACGGCGGCGGAACCACTCCGGATGCTCTCGGACATACGGATGGTCCGGCGAGCACTGATATGCGAGGTCAAGAGCCACTTCCAGCCCGTGCGATTCCCGAGCTTGCTCGACGAGCCGCCGGAAATCCTGCAGCGTACCCAGTTGCGGGTGTACAGCCTTGTGCCCGCCCTCCTCCGAACCGATTGCCCATGGGCTGCCGGGGTCCGCTGGACCGGCCATCGCGGCGCCGTTCTTGCCCTTGCGATGGCTGCGCCCAATAGGATGGATCGGCGGCAGGTAGAGAACGTCAAACCCCATGTCAGCGATTTCCGCAAGCCGGGCCTCCAGGTCGCTGAAAGCACCGTGCGCGCCCGGCTTCCTGGCAAGGGAACGAGGGAACAGCTCGTACCAGGCGCCGACCCTCGCGAGCGGCGGATCGACGAGAACCCGGGAAGCGGGTTCTGTACGGGCCCCGGAACTGCGATCGCTCAGCCGCGAAATCAGTTCCGCCAGGCGTTCGTCGGTAGCGATCGAGACTCGGCCGTCTACGCGTCCGCCGGCTGACAGGCTGGCGGCCGCTTTTCGAAGCGTGTTTCGCGCCGGATCATCCGCCTCGAGCCCCGCCTCCTCTATTAGCAATGCGCCCGCCTGGTATTCGGCCTCCGCATCCTGTCCGGCTTCCAGTCTGCGCCGCAGGTCTCGCTGCCAGGTGCCGAAGCGGTCGATCCACGCCTCTAGCATGAACTCATAAACGCCCAGCTCGGCTGCAGAGAAGCGGGCACGCCAACGGTCGTTCAGGAGCGGCTGCATGGGCGCCTCATGCCAGTCTTTCTCGCCCACGCGCCGGTAATGAAGGGCGGCGGCGAGAGCATCGGTGGCGTCTGTAAAGATATCGGCCTCCACGATCACGTCCTCGCCGAGCGTGGCCTTAGCAGGAAACCGGCCGGCATCAACAACAGGCGTGATCGCTTCGATGACGACGCGGGCGAAGTGAGGGCCGTCAGGCTTCGGCTCGCGCGGGGACGCCGTTCTAACGGACGCAGCATGCCGGTGGGAGGTTCGCTCCGCGGTCAATTGGCCCCGCCCGAGCGGTCGATCTGCGCCTTCTGCAGACGGCCTGAATAATCGATGTACACGCTCTTCCACTCGCTGTATGAATCGAGGGCCGCCTGCCCGGCCTCGCGGTGACCGTTGCCGGTGGCTCGGGTGCCACCGAAGGGCAACTGGACCTCAGCGCCGATGGTCCCCGCATTCAGGTACACGATGCCCGTATCCAGCCGCTCTATGGCTCGCAATGCTTTGCTCATGTCGCGGGTGAAGATGGCAGAAACCAAACCGAACTGAACACCGTTGTTGATCTCCAGCGCCCGTTCCACCCCGGAACAGGTTATGACGCTGGTCACCGGGCCGAATATCTCCTCCTGGGCGACACGCATACCCGGCTCGACATCCGCAAGCACTGTCGGCTGAAAAAAGTAGCCCCCGTCAAGGCCATCGCCTGCTGCCCGCGCCCCGCCACATGCTATTGTTGCGCCTTCGTCACGGGCGATCTCCATGTAGCGCTCCACCTTGTCGAGCTGCGCCTGGCTGACCAGCGGGCCAACCTCAGCGTCGGCATCCATCCCGTTGCCCAGCCGCAACGCCCTGGCCCGGGTGATGAGTTGATCGGTGAAGGCAGGAGCAATGCGCTCCTCCAGGATCATCCTGCTTGCAGCCGTGCAGCGCTGGCCGCTGGTGCCGAAGGCGCTCCAGACAGCGGCGTCCAGCGCCAGGTCCATATCGGCATCGTCAAGCACGATGATCGCGTTCTTGCCGCCCAACTCCAGGTGCACTCTCTTGCTGTAACGCGCGCAGTAAGCAGCGATTTCCCGTCCCACCTCCAGCGAGCCCGTAAACGACACCATCGCCACCCTGCGTTCCTCCACCAGCGCGGCTCCTGTCTGGTCGCCGCCGAACACGAGGTTCACGACTCCGGCCGGTAATCCGGCCTCCTCTAGTATGCCCACGAGGTTAGCGGCGCTTAGCGGCGAATAAGGCGAGGGCTTAAAGACAACTGTATTTCCCAGGACAAGCGCAGGCATCAGCTTCCAGCACGGTATCGCCATGGGGAAGTTCCACGGGGTAACGGCGGCGACGACGCCGTGCGGCTGCCGCACAGAGAAGCAGATCTTGTCCGGCAGCTCCGAGGGTATCGCCTGCCCGGCTTGACGGCGACCCTCCCCGGCAAGGAAGTACGTCATGTCGATCGCTTCCTGAACATCGCCCCGCGCTTCCGGCAGCACTTTGCCCATCTCCAGGGTCACGTCTCGGGCCAGTTTCTCCTTGCGCGCCTGCATGAGCTCGGCGGCGCGGAAGAGAATCTCGGCCCGCCTGGGCGCGGGCGTGAACCGCCATGCTTCAAATGCGGCTGCTGCGGCGTGCACGGCATCTGCCACATCCTGGGGCCCTGAGTCTGGAAAGCGGGTGATCGTCTCCCCGGTCGCTGGGTTCTCTCGCTCCAGGTACCGCTCGGACCTCGGATCGGCCCAGCGACCGTGGATGAAGTTCTTTTCGGCCAAACTAACGACGGACCTTCTGATAACTCGTCTCCTGAAATATGATAACGCGCCCGAACGGATACGGTTGAACTCTGTCACGAGTAGACGATTCGTGAATTAGCGCAGGAGCCGGCCCGGGGCTCTGGACACCGGCCACGCGTCCGGCGGACAATATGCCCGGTTCTATGAAGCGGCGGCGGCTGATTGCGGGTGGGCTTGCGGCGAGTTTCCTTTCCGCTCTCCTCTTTTTCGTTTTCGTCTATCCGGGCCTCTTTCCCAATTCGCTTGCTTCGCAGGTAGTCGGGCCGGATCCGGCGGAGCGTAAGGCCTCGCCAAAAGGGGAGACAGAGCCGCCTCGTCGCCCGGATAAGAAGCGCCGCCCGATTAAGCAGCGGCTGATAGCGGCCGTGCTTGCAGCAGGAATTCTGGCCGCCGCTTTGTTCTTCCTGGTACTCTACCCAGCGCTGTTCCCCGTTTCCGTCGCTGCCCCGATCGTCGAGCGGGATCCGGCAGAGGGGAAGGCGTTGCTGGACGGCGAGATTGTCCTGGAGGTGCGGGGCAGCCTGTCGGAGCAGGAAGTGCTGCAGTCGCTCGACATCCGCCCGGCCGTGCATCTCGACGAATCCGACATCAAGGTTGAGCACCTAGCACCGCTGCCCTGGCACCAAGACCTGCCCTGGGCGAAGACCCGCGTCGTCCTCAACCCGCACCGCTCTAATCTCTTCGCGGCCGAGACCCACTACCAGGTCTCCTTGAAGGAAGCCGCCGCGACCTTCGAAACAATAACCGTCCCGAAGGTAATCGACGTCCGGCAACTGCCCCAGGCTGACTGGTCCAATCTCCCAACCACAACACAGATAGAAATCACCTTCAACGAGGAGATCGTCTGGCGTGAGAACCACCTGCGCCTGGAGCCGGCAGCTGATGTGAAGACGGAAGCTACGCAGGCCGGTGGCCGGACGGTGCTGCGAATATCGCCCCTGCCGCGTTGGCAGAACGGGACGACGTACTCACTGAGCATTGACAGCGCCGTCGAAGACGATTTCGGGCATCCAGCGGGCTTGCCCTTCGCCCGGCGGTTCACCACCTCGCCGCAGCCAAAGGTCGTGTCGGTTGTGCCCGAAGGGCAAAGCGCACCGATCGATTCCGTCCTGCGAATGGCCTTCGAAAGGCCGCCGGACAAGCCCACGGCTGAAGCGTCCTTCCACGTCGAGCCCGCCGTGCCGGGCAGTTTCCAGTGGGAGAGCGATACAATCCTGGCCTGGCATCCCGCCAAGCTAGAGAATTCCACCGCGTATGGCGCGTCCATTGCCGGCACCGCCAGCGATGGGGATCCTATCGTCCCGAAGACGTGGTCTTTCCGCACCCAGGACCCGCCCGTCTCCGTTGCGATCTCAGGGCGCGGCACCGCTCCCGCAGTTCTGCAAGCGGTGCCGAGCGGCGGCCTGGGAAGCTATTCCTACCAGTGGAACACCGGCGAGACGGCGCCGCGCGTACTCTTCCAGGGCGCGCCCGGCGGGACGCAGACGGCCGAAGTTACCGTACACAGCGGCGACCGCACGGCGACCGCCTCCCTTCAACTGGCGCGGCCGGCGGGTGCCACCTACAATCCGCTGCCCTGCCCGGAAGGGTGGGAGATGACTGAAGCAGACGTTTGTTATCGGGAAGAGCCTCTACCCGGCCCGGCCAACGTTTTCGTCGCTCGAATCGATCTGAACGACCCGAGCATGCAGCTGCGTTCACTTCCCACCGGCGATCTGGTCAGCACCGTCCGCCCGGTGAGCGCAAGCGAGCGGGCAAGCGACGCTGCCGTGGCCATCAACGCCGACTACTTCCATCGCGCCGCGACGAGGCAGTCGACGCTCGGGCCGATGGTCTCAGGCGGGGACTTCTTGTTCGCCACAATCACGAACGAGGCGGCGCTGGCCCTCGACCGCGCGCGTCATCCATGGACCGGCAGCGCCGCAGCGCTTCGTTTCGGCGCTCAGGCCGCCGATGGAACATCCTACGATGTTCTCTTCATCAACGACCCGCCTATCGATGGACAGATGGCGCTCTTCAACGGCTACTGGGGCGGCCGCGTGAGCCTGGGTTTTGACGGCTGCTACGCTCTATTCACCCCCGCCGACACCGGCCCTCGGGTCCCGGATGCCTTCGGCTGCGGTCCTGTTGACGGGATCCCGATTCCCGCCGGTGGATACGTGCTCGTCGGAAGAGGCGGCAGCGCCGACTGGCTTCAGCAGGAGGCGGCCAACCCCATTTCCATAGCGCCCAGCCTTCCATTACCGGACCTGGACTTTATGGTCGCCGGCTCCGATATCCTGATCAAGGACGGCAACCCCTGGCAGGTGCCGCCGACCAAGGCCGATCCACAAACGGCACTGGGAATGGATGCCAACGGCTTCATGTACATGATCGTGGCGGACGGTCGCATGGGAGTACGCGACGCAATCGCGCTGGACGGCGGCGGCAGCAGCACGCTTGTCCTCAACGACGTCCTCCGCAACCGGCCGTCAGACGGCACCGAGCGCCCCGTCGCCTCGCTGGTAGAGGCCGGCCCCGCGCATCCGTCCTGCTGGCACCCGTTCGTCCGCTGCCAGTGACCTGCTCAGTCGCCTTCTTCGGGCGCAAAGCCCCGGCGCGTCGTGTTCTCTGATATCGTGCGGGCGTCCATGAACTGCCGCACATAGTCCGGGCCCCCGGCCTTCTCGCCAACCCCGCTCATATGCAATCCGCCGAAGGGCTGCCGGCCCGGTATAGCGCCCGTGGTTTTGCGGTTGATGTAGAGGTTCCCCACGCGGAAGGCCTGACGTGCCTGCTGGATGTGCCGCGGATTGCGCGAGAAAACGCCGCCGGTCAGGGCGAAATCGGAATACAGAGCGATCCCTAGCGCCTCCTCAAAATCGCGCGCCCGGAAGACCGACAGCACGGGTCCGAAAATCTCCTCGCAGGCGATCGGAGCGTCCAACGGAACGTCAGTAAACACTATTGGCGCCACATAATATCCGCCGCTGGATGCCAGGGCGCCGATATCCGCCTGCACGAGCAGCCTCGCCGACTGCCGGCCACTTTCGATGTAGCGCCTGATGCGTTCAAGCGCATCCGCCCCGATGACCGGAGGCACGATGGTGGCCGGGTCATCGGGCGGCCCGACCACGAGGCTGGCAACAGCGTTTTTTAACCGCTCCGCCGCCGGCTCGTAGGCGGAACCCGCGATAATCAGCCGCGAGCAGGCGCTGCACTTCTGGCCGGCGTACCCGAAAGCGGAGACGATAACGCCGTGTATCGCCTGGTCGAGGTCCGCGTCGTCGTCGATGATGACGGCGTTCTTCCCGCCCATTTCGGCGATGACCCGTTTGACGTTGGGCCGCCGGCCCACCATCTCTTTACGTGCGGCCGCGTTATGATCAACGGTTCCCGACCCGTTTGTCTCGCCCGGCGCCGATGAATGGGAGCGCGCGGCGGTCTCGATCAATCGCAGGCCAACCTCGCTGGAACCGGTGAACGCTATGTTGTCGACTCCCCGGCTCTCAGCCAGCGCTTGACCGACTTCGCTTCCGGGTCCCGGAAGGTATTGCACAACAGCCGGCGGCACGCCCGCCTCCCGCAGAATCGAGATTAAGGCATGGGCGATGATGGGCGATTGAGCGGCGGGCTTCAGGATCGCGCAGTTGCCGGCGGCCAGCGCGCCCACGGTCATCCCGCAGGGAATGGCCAGGGGGAAGTTCCACGGGGAGATTACGGCAGTCACGCCTCGTCCTTGGTAGACGTACTCGTTGCGTTCGCCGAGCACATCAGGCGCCAGCCGCACCCGTTCGGCCAGCCGCTCCCCCTGAGCGGAGTAGTAGCGGAGATAATCGATCGCTTCGATGACATCGCCGTCCGCCTCATGCCAGGGCTTGGCGCTCTCGAACACCATGATCGCCGCCAGGTCAAACCGTCGCTCCTCCATGATCGCGGCGGCTCGCCGAAGGACCATCCCACGCTCGGTCGGCGGCAGGTCACGCCAGGCCGGGAAGGCCGCGCCGGCGATGGCGACGGCTGCCTCCGCGTCGTCCCGTCGTCCCTGAGCGACGCGGCCGATGATCTCGGATGGGGCCTCAGGATAAGCCACCTCAGCCAGGCGGCGGTCAAGGATCTCTTCCTCGCCGATGAGCAGGGGGTATCTCCGGCCAAAGCCGTTCCGTACTCTGCCGAGAGCATCCCTCATGGCCGCGCGCACCGCCGGATGGAAGAACTGCGCGGGCGCCGTATTCCGGAAGGCGCGCTCGCTCGCACCGCCCTCGGCTCCGCCGCGTGATCCTAAGACGTTAGCATCGCGGACGCGCACCCCATCCTCCCGCTGGAGGGAGGCTTCGGCCATCTGCGGCCGCTTGCCGTCCTCAATAAGCGCGGTTTCACGGACCGCAGCTCCCATGTTGAACCACGCCTGGTTGGATGTGTTCTCCAGCAGGCGCCGGACCAGGTAAGCCATGCCCGGGATC
>VBJS01000158.1 GCA_005880055.1 Chloroflexota bacterium | reverse complement strand
GGCCACAGCCGCCGAAAACGCAGCTCAGGTCTACAACTGGACCCGTATCGCCCTCGGCAGCACTGCGGCTGACCTGCTGCCGCGCGACAGGATCACCATCGACGCCGGCGTCGCCTTCCAGTGCCTCAGCCCCTCGGCTGTCGACGGACTAAACTGGACTGTGACCGCCATCGTCGACGTGCACGGGGACGACGCCGCTGCCTGCGACAGCCTTATTTCGCTGGTCAGCACCTGCCTCGCTACTGTCGCGGATGACGATGACGACGACGCGAATAACAGCCTATCGCGCGACCTCCCGCGAGTCTCCGCACGCTAACCCCGGGGCAGTCTCATCGAGCACGGTTGGAGGGCGTCGATGCCGGCTCGGCGGGCCGCCTTGAGTCGCTGCGCGTGGCCGCTGTATGGCGCTGACGGAGGTACGTGGGAGACACAAACTTCCGCAAGGGGAGAGATCTGGTGGCAGGGGCGGGATTCGAACCCGCGACACAAGGCTTATGAAGCCTCTGCTCTGCCGCTGACCTACCCTGCCGCCAAATCGAGTGTATCAACGCCTTTTCCAGGGGGTCAACGAACGCAGATTTCGCTGGCCAGACGGGCCGACGCCGCGCTGGGTCTATCCCAGGCTTCCTTGAACTAGGGCGCTTCCTTGACGGGTTTCGAAGCGCCGCCATACAATCGCCTTGCCGCGTGGGCGGTTAGCTCAGCGGGAGAGCGCTTGCTTCACACGCAAGAGGTCGCAGGTTCAAACCCTGCACCGCCCACCACCAGATACGAATCTCAGACGATAACTCGGCGATTCCCCCCTCCGGCCACGCCTCCTAGCGTGCCGAGAGATAGGAGCCCTCAGAACGGGTGCCCACCCGCGCGCCGCTGCTGCTTGCTTCGTAGTGGGGTGCCGAACTCAGGCGACGGCCGCATCGACGGCATCACCCACGAGAATCGCGTCAGTTAGTGGCCATACGGCCACGCAGTTGCCGAGACTGCCGACGAGCGTTGTACCTTTGTACGTGGTGCGCTCGGGTGCTTGCCGCCTTTCAAGGCTAGCGCGCAACACACTTCAGCCCTCGGCGTCTAATAGATTGCGCGGCCAACGTTCGAAAGCCACTGACTCCGCGCGGAGCCCGACCAAATGACGGAAGACCGAGACTTACAACAACGCGCATTCCGTGAGCGCTTCTTTGACCTATCCCTGGATATGCTCTGTGTTGCCGGGTTGGACGGGTACTTCAAGCTTGTGAACCGAGCCTGGGAAACGACGCTGGGCTTTAGCGTCGAGGAGATGCTGGCGCGGCCGTTCCTAGACTTCATACATCCGGACGATATTGAGGCCACGAACGCCGCTTACGCGCTGCAGATCGAGCAGGGCAGAGATATCGTCGAGTTCGAGAACCGCTACCTCTGCAAAGACGGCTCCTACAAGTGGCTGCTTTGGAACGCGAAAACCGCCGCCGAAGAGGCCCTAATCTACGCCGTCGCGCGCGACATTACGTCTGTCAAGCAGGCAGAGAAGCTAATGGAGGAGAAGGCGCTTGAGTTGGAGCGGTCGAACGCCGAATTGGAAGACTTCACTCACGTAGTCAGCCACGACCTGAAGGAGCCGTTGCGAGGCATCGAGGCATTCAGTGGCTTTTTGGCTGAGGATTACGCAGACAAGCTGGATGACCGGGGGCGCGGTTACCTCACAGTACTGCAGGACAGCGCCGTGCGCCTGCGCGACTTGATAGACGACCTCCTTCAGCTTTCCCGCATCGGCCGCATCAAGCCTCAGTACGTCCGTGTTTCCTCCGCATCGCTGGTGGCGGACGTAATCAGCAACGTGGAGTTCTCTCTCAAGGAGAAAAACACTGAGCTTCGCGTGGCGGCGGACCTTCCCATCCTTGTCTGCGACCCCGTTCGTATCCAGCAGGTGTTCGAGAACCTGATCTCGAACGCGCTGAAATACAGCGACAAAGCTGCACAGGTTGTCGAGGTCGGCTGTGTACAAGAGCCGCACCGGCACATCTTCTTTGTACGCGACAACGGCCCAGGCATCGACCCCAAGTATCAGGAGAAGATCTTTCGGATCTTCCAGCGCCTGGTGCTCCGAGAAGAGCACGAAGGAACCGGCGTCGGCCTCACCATCTGCAAGAAGGTTGTGGAAGGGCACGGCGGCGAGATATGGGTGGAGTCAGAAGGCTCGGGACTAGGCAGCACATTCTTCTTCAGCATTCCTAAGTCGATCGAGCCGAGCCAGGTGTCCAAGGAGGAACAGAATGGAACAGGACCTCAAGGCAGTTCACATCCTGCTCGTGGAAGACAACCCACAGGACGTGGAGATCACGCGGCGGGCGCTGGAAAAGGGCCAGGTGAGGAACCGGCTCACAGTGGCGCGCGACGGCCAGGAGGCGCTTGACATCCTTTACCAACTCCGCGACGGCGACGGCAGATTGCCTGGGCTGATCCTCCTCGATCTGAACCTGCCCCGTGTGAGCGGCATAGAGGTCCTGGAAGCAGTCAAGTCCGATGCCGATCTGCGCCGCATCCCCGTTATAGTCCTGACAACCTCCACCCGTGAGGAAGACGTTGTCAAGACCTATGACCTGGGAGTGAATACGTTCATTTCTAAGCCCGTCCGCTTCGAGGAGTTCATCAAAGTGGTCAGCACTATCCAGGAGTATTGGATCGTTATCGCCACCCTGCCCACAGCTGCTCGCGTGTAGAAAGCTCTCCGTCCATGTTCAAGCACTCGATCCGCCTCCTCATGATCGACGACAATCCGATGGACGTCGACATCGTCCGTCAGATGTTGCGCCAGTATCGGAGGGCGGACTTCGAGCTCGAGTGCCTGCACACTACCGAGGGCGCTGCCGACGCCCTCCGCGACGGTGGTTTCGACCTGGTGCTTCTCGACTACAACCTGCCGGGCGAGGACGGTCTTTCCTTTCTCAAGCGGCTGGCGGGGAAGACGGGCGTGCCGCCGGTGATCATGTTGACCGGTGATGGCGACGAGCGGGTAGCAGCCGATGCGATGCGCAACGGCGCCTACGATTACTTCCCAAAGCGGTCCATCAATTCAGTTGTTCTCGCACGCGCAGTCCACCAGGCCCTGGAGAAATTTCTCCTCGACCAGCAGCTGGAGAGCACCGAGCAAGTAATCTTCACACTGGCTGCCGCTGTCGAAGCGAAGGACCCCACCACGGGCGAGCATCTTCAGCGAATGACAAAGCTTGCCGTCGGACTGGGACACGCCATGGAGTTGCATCAGCAGGAGCTGCTACTGCTCCACTACGGCGCAATTCTGCACGATATCGGCAAGGTCGGCGTTAGCGAAGCTATCCTCTGCAAGCCAGGGCCGCTGACGGACGACGAGTGGCGGGAAATGCGCACCCACCCCGTTATCGGGGAGAAGATCTGCGCCCCGCTGCGCTTCGCCAAGGATGTCGGCCCGATGATCAGGCACCATCACGAGCGATGGGACGGCGGCGGATATGTTGATGCGCTAACCGGCGAAGATATTCCGAAACTCGCCCGCGTCCTCAGCGTGGTAGATTCCTTTGACGCAATGACCTCCGACCGGCCATACCGCGCCGCGCTCCCTCGCGAGGAGGCGCTAGCCCGCCTTCGCGCCGGCGCCGGAACCCAGTTCGACCCAGACATCGTCGAGACCTTCGTGAACGCCTGCGAAGAAACCAACGTATCGCGGAATAAGAAAGTCAGAATCCTGGGCTAAGGCGCCATTTTTCCTGTGCGAACGGCCGCCTCACCCGCCGGTTCCCATCCTCAACAGAAATTTCAGATCATAACTGAACGCGGTTCGCTCGATTTTCGTATCTGAGGGCACAGCGTTTCCGCGATTTTGCTTCACATGCAAGAGGTCGCAGGTTCAAACCCTGCACCGCCCACAACCGGATCCCAGACGATAACTGGGCCATTTCCCCCGGCCACGCCGCCGAGTTAACGTTTGCCGAGCGGGCCGAAGCAGCGTTGAACGGTTGAGCCAACGGACGAGCGAAGCTCAGCGCAGCGGGTCGGAGCTATAATCTCTGCGGGTAATTATGACCTGGGAACCTGAACTTGAAGAGGTCCGTCGCCGGCGGGAGCTGGCCCGGCAGATGGGCGGCCAGGAGCGTGTCGCGCGCCACGTGTCCGAGGGACGGACTCCAGTGCGCGACCGGATCGATCATCTGCTGGACGATGGCTCCTTCCGTGAGATCGGGTCGTTGGCCGGCAAGGTGGAGTACGACGACACGGGTCAGATAAAGGGCTATACACCCTCCAACTTCATCATCGTCGGATGCGACGATTTCACCGTTCGAGGTGGCGCCGCGGACGGCGCGATCGGTAACAAGATGGGCTGGAGCGAGAGAACAGCCAGGGAGCTACGCCTGCCGCTTGTCCGTCTCGTGGATGGCACCGGGGGCGGAGGGAGCGTCCGGACAAACGCCGCCCTCAAGCGGTCCTACGTGCCGGCGAATCCGGACTGGGACGTCTCCGTGGGTCTGCTTTCACAAGTACCCGTGGTCGCTGCCGGGCTGGGGCCGGTCGCCGGTCTCGGGGCGGCCCGTGTCGCCGCGTCGCACTTTTCCGTGATGGTGCGCGGATCCAGCCAGCTCTTCGTCGCCGGCCCACCGGTGGTCAGCAGAGCTTTCGGGCGAGATGTCGAGAAGGAGGAACTCGGAGGCTCACACATTCACGCGCACGGCAGCGGTGCCGTTGATAACGAAGTGACCAGCGAACCAGAGGCTTTTGAGCACATCCGGCGATTCCTCTCCTATCTGCCTTCGTCCGTCTGGGAACCTCCGCCGGTTATTCAGTCGGCGGACGACCCAGAGCGCCGCGAAGATGAGCTCATCTCAGTCGTACCACGGGATCGGCGACGGATCTACAACACTCGCAGAATCGTGGAGCTCGTCGTCGATCTCGGGTCCTTCTTCGAGATCGCGCGGCACTTCGGCCCCTCGCTGATTACAGGGTTGGCGCGCCTCGACGGCATCCCGGTCGGAGTGATGGCGAATGATCCCGCATTCTATGCCGGCGCAATCGACGCGGCCGCCGCCGACAAAATGACGCGGTTCGTCGATCTCTGCGATACCTTTCGCCTGCCGATGGTGAACTTCGTGGACAACCCCGGCTTCCTCGTCGGCGTAGCGGCGGAAAAGCAAGGGACCATCCGGAAGGGAGTGCGGGCGCTCGCTGCCGTTTACCAGGCAACGAACCCCTGGTGCTCCATCATCGTGCGGAAAGCGTTCGGCGTCGCGGGAGCCGGCCATTCGAACCACACGCGAGCCAGCCCACGCTACGCGTGGCCCTCCGGCGAGTGGGGATCGCTGCCCATCGAGGGCGGCGTAGAGGCGGCCTACAAGCGACAGATTCAAGAGGCTGATGATCCGGACAGACTCCGCGAGGAGTTGGAGGCCAATCTGGCCTCCCTTCGCGACCCGATCCTCACTGCCGAAGCATTTGGCATCGAGGAGATCATCGATCCTCGCGATACTCGCCCGCTGCTGGTCGAATTTGCGCGCCGCGCACATCATATCGTGGAGGCAGAAACGCGTGGACCCAAGACCAGGGGAATGCGGCCCTAGCAGCCTGCGGGCCGCCTGGCGGTGCCGAGTTGGCGCGCTCGGCGGGTGGTAGCTTCTCGGCCGGCGCGCTCTCGGGCATAAATCGCCGCCTCGCGTGCGAAAGAAGAGGCCCGGCCGTTTGGCCGGGCCTCTTCTGCTTACCGTCTGCCTGTTACCGCTTGCGGAAGAGGAAGCTGTCAGACGATTGCGTCACACCGTTCACCGTTGGCGTGAAGGTGTAGTTGCATTGTGGTGCTGATCCACCCACTCCCGGGCACGGGACCTTCCCTACGAGCGAGCCCGAGGCCTGGTACTTCACCTGGTACACGTACGTCCCCGGCGTTACATTGCCGGCCGGATCGAACGTGCAGCTGGGGCTGGCGCCGGTTGTCCCCGTGCAGGTGATGTTGTTGGTGACCTGCACACAGGAGCCGTTCACCACCTGGTACATCCTGACGAAGCCGCCGGCCACGACCCAGTCGCCACCGGCCACCGAGAAGCCGCCCGGTGCATCAGTAGATTCGGCGAACGACATCGTGAGAGCGCCGGTGCCGCTGCCCACTATCGTCTGGGTGAAGGCGAAGAAGACGCCCGGGCTGGTGTTGGTGATGGTCCCCTGCCTAATGCCGTAGGTCATTTCCGTGAACTGCAGGCTGGGGGGGAGGCCGCCGATGAAGTCCTGGCACGTCGCCTGCGTGTGCGCGATCTCCGTGGGCGGCTTCCGGTTGTGGAAGTCGCACATGTTGTCCGTGCACTGCCCGGACGCGTCCCGAGTGCCTTCATCGTCTGTGCTCGGCGGCGCCGTCAGCGGCGAACCTACCACCTGGTTCGGCGCCGCTGCGCTTACCGTTCGCGTCCGCGTGACATCGAGGTCGAACAGGTAACCGCTCGGCGCAATCGTCTCCGTGATCGTGTAGGTGCGGGCGCTCCCATCCGGGTTCAGGCAGACGCGCAGCAGCGAGAACTGCCCGTTGTCCGGATCAGAGTCGTTGGGCCCGTTGTCCGCCACTACCAGCGGGTCAGACCCGGAGGGTGTGCGGCAGTAGAACGGGTTGGGCGTAACCTGGAACGTTGCGCCGCCCTGCAGCGGGTGAGGCGCGGGCACCGAGCCATCACGCTTCTCCCACGCCAGGCTGCCCAGCGTATTGACGAACGCCAGAGTGATCGTCTTGTTGCGGGCGGTCGGGTCGTCGGTCGTGGGCCCGGTCTTCACCATCGTCAGATCCACCGTCACCGTGTCCGGATCGGCGATGAAGCCTGGGGGCGCCGCCGTCTCGTGTACCGTGTAGCGTCCAAGATAGAGGTGCAGCAGCTGGAATGTTCCAGCGGTGGCATCAGTATCGGGCGCGCTATTGTCTGTCACGCTCACACACACCGGCGTGATGGCAGTGAAGACGCCCGTGTCCGAGTTATAGCTGTGGGTTTGGCAGACCTGGAACGTCGCTCCGCCCTGCGGCTGGCCAAGGTCATCCACCTTGAACCACTTCAGGCTGCCGTCCACATATACCTTGGTCGCCGGCCCGCTGCCTCCGGGGCCGGCTATCGTTGCGGTCGCCGGGTTCGTGTCCCGGCTAAAGCAGCCGCCGGCCGGGTCAGTGAGCCCCGTGAAGCACAGCGTCGCCGCTGCGTTGGCCGTGAACGTTCCCGGCGTGTTATTGGTAATCGTCAACGTGCATGTTGCCGTCTTCCCGCCGTTACTAATCGTTGGGGTTGAGCAAGTGTTGGACTGACTCGTCGGCGCGGGCGAAACCGTGCAGCCGAGGGTGATCGACGACGGCGCCAGGCCGGTCGCATCGACCAACGCTGTCGTCGAGCAGGTAAACGTGTGGCTTTCGCCGATGCCGTTGATGTCATCCGGGGTCACCGTCGCGAACCCATCCACATACTTCTTGGTCACCGGTCCGCTGCCTCCGGGACCAGAAGTCGGAGCGGTCGCCGGGTCCGTGTCCCTCGTCAGACATCCGCTCGCCGGGTCCGTCAGACCCGTGAAGCAGATGCTCGCCGAGGCGTTCGCCGTGAATACGCCGCTCGCGTTGTTGCTAATCGTCAGCGTGCAACTGGCGCTGAGCCCATTGGCGGAGATCGTAGGACTGGCGCATGTGTTCGTCTGGCTGTCGGGCGTCGGTGAAACCGTGCAACCGAGCGTGAACGAACTCGGCGTGAGCCCGGTGTTACCCACCAGGGCGGTAGCGGTACAGGTGAAGGTGTGCGAGTTGCCCACTTCATTGATGTCGTTCGGCACGACAGTCACGTAGGCGTCCACGTACTTCTTCGTCGCACCCGTGTTGCCGCCGGGGCCGGAGTTACCGGCCGTGTCGCGGGTGAACGTCCCGCCCGGGGTCAGCCCCGTGAACGTGAAGACCGCGCTGGCGTCCGCTTCGAAGACCCCCGGCGTGTTGTTGTTGATCGTGATCGTGCAGGTCGCCGTCAGGCCGTCGACGGAGATCGTCGGCGTCGCGCAAGTGTCGGAGATGCTGCCCGGCGCTGGCGAGACCGAGGGCGTGATCGCGATGCTGCTGGGTGTGAGGCCCGTCGCGTCGACAAGGGCGGTCGCCGTCACCGTGAAGGTGTGCGGGTTGCCGACCTCGTTGATGTCGTTGGGCGTCACCGTGATCTTGCCGTCCACGTACTTCTTCGTCGCACCCGTGTTGCCACCCGGGCCCGAGTTCCCCGACGTGCTCCGCGTGATCCCCTGGCTGCCCGCCACAGGCGGCACGCAGGCCGTAGCCGGGCTCTGCGTCAGCCCCGCAAAGCAGACCGTCGCCGAGGCGTCCGCCTCGAACACACCCGGCTGGCTGTTGTTGATGGTGATCGTGCAGGTCGCCGTCAGCCCGTTGGCCGAGACCGTCGGCGTCGCACAGGTGTTCGTGTTCGTCGTGTCCGGCGTCGGTGACACCGAGGGCGTGATCGCAAACCCCGAAGGCACCAGCCCCGTCGCGTCCACCAGCGCGTTCACCTCCACCGTGAAGGTGTGCGGGTTGCCGACCTCGTTGATGTCGTTGGGCGTCACCTTGATGTTCGCGTCCACGTACTTCTTCGTCGCACCCGTGTTGCCACCCGGGCCCGAGTTCCCCGACGTGCTCCGCGTGATCCCCTGGCTGCCCGCCACAGGCGGCACGCAGGCCGTAGCCGGGCTCTGCGTCAGCCCCGCGCACGCAGGCCGTAGCCGGGCTCTGCGTCAGCCCCGC
>VBJS01000157.1 GCA_005880055.1 Chloroflexota bacterium | reverse complement strand
CGTCGGGGGCACCTTTCTCATTGCGGCCGATACCGTCGCGCGGACCATGCTGGCTCCCGGAGAGATTCCGGTCGGGGTCGTGACGGCGTTAGCAGGGGGGCCGTTCTTTATTGTCTTGTTAATGAAGCAGAAGAGTGGGCTGGCGTAGTCGCAGGACCGATTCTGTGCCCGGTCGTTCTGCGAGGTCATGGGGGGGCACGGGCGTAACCAAGGGAGAGACCGTATCGAAGGATAGGCCGACAGCGACGGGGAAGATGGTGCGAAGCCATCACGGTGCCGCCACTGTAAGCGGGGAGTGATCCTGTAAGTCGCCACTGTGCGCCGCGGCGCATGGGAAGGCGCAGGAAAGCCGCGATCCGCAAGTCAGGAGACCCAACTGTCGGGCGAATCCACTCAACCCTTCGAGCGAAAGGGAGGTGGGCGATGCAGTGGAGTGATGGGTGTCGACGTGTTGGGGTGTTCATGGTGGTGCTGCTCTGGGCGGCGACGGCGGGCGTCGTGACAGCTCAGGCTGAGCCAACGAGAGAGGCAGAGCCGGTCCAGCAGCTTGAGGAAGTGGTGGTGACGGCGACGAAGACGCCGACGCCTCTGAGCCAAGTGACCAGTGCGGTGGAGGTCATCACCGAGAAAGAACTCCAGACGCAGAACCTCAAGACGGTCGTGGATGCGCTTCGTATGAGCCAAGGCCTGGCCGCATTTGGAAGCGGAGGTCCCGGGACGGAGTTGACCGTGCGGATGCGCGGGGGCAGTCCCTCTCAGACCCTTGTTCTGATCGATGGCGCGATCGTCAACAGTACGACGCTGGGCTACTACAGCTTTGCCAATCTGACGACGGACAACATCGAGCGGATCGAAATCCTTCGCGTGCCGCAAAGCATGCTCTGGGGAGGCGACGCGGTGGGCGGCGTGATCAGTATGATCACGAAGCGAGGCACGGATACGCCGCGTGTTGGCGGGTTCTTCGAATACGGATCGTTCTCGTCGATCCGCGAGGGCGTGCACGCCTCCGGGCAGAAAGGGCCGCTGGATGTGTCGGCCTCGCTCTCCCGTTGGGACACGACGGGCTTTTCCGCCGCCGATTTCCGCCTCGGTGCGTCCGAGCGCGATGCGTACCGCAACTGGCAAGGCTCATCGAGGGTAGGGCTCGCCCTGCCTCACGACGGCCAGGTGGATCTGACGTTCCGCTGGCTCAATACCTCGATCAACCTCGATAACCTGTCGAACCCGCCGAGAGACGTCTTCGGATCGAAAACGAAGGAGCAACAGGTAGTCTACGGCGGCAGCTACGATCAGCCGTTTACAGACTGGTGGTCGCAAAAACTCACACTCACGCACAATGAGGATCGAGCGCTGTTTCTCCCTGGCACCAACCAACGGAATCTCGTGACGGGCGCCTTAAGTGTGCCGGCGGGCTCGCCCAACGAGACCAAGACGAGCACGAACCGCATTGAGGTCCAGGAGAATTTCCGCCTCGCCAAACCGTTGCTGCTTAGCACGGGTTACCAGTTCCGCGAGCAACTGGGCGGGAACAACACCGGCCTCATGAGTCAGACCATCAACTCGCATGCCGGTTTTGCCGAAGCCCAATTCAATGCGTGGGGCCGGGTCTTCGCTACAGCCGGGGTGCGCCAGGATAGCTATAATACGTTCGGTGATGCCACCACCTACCGGGCCACCGGCGGGTATCTTCTTCAAGAAACGAACACCAAGATCCGTGGGAGCTATGCGACCGGCTTTCGTTCGCCCACGATCAACGACCTCTTTTTCCCGAACTTCGGCAACCCGATCCTGCTTCCTGAGAAAAGCCAGGGAAGCGACATCGGCGTGGACCAGCGGTTGCTGGGCGACCGGGTGCGTCTGAGCGGTGGTTACTTTTGGAACCGGTTCCGCAATTTGATCCTCAACAGCAACAACGATCCCGCTTGCGCGCCCTTCAGTACGTTCCTGTCCTGTCCGCGCAATATCGGCGCCGCGGTCTCGAAGGGCTGGGAAGCCAGTGCCGGCGTGTCGCTTTTGCGCAATCAGCCCTTCGCGAAGAATCTGGACCTGCAGGCGCAGTACACCAACACCCTGACGCGGGACCTGACCACCTCTCGCCGCCTGCAACGGTGGCCGGTGGACCAGTGGAGCGCGCTTTTGAGCTACCAGCCCGTCGAGCCGCTGGTGACTACTCTCGCCGTTCGTTATGTCGGCTCCCGTTTCAACGATCTCCTGAACCAGCAACGACTTCGAGCCTTTGATGTCTGGACATTCGCCGCCACCTATGACGTGACGACACGCGTGCAGGCTTACACCCGTGTGGAGAATCTGTTCGATGAGAAGTACGAAGAGATTCTGAACGCCGGATCCGCAGTCCGCTCCCTATATGTCGGCGTGCGCGTGAACTACGACACGAAGTAGCAGGAGGACACCATGAGCGACTCCGAGCACAAGGCGCGCATGCAACGGCTGAAGGCCTCGGTGGACCGGCGCATCGAGGCGGCCCAGGAGGAGAGGGGCGTGCTGATCGTGTACACCGGGGCCGGCAAGGGCAAAACGACCGCCGCGTTGGGGATGGCGCTCCGCTGCATCGGGCACGGCCTGAAGGTGGCAATTGTGCAGTTCATCAAGGGCGCGCTCGACACGGCCGAGGAACGCACACTGAAAAGCTTCGGCGAGCAAGTCACGTTTCTGCGCCTGGGCGAGGGGTACACCTGGGAGACGCAGGACCGGGAGCAAGACGCGCGGGTCGCGCAGGCGGCGTGGGCCACGGCGACCGGCTTTCTCCGTGATCCGGGCTACGCGATGGTGATCCTCGACGAGCTCAACATCACCCTTCATCACAACTATGTCCCGCTGGAGACCGTCCTGGATGTCCTGGCGCATCGGCCGCCCATGCAGCACGTGGTGATCACGGGACGACAGGCCAAGCCCGAGTTGATCGAACGCGCGGACCTCGTGTCCGAGATGAAAATGATCAAGCACCCGTTCCGCAAGGGTGTCACGGCGCAGAAAGGAGTCGAGTTTTGACCGAGAAACGCTGTGCGCGCTGCGGCCAGCCGTTTCCCTGCGGCGGGTATGGCTGCTGGTGTACCGAGGTGCCGGTGACGGACCGGCAATATGATTGGATCGCCGAGCGCTACCGGGATTGCCTCTGCCCGACCTGCCTGAACCAAGTCCGCAGCGGCGTCCTCGGTCCTCGATCGTCAAACACGGAGCAGACTTCGTAAGGAACGCTGAGGCTCAGGCTGTGAACCGGCAATGCGAGTTGATCCTGGTGGTTGGGGGCGCGTCGTCCGGCAAGAGCGCCTTCGCGTTACAACTGGCGGGCGAGAAGGCCCGACGCGCCTTCATCGCGACCGCGCAGCCGCTCGACGCCGAGATGGACGAACGCATTCGCCGGCACCGCACACTCCGAGGACCGAGTTGGGAGACGGCCGAGGTTCCGCTCAAACTGGCGAAATGGTTTCGCGCCAACGAGACCGCCTACGACTCGATCGTCGTGGACTGCGTGACGCTCTGGTTGAGCAACCTGCGCGAACGCCGCGTGCCGGACTCTCGGGTGCCGGGGTTGGTGGCCAAGCTGATCCACGCCATGCGGATGACCACGGCGCGCGTCCTCGTCGTCTCGAACGAACTCGGCGGCGGGGTGGTCCCCATGGAGCCCGAGGCGCGCCGCTTTCGTGATCTGGCCGGCCGGGTGAACCAGCAGTTCGCGAAGGAAGCGGACGAGGTGTATGTCGTGATGACCGGCCTCCCGATACGCTTGAAGCCCAAGGAGCGCGGATGACGCTGCAGGACGCCATCGCGGCGGTTCGTCCGCTCGATCAGGACGGCCTGGCGCTGGCGAAACGCCGGCTCGATCGGCTGACGAAACCGCTCGGGAGCTTGGGGCGCCTGGAAGAGCTGGCGGCCCGCTATGTCGCGATCACCGGTGAGGAGCGCCCGCCAATCCCGCGCGCGGCGATCGTCACCTTCGCGGCGGATCATGGCGTGACCGACGAAGGGGTCAGCGCCTATCCCCGGGCTGTGACGGCGCAGATGGTGCTGAACTTTCTCAAGGGCGGGGCCGGCGTCAACGTCCTGGCAGCGCACGTGGGGGCGGAGGTGCGGGTCGTGCCGGGGACGAGGAATTGGGCCCGTGAACCGGCCATGACCCGCGAGGAGGCGGTGCGCGCTCTGGAGATCGGCGTGACGCTCGCGCGGGAGGCGGTGCACGACGGCATCGGCCTGCTCGGCACGGGGGACATGGGCATCGGCAACACGACGGCGAGCGCGGCGATCACGGCGGTCCTGACAGGCCAGCCGGTGGCGGTTGTGACGGGCCGGGGCACGGGCGTGGACGACGCGGGGTTGGCGCGCAAGGTTGCGGTCATCGAGCAGGCGCTGCGCACGCATCGTCCGGACCCGACCGATCCGATCGACGTCCTGGTGAAGGTCGGCGGCTTCGAGATCGCGGGCATCGCGGGGCTGATCCTGGGGGCTGCCGCGTGCCGGCGGCCGGTCATGCTCGACGGGTTCATCACGGGCGCGGCGGCCTTGATTGCCGCCGGGCTCCAGTCGCTGTGTCGCGAGTATCTGATCGCCTCCCATCTGTCCGTCGAGCGAGGCCATCAGGCCGTTCTGAAAAAACTGGAGCTGCGCCCCCTGCTGGATCTGGACCTCAGGCTGGGCGAGGGCACCGGCGCGTGTCTGGGCATCGGCCTGGTCCATGCGGCCATCAAGGTCCTGACGCAGATGGCGACGTTTGACGAAGCCGGCGTTTCAGAGCGGACCCTATGAGCGTCGGTCGTCCCTTCGTGATTGGCTGGCACTTCCTCACCGCCGTGCCCATGAGTCGTCATCATCACGATCCGACTCCTGAAGAACTGGCCGGGTCGATGGCCTGGTATCCGTTCGTGGGCCTGCTGCTGGGAGGGGTGCTGGCAGGGAGCGCATGGCTCCTCTCGGCGGGTCTTGTGCGCACTGTGCAAGACGCGCTCCTCATCGTGGTGCTGGTCGCGCTCACGCGGGGGCTCCATCAGGACGGGTTGGCCGACACACTGGACGGCTGGGCGGGCGGCCGGACTCCGGAGCAGCGGTTGGCGATCATGCGGGATGGACGCATCGGCGCGATCGGGGCCACCGGGCTGATCCTTTCATTGGGGCTCCGCTACGCCGGGCTGGAGGCGCTCCCGGAGCCGATACGGCTGCCGGTGCTGCTGTGCATGCCGGCCATGGGGCGCTGGGCGATGGTCGTCGGAGCCGTGGCGGCCCCCTATGCGCGAGCGGAAGGCGGCCTTGCGGAGCCGTTCCTTCGGCATCTCACGGCCCGCCACCTGCTGGTCGCGACGGCGTGCCTGGGTGCGGCCTTGCTCGGGATGCTGGGGATCGTGGGGGCACTGGCCGGTCTGGTCGTCGCGGCGCTCGTCGCGCGTGCTGTCACGGCGCAGTCCCGCCGCCTGTGCGGCGGCATCACCGGTGACACCCTCGGCGCGACGAATGAGGCGGCTGAAATTGCGTTCCTCCTGCTGGGCCCGCTGCTCGTGAGGGCCGGATGACCGTCGGCGTGCTCGTGCTCGCCTGCGCCCTGGATGCCGCCGTTGGGGATCCTCGCTGGCTGCCCCATCCGGTCCGCCTGATGGGCCGGGTGATCGCCGGGTACGAATGCCGGATGCGGCGCATCGTGTCCCACCGGGCGGGTGAACTGGCGGCGGGACTTGTCCTGGCCGTGGGGCTGCCGGCGGTTTCCTTCGGCGCCGCCTGGCTGGCCATCGACCTGTCAAGCCGGCTCCATGACGTGGTCGGCCAGGCCGTCGAGATCCTGCTCGCGTTCACGACGCTGGCGGCGCGGGACCTCGCCGACCACGCGCGAGCGGTCCGTCGTGCGCTGGAGACCGGAGGTCTCGACGAGGCGCGCCACACCGTCTCCCGCGTGGTCGGGCGTGACACCGCGCAGTTGTCCGAGCCGGAGGTGGTGCGGGCGACGGTGGAGGCCATCGCGGAGAGCACCGCAGACGGTGTCGTAGCCCCGCTCTGCTTTCTGGTGCTGGGCGGGCCGCCGCTGGCGCTGGCCTACAAGGCGATCAATACGCTGGACTCCATGATCGGGCATCGCGAGCCGCCCTACCGGCACTTCGGCTGGGCCTCGGCCCGGCTCGACGATCTGGCCAACTGGGTGCCGGCCCGTGTGACCGCGCTGCTCATCGTCGGCACGGCTGCGCTGGTCTTCAGGAACACCGCGGCCGCCGCACGGGCGTGGCGGACCCTCCGCCGGGATGGGGCCAAGCACCCCAGCCCCAACAGCGGGCACTCTGAAGCCGCCATGGCCGGGGCGTTGGGGGTCCAGCTCGGGGGAGCTAATGTCTATGACGGCGTCGCACTCGAACGGCCGACGCTGGGGGAGGCGCTCCGGCCGTTGAGCCCGAGGTGTATCCACGACGCCCTGCGCGTGATGTGGGCCGTGTTCGGCCTGGCGGTGCTGCTGGCGGCGGGACTGCTCCGGGTGTGACCAGACGGGATCATCACGGAGGCGACATCTACGCGGCCGCGCGGGATCTTAGCTGCTCGCCGAGCCGTCTCATCGACTTCAGCGCCAGCATCAACCCGTTGGGACCGTCGAAACGGGTCCTTCGCGCGGTTGCGAAAGCGTTGCCGCTCACGTGCCATTACCCTGATCCGACCTGCCATGATCTGGTAACCACTCTAGCGTCAAGCTGGAAGCTGGACCCGGTCCATTTCCTGATCGGCAACGGCTCCAGCGAATTGATCCATCTGTTACCCCGTGCGCTTATGATCCGGCACGCGCTCATCCTCGGCCCGACCTTCTCGGAATATGAGCGGGCGGTGGCGAATGCGAAGGGTCGCGTGACGTACCTCCATGCGACTAGAAAGGACGGCTACCGGATTCCTGTCACGCAGGCGATCACGGCGCTTCGCACGAACAGAAACCGGTTCGACGCCCTATTTCTCTGCAACCCCAATAGCCCAACCGGTCAGGTGGCGTCGTCGCAGGACGTCCTCGATCTGGCCGGCATGGCCGCTCGTCGGAAAGTCTGGGTCGTGGTGGACGAGTCGTTCGCCGAGTACTGCGAAGGCCATTCGGTGCTCGGCTCGGTCGCGCGGGCGCCTCGTCTCATGGTCGTGAGGAGCTTCACGAAGTTCTATGCTTTGCCGGGTCTGCGGATCGGATACCTGGTCGGCCCGCTCAAAGCGGTCGCACGCATCCGACAGTTTCAGGCTCCGTGGTCGGTCAATACTCTCGCGCAGGCCGCCGCTCAGGCGGCGCTGGAGGATCGGCGTCACGCTCAGCGAAGTCTCTCCTTTATGCATCGAGAGCGGACTCGTCTAGCCAAGGCGTTGAGCGTGATTCCCGGCCTGCACATCTTCCCCGCGGCGGCGAACTTTCTGCTGGTGGAACTTCCGGCGCCACTGGAGGCGTCCCACGTGACACAGGCCCTTCATCAGCAGAGTCTGCTGATCCGGGACTGCTCGTCAATCCCGGGGCTCAATGGGCGAACCATACGGATCGCGGTACGGACGACCACGGAAAACCGGCGATTGGTCGGGGCGCTCAGTCGGATCGTAAAGGGGCGGTCATCGATTAATCGAGTCTGACTCCATTTCCCATTTTCTACTGGGCTGTGACGCCTCGGACTTGACCTTCCCCCCTTAATGATGCTGACCTGCCCCCTGTAAACCGGTCCAGGTGCTATATTAAGAAATGGCCGGATCGGGGCCTGAGAAGTGGGGAGCATGGTACGGCAGCGCTACATGACGGAGCCGATTATTTAAATGAGGTACATGTACGTGTTCCGACTCGGCGCATTCGTACTGGCCGTTCTTAGCGTTGGCGGTGCCGTCGCGGCCGGTCTGGGCACGCGCTGGGGACTGTGGCACTTCCGAACCGGTTTTACCATCTTAGCCTGGGCTGCGTATGGGGGACTGGCTGCCGCCGTCCTCGGCCTTGTTGTCCTCGTTCTGG
>VBJS01000156.1 GCA_005880055.1 Chloroflexota bacterium | reverse complement strand
CGCTCATGTGCTCGTAAGACCAGAAGCTGACGCCCGCTGAACCGCGCCCCGCCACGTCGCGAATAAACGAGTGCACCTCTTCCGGCGGCGGATAGCGGACCAGACCCTCCTCGTACAAGCCGCCGGCCGGGAAGATGGAGTCCGGCACGATCCCCATGGCAGCATAATCCTCGTACGTCGTCGACAGCGCGTCTTCGATCGGCCAGCGGAAGGCGTTCCAGTAAACCTGCGGCACGGCGCCGGTGCAGTACCGCCGGAAGGCCTCGAACGGGAACGTGCGGTGATAGCGCGCGATGGCGAAGCTGCTGAAGTAGAGCGGATATTCCGGCCCCAGCGCTTGCCGGATGGGGACGCACAGCTCCTCAGCAGCTTGAGCGCGGCCCTTGAACTCCGCCTCGACATCGAGGACGAGCAGGTCCGCTTCGCCGTACCGGGCCGTCTCGATGGCGCGCTGGGCCTCGCCTGCCGGATCGTCGCCGTAGCAGTAGCCCCAGGCGCCAGCCGCCACGCCGTTCGTTTTGAGCGCCCGCGCGATCTCACGCCAGGCGATGCCCTGATCGAACCAGCGCGGCCCATCGAAGGCCTTCACGATAGCGCCCGTACAGCCCGCAGCCTTCAGCCGGCTCGCGACTCGCTCGGCGTCGCCGCCCTCGCAGCGGCGCCAGTTCCAGACCCATACCCACTTCCCCGCCAACGTCCGCATCCTGGGCCTATCGTGGCCGATGGAGGAGGGATCTCCAAGGGGGAAACGGCATTGGCTCAGCCTGTGGCCCTTCGGCAAGCTCAGGACAGGCTTCGGGACAGCGGTGATCCCTGCCTGCGGCAGGCAGGCTTCGACTCGCCCTGCGTCCTTCTTCGGAAGGACTGCGGGCGGCTCAGGACGAACGGGGCCATTCCTGTGAATTTCTTCGCCGAGACAGACGCGGGCTGCCGGGCGGCGGGCAAGTGTATACTGCCACGAGGAGGTTGCGCGGATGGCCGAGCAGTTCACGCTGCGCCCATATGATGAGCCGCTGCTACGGCACGGCGCCGCCGGCGACTGGTGGTCGCTGGGCCGCGTAGAGAGCTCGATTCAGAACCCCGATGGCTCCATCCGCACGTTCACCGTAGAGGTGGGGCTTTCGATCACGCCGCACGGCGACTTCCTTCACTGCGAGGAAGACTTCTGGCGACTGGTCGCCGAAAAGCTGCCGATGATCGCGCAGCAGCTGGCCAGCGCGGCCCGTCGTCGCTGAGCGACGGCTCGAGAAACATCCGCCGGTGGCTCACCGCCCGAGGCTTGAGCGACCTGCCGGGCGAGCCCTGAAGACTCTCTACTTCTCCGCGTCGCCGTTTTCGAAGTAGGCCGCGCCGCAGTGCATGCAGAACCGGGCAGCTTCCAGCTCCGTGCTGTCCTCCGGGAGCGACCGCCCGCACTGCGAGCATGACCAGACCATGCCGTTGCCGCACAGCGGACAGAACGCATACGGCTCATCGGGCCGTGTGGGGTAACCGTATGATCCGGAATGACTTTTTTTGCACTTGCCGACGCCGCGTTCAACGGCCAACTTTCTCCTCCTCCTTCACCTCATCCTCCTTGATATAGTCCGGCGCCAGCGGCTCGTCCTTTGGCGCGACCGGACCGGCCACGAGGCCGCCTCGCCGCTCGATGAAGTAATCGAGTCCGACGCGGGCGGCGGCAGCGGCAGGCAGGGCCAGCAGCACCCCGGGTATGCCAAAGAGCTGACCACCCACGAGCACGGCGACAAAGACAACGAGCGGCGGCAAGTTCAGTGTTTGCCCGTAGACCCTCGGGACCAGGAAGCGGTCCTCAAACTGCTGATACGCGACCAGCCCGATAAACACGATCAGAGCCTGCTCCGGTGACTCCTGGAACGCGGCTACCGACGGCAGGAAGACGGCGAGGATGGCGCCGACTAGCGGGATAATATCCAGAAAGCCGGCCAGCACAGCGAAGGCGATGGCGTTCGGGACCTGCGCCGAGAAAAGCAGCACCATAGTGAACACGGTAATCGCCGCCGAGGTTACAACTTGCCCGCGGATGTAGCCTCCCACTACTCGGCTGAGCGACTCCAGGACCGAATTGAACTCCGGCTCTCGTCCGGGCGGGACGAACTGGTAGACGAACCGGGATAAGCGGGGTATATCGATGAGCAGGTAAGCGGTGAGCACCGCGATAGTGACAATCGTGAGGATCGTGAACACGACCTGCTGGCCGAAGTTGAACGCCGCCTCACCGGTGAGCAGTTCGTTCCAATCGATGTCGCGGGCCTTCTGCTGCAGTTCGACGTGGATGCCGAAGTTGTCGAGGAAGTCCTCGGCGTCCCTGGCGTTTGCGGGAAGGTTGTCCTTCAGGTTCTGAAATTCGTCGATCATCGCCGGCACGATGAGGGCGAACAGGCCGGCCAGGAAGAGGACGATGCCAACGAGCAGGAGCAGAACAGACGCGGTGCGCGGCAATCCCCGCTTGACAAGCCACTCCACGTAGGGCAGGAGTGCTGTCATAAATATTGTCGCCGTCACAACCATGATGACGACCGGCCAGAGCTTAGTGAGGAGCCAGAGCCCTACGAGAAGGGCGATGATGAGGATGATTCCCTGGTAAGAGATCTCCAGCTTGAACAAGGCGGTACCTCTGGGGCGCCTCCGGCCTGCGCTCTAGCGTTCTAACGCTGCCGCTTCGAAGATGATTCTCTCACATGTCTCGGAAGCGCCGGTTAGCGACCCGCGTCTAGGCGGGAGCGCCGAACCGGTCTTTCGCTCGCCGCAGCAGATCAGGGCTGTGTAGCAGGTCCACGCCCGTCATTGCCAGAGCCTGGGCGACTTCAATCATCGACTTGTGGGCGGCGTCAGTGGCGGCCACTTCTGTGAACCCCGGCGTGTGGTTGATTGCGAAGGCTCCGATGCTGAAGGTGGGGTGGATAGACGGAACCGCCCAGCTCACGTTTCCCATGTCCGTGCTCCCCGTCGACTCCACGGCCTGCTCAAGGAACTTGCGGCCCAGCGTCCTCGCGTTCTCTCCGTAAGCATCTGCGATCGGCATGCTGTTATTCATCGGGGCATACGTGTACTTGTCCCACTGCACGGTCACCTGCGCGCCGCTTCCCAGCGCGCCTGCCTCGAAACAACGCTGCACGCGGCCCTTGAGGTCGGCCAGGTACGCGGTCTGGAGTGCACGCACCAGGAAGCGAGCCTCAGCGCGGTCCGGCACGACGTTGGCCGCTGATCCGCCGTAAGTGATGATGCCGTGGATCCGCGAATCGCGGCGGATGTGCTGCCGCAGTTGCGCGATCGCCTGGTAAGCGGTAACCAGCGCGTCGAGGGCGTTCACGCCGGCTTCGGGAGCGACCGAGGCGTGGACCGCCTGACCCTTGTAGACAACATTCGCCTGCTCCACGCCGTACATCGGCGGCGCGGCGATATCGAATGGAGCGGGATGCGCCATGAGCGCAGCATCTACGCCATCGAAGGCACCGCGCTCCAGCATTATCGCCTTGCCGCCCTGGTCCTCCTCGGCAGGCGTTCCCAAAACGAGCAGCGTCACGTCATCCGGCGAGACCGCTGCTTTCAGGCCATAAGCGCCGCCGAGGCCCGCCGTCGCAATCAGGTTGTGCCCGCAGGCGTGGCCGATCTCCGGCAGGGCATCGTACTCGCAGAGGTAGGCGATAGTGACCGGTCCTTCGCCCCAGCGCGCGTGAAATGCGGTGGGCAGGCCGAAGGCGGCTCGCTCCACTGCAAACCCGCGCGCTTCCAGCTTGCCTGCGATCAGCGCGCTGGCCCGCTCTTCTTCCATCGCCAGCTCTGGGTTGGCGTGAATCTCGAGGCTCACCTCGATGAGTTCATCCCGCGCGGCTGCCACCCCTTCAGCGGCGCGCTGCTTCGCGGTCTGGATGTCCATACTTGTTCCTCCGTAAGCTGACAATGACCCCACCCCCGCCAGATCCCTTCGCGAAGCTATCACGAACAGCGTTCAGTCGTCATCTCGCTCAGGATGACGTCCAGCGACTGCGGCGGCAATCAGGGGGGCGCGCAGGCCCGCGTTATCATGCTGAGGCACGAAGCATCCGGCGGGGAGGCTGGCGCTCGAGTGGCCGGGCAAACGTAGGCGGGGCGCGCAACCCGCTACTGGCGGCGTAAGGGGGTCGCAACAGTCATGCAGGCGGCTCGGTTTCTGGCTTTGGGGGAGCGTTCCCCCGCCCCACCAGATCCTTCCTGCGTCAGGATGACATCGAACGACTGCGGAATCTTATTTGATGGCAAGGGCGTTGGGTGGCGAACCGACGCCGCCGGGAACGTTGAGCGGCGCCGATATCAGGAAGAACTCATAGACGCCGTCCTGAGCGCAGTCGGCGGCGAGATCATCAAGGTGCCACAGCTCGCCGATCGGCATACCGAAGAGCGGAATGAGCCGGAAGTGCAGGAA
>VBJS01000006.1:14974-19307 GCA_005880055.1 Chloroflexota bacterium | reverse complement strand
TGGCGCCGGCGCTAGAGGCGACGGCGCTTTCAGACGACAGGTTCGTGGAGTGCGAGGAGAGCAGACAGCACCGCTGGGTGATCGGCGTGCAGTGGCACCCAGAGCGGCCGGAGATGCGGCCGGGGGCGCAGGCGCTCTTCGAGGCGTTTGTCGGGGCCTGCACCCGGTGACCAGAGACCGGACCGGCGTGTTCGCCGGCGCCGCTGACCAGACTGAGACAGGTTGACGCTAGGTGCAAGAGCAACGCACCGGCTGATTAGAGTCGGCGAGCGGGAGCTGTGGACAAGGTTTCCGCGTCGCGGGCCAGGCTGAATGCCGCGACCGGAAATGCCCGCCCTAGGTGGCTGGCTCAAAACGCTGGTGCCTGAGCGAGTCGCTACCGCAGCGGCGAAGTCCTTCGACAGGCTCAGGACTAACGGACCGCAGGCCTGGTCGCATGGATAGGTCCGACACTTGGCGTTGCGCCTAGGAGAGGTATTGCCCCTCTCCTGGGTAGGCCTGCCAGACGGACGGACGGTTGTCCGAGCTAGGCGCCCGGCTTCAAGAGAACTTTGATGCAGTTGTCCTTGCGGTTGGTGAAGATGTCGTAGCCGCGCGGCGCCTCTGAAAGCGGCAGGGTGTGAGTGATGATCATGGAAGGATCCATCTTCTCCTCGGCCAGCATCCCCAACAGTTTGCCCATGTACCGCTTGACGGGGCAGACGCCGATCTTGAAAGTCAGGTCCCGGATGAACGCCTGGAACATCGGAAACGGGAATTCGGGTTCCGTGTACATCCCAACCGCGCTAATCGTGCCGGCGGCCCGCACATACTGAAACGCCGACTTGAGTGAAGGCTCGATGCCCACCGCCTCCAGGACGACGTCTGCGCCGCGGCCCTCGCTGTGCTCGCGTACGACGCTAACGGCGTCCACTTTTGACATATCGACCGGCACGGCGCCGATCTTCTTCGATAGCTCCAGCCGCTCCGGCATCTGGTCGATAGCGAGGACGACTTTGGGGTCGAACTGGAGGGCGCTCATTTGAGTGAAGAGGCCCACAGGCCCTGAACCGATGACCACCACGACGTCGCCGGGCTTGATCTCGCCACGGTCAGCGCAGAAGTAGCCGGTGGAGAGGATATCGCCGACGAAGATACCTTTCTCGTCGGGCACGTTGTCGGGCACCTTTTCCAGCGTGAAGTGACCGTTGGGCACGCGCAGGTATTCCGCCTGGGCGCCGGGCAGCATCAGGAAACCGAATGTCTGTTGCTTGACGCAGGCGCTGGGCCAGCCGCTGGTGCAGTAGTAGCACTCGCCGCAGGAAGACGTGAAGGCGCCGACGGCGCGGTCGCCCGGCTTCACGTTCTTGACGTTCGCGCCCGTCTCGACAACCTCGCCGATGTACTCGTGCCCCATCACCCAGCCGGTGGGCGGCATCATCATGCGCCCGTCGTAGACGTGCATGTCGGAGCCGCAGATGGCGGCGGTGGTGACCTTCAGGATGACGTCGTTCGGCTCCTGGATCTTGGGCTCGTCGACATCTTTGACCTCGACTTTGAACGGGCCGTTAAAGGTGGCTGCTTTCATGGGGCGACGTTCCTCTCTGTCTGGCCGGGCAAGCGAGACTGAGAATACGGGCTGGGAGGCGAAGGCGCAAACGGAGGTGTCAGGTGTTAGTGAGGCCTTTCGGCGTGCATTGGCCGCGCGGTTTTCGGCATGACAGGTTCCACGAACACCTCCATGACGCCGCCGCAGATCTTGTCGTCGCCGTCGATGGGGTTGGTGAGGTCAACGTGCACCAGGCGGGGGCGGCCGTCCTTGTGCACCTCCAGCGCCTCGTAGAGCACCTCGGACTCGCCACAGCCGCCGCCGATGGTACCGCAGAAGGACCCGTCGGCGCGCACGAGCATGCGGGCGCCGGCGCGGCGCGGCGTGGAGCCGCGCGTGGACGCGACGGTGGCGAGGACGACGGTCTGGCCCTCGTCCAGAGCGCGCTTGAGTTCGGAGAAAACTTCGTTCATCGGCTCTATGCTAGCATCTGCAGCGCAACAGGAGGGCACTGATGGAAGTGAAGTCTTTCGCGGATATCGAAGCGGAGTTCATGGACCGCATCCGGCGGGTCGTCTGGGCGACTGTGGCGACCGTCGATACAAAAGGGCGGCCGCGCACACGCATCCTGCACCCGATCTGGGAGGGGCCGACCGCGTACGTCGCAACGGGGAGGCACTCGCCGAAGGAGAAGCACCTGGCGGTCAATTCTAACGTCTCGCTGACGTACTGGGACCCCGGCGCGCAAGTGGGACACGTACGAGGCGATATCGTGTATGTGGAGGCGCGCGCGGAGTGGGCCGATGAACGCGCCGACAAGGAGCGCATCTGGAATCTGTACAAGACAACGCCGCCGCCGCTGGGCTACGACCCGGCGACTATCCCGGTGTGGAAGGACGGCCCGTTGAGCCCGGCGTTCGGCGTCCTGAAGCTGACGCCGTGGCGGATAGAGCTAACAGGATTACAGGTGATGATGGGCAAGCCGGCGCTGGTGTGGAAGCCGCGTTAGCTCAAATCTAGGCGAGCTTCAGGCGCGTGATTTTGGCGTGCGAGCGCCTGGCGGGCGGCAGCAGCCTTCCCAGCGCCTCTCCACTTATAGGGCGGCTGATGAGGTAGCCCTGGAAGGCATCGCAGCCGTGTCGTTCCAGGAACAACCGTTGCTCCTCAGTCTCCACCCCCTCGGCGATGACCTGGAGGTTGAGGTTGCGTGCCATCGCGATCACCGTGGTGACGATGGCGGCGTCGTTCGCATCAGTGGCCAGGTCGCGCACGAAGGAGCGGTCGATCTTAACGGAGTCGATGGGAAAGCGCTTTAGGTAGCTGAGCGAGGAATAGCCGGTGCCAAAGTCATCCACGGAGAGGCCAACGCCCATGCTTCGCAGCTCGTGCAACATAGTGATGATAATGTCGACGTTCTTCATCACGGCACCCTCGGTTATCTCCAGCTGCAACTGCTCCGGCGCAAGCCGAGTCTCTTGCAGCACCTGGCCCACCAGGTCTACGAGGTTCCTCTGTTGGAGCTGGCGGGCGGAGAGGTTGACGGCGACGGCGATGCGACTATAGCCGGCGTCTTCCCAGGCGCGCGCCTGAAGACATGCCTCCCGCAGCACCCATTCGCCGATTGGGACGATTAGCCCCGCCTCCTCAGCGTAGGGCACGAATTCGTCCGGCTGCACGATTCCGCGGTCAGGGTGCTCCCAGCGGACAAGAGCCTCGGCCGCGATGATGCTCCCGTCCATTACCCGCGCTATAGGCTGATATTGCAGCCGTAGCTCACCACGCTCAGTCGAATGCCGCAAGTCGTTTTCCAAGGCCAAACGCTGGATGAGGCTGGCGTTCATTGCCGGCGTGTAGAGCTGGTAATTGTTGCGCCCGCGCTCCTTGGCGCGATACATGGCGGTATCGGCGTTTCGCAGGAGCGTCTCGGCATCCTGGCCGTCCTGCGGGAAGAGGGTGATGCCGATACTGGTTGTAATACTAAACTCCTGCCCATCAATCAGCCGAGGCCGCTTCAGCACGTCCAGTATGCGGTCGGCGATCTCGGTGGCGTGCTGAGCGTCGTTCATGGCGGGAAGCAGAATCGTGAACTCGTCGCCGCCTACCCTGGCGACGGTATCGCCGGCCCGCAACACTCCGCCCAGGTCTTCGGAGACGCCGCACAGGAGCTTGTCGCCGCCGCCATGGCCCAGGGTATCGTTGACCAGCTTGAAGCGGTCCAGGTCCAGAAACATCACGGCCACCCGCTTCTTCTCGCGACCGGCCTGCGAAAGCGCCAGCTTGAGCCGGTCTTCGAAGAGAGCGCGGTTGGGCAGCCCCGTGAGGGCATCGTGATAGGCCAACTGGCGGATTGTGTTTTCCGCTTTCTTACGCTGCGTGATGTCACGCGCCACGCCCAGAAGGCCGGCATAGCGGCCGTTCTCAAGGAGCGGCGTCGCCGTGAACTCGGCGATCAGGTATTCGCCGGAACGCGCCTTGATCCGCAGCTCAAAAGACACACTCTCGCCCGCCAGCACCCGCTTCAACTGCTGATAGCCAGTTGGCAGATCGTCTGGATGAACGAGCGGCGCGAATGATTTTCCTGTCCACTCAGAGCGGGGCCAGCCGGTGATGCGTTCAAACGCCGGGTTCAGGGACGTAAGTGTGCCTTCGGGGGATAAGGTGTAGATGACGTCCTGGGCCGTCTCGACGAGGTTCCGGTAGCGCTCTTCAGAAGTCCTGAGCGCATCCTCCGCCGACTTTCTCTCCGTGATATCGCGATAGTTGGCTACGATAGCGCCCAGGTTCGGGTCATCGAGCATATTTGTG
>VBJS01000006.1:0-14888 GCA_005880055.1 Chloroflexota bacterium | reverse complement strand
ATTCGGCAAGGCGCCCGAAGTCATCTGGGTGCATCAAATCGAAGGCGTTCATCCCCTTCATCTGCTCGGCCGTGTAGCCGAGGATGCGCTCCGTGGAAGGGCCCGCGTAGGAGACGATACCGTCGCTGGCGACGAGGGCGATGCCGTCAGAGCTGTTCTCAATCATCGTGCGAAAACGCCTCTCGCTGGACTCCAGCGCCGCCTCGGCAGCGCGACGTTCAGTAATATCGCGGAAACTCCAAACGCGGCCGGCGATCTTGCCAGCGACCCGCTGAGGCTTCGAGAAGCGTTCCACAACGCGGCCGTCTTTGAAGAGGAGGAGATCATAGCTCTCCGCCTCCGGGCTCATGTATAGCTCCCGCACCTTCTTCAGGAAGGCCTCTGGCTGTTGCAACTGATCGAGGACGTATGCAAGAGCGTCGTCGTCGTTGCGAGCCTCCAGTATCTGCCTCGGGATCCGCCACATCTGCATGAACTTTTCATTGAAGCTCTGTATCTTGCCATCTCTATCCACCACGAGGATGCCGTCCGTGGTGGAATCCAGCGTGGCGCTGAGTAGGGAAAGGGCGCCCTGCAGCTCCTGAGTCTGTCCGAGGTTCTCAAGGGAGAGCCCGAGCGCGACTCCAATGGCCTGCAGCAACTGTGTATCCTTGAGGTCCCCGCGGCCGTTCCGAGCCACGAGCCCAATGGCCCCAATGCTGTGCTTGAGCGAGACGATGGGTACCAGGACTAAGCGATGCGGCCTCAGCAATACCGGAGAAAGGAGTTTGGAGCTGAACTCCTGGGCGCCGAGTGCTTTGACGCAAGGTTGAAGGGTGGCCATCACCTCGGCGATGGTCTCCGCTTGATCGCCGAGGAGCAATTGTCCGGCCTCAGATTCAATGCCGGCGGCGGCGACCAATGAGATCTCTCCCTCGCCGTTTCGGAGGGCCACAAATCCCACTTCCACCCGAAGCAGTTGCTGAACTGTGGCCAGCCCGTTGGCGGCTGCGTCGCCCACGCCGGGAGCGCCGCCCAGGCGAACGAGGATCACGTTCGGGTAAGCGCTCCGTTTGCGCAGCTTGAACATCTGGGCGAAAGCGCCCTCAATGGCGGTAAAGGCAATGATGAGGCCTATAACGAGCCCCGTGACGACCTGGGTCGCCGACATGTGGAGGACGAAGATGTACAGCGGCTCGGAGCCGAAAATGGCGCAATAGACGCCGATGCGGACCCAGCGCTTGAGGGAGCGTACTTCCCTCAAGGGGTCCGGCGCATCAGCGGACGCTTTCAGGCCACTGTGGAGCGGCTGTTTCGAATTGCGGATTGGCATGTGGAGTTACCAGGCCGTTTACGGCCTATATGGGAGACGCGCTCTCGGATTTGGGTGTTACCGGATTACGGAAAAAGCGCCCATAGGGGCGCTGCCGGCGCCAACCGGAGGAGGCGCGAAAAAAATGAGGTATGGAGCGCGCCAGAAGCGGCCTCCGCTTGAACCTGCACCGCGCCAGCAGCGCGGTCCGAGGATCCGCGGTGGTCGCGGGGGCGTATCTGTGATGCCGGGTTGTTCGTGGTAATTGTTGACAGTTGCCTTTGCTTCTGCTAAGTTATGCGCTGGATGGCTGTTTGGTCCCCCAATTTTTTTGTTTCCCTGTCTAACTGACTTTGCCGCTAGGCGCTGTTTCTATTAGTTGAGGTGTTTCTAGCCTCTTAAGGAGAGGTTCTGCATGGTTGTCCCCCGTGATGTAGTCCAGGAGAAGTTCAGGGTCCCTGCTATTGTCAAGGACTATTCGCGCATTCCGGACGTGGAGAAGCTGCCGCACATGGTCCAGATCCAACTGGACTCCTACGAAATTTTCAAGCAAGAAGGCCTGCGGGAGCTGTTCGACGAGATCTCGCCGATCTCTGACTTCACGGGGAACCGGCTGGAGATGCGCTTTCGGGACTACAGCTTCGGCGAGCCGAAGTACCCGCAGGACGAATGCCGGGAGAGGGACGCTACGTTCGCCGCCCCGTTGAAGGTGAACGTTGAGCTATTGGTCAAAGAGACAGCAGAGATCAAGGAGCAGGAGATCTTCATGGGAGATTTCCCGCTGATGACAGAGAAGGGCACGTTCATCGTCAACGGCGCGGAGCGAGTGGTGGTATCGCAGCTAGTCCGCTCGCCGGGTGTGTACCTGACGTTGGAACGGGACGCGACGAGCGGCCGGGACCTTTGCTACGCGAAGCTGATCCCCAACCGGGGAGCCTGGCTGGAGTTCGAAACGTCCAACAAGGACGTGGTCTCCGTGAAGGTAGACCGCAAGCGAAAGATCAACATCACGACGCTGCTGCGGGCTATCGACGAGCCGGAATTGTTACCGAAGCACGCGAGCCAGGCACCGATCCGCGAGGTGCAGGAAAGGATTGCGGGCGCTCGCACCGAGCGTGAGGCGGACAAGCTGCGCCAGCAGTTGTTGCACCACCTGGGTACAAACGAGCGAATCCTGGCGCTGTTTGAAGATGTGGATCGGAACGCCGACCACCAGTTCATCAAGTCGACGCTGGAGCGCGAGCCTGCCGGGGCGGACGGCAAACGGGTGGAGAGCAAGGAACAGGCGCTCCTGGAGTTCTACCGGCGGCTGCGCCCTGGAGACCCGCCGACGATTGAGAACGCCAAGCAGTTGATCAATTCCCTGTTCTTTAACCCTCGTCGCTACGACCTGGGCAAGGTGGGCCGCTACAAGGTGAACAAGCGGCTCGGCCGGGAGAAGGCCACGCAGGAGCGGGTGCTCGTCCCGGAAGACCTCATGGCGATCGTTCGCGAGATTGTCCGTCTCAACAACGGCATCGGCAAATCGGACGACATAGACCACCTGGGGAACCGGCGGGTCCGCACAGTGGGGGAGCTAATCCAGAATCAGTTCCGCATCGGCCTCCTGCGCATGGAGCGCGTGATCCGTGAGCGGATGACGATAACGGACCCGCAGGAGACGGCGCCGAGCCAGCTGATAAACATCCGGCCGGTAGTGGCGGCGATCAAGGAGTTCTTCGGGGGCTCGCAGCTCTCGCAGTTCATGGACCAGACGAACCCGCTCGCGGAGTTGACCCATAAGCGGCGCCTTTCAGCGTTGGGGCCGGGCGGCCTCTCGCGGGACCGGGCCGGTTTCGACGTCCGTGACGTGCACTTCAGCCACTACGGGCGCATCTGCCCGATTGAGACGCCGGAAGGGCCGAACATTGGGCTGATCGGCAGCCTGGCGACGTTCGGGCGGGTCAACGAATACGGGTTTATCGAGACGCCGTACCGGAAGGTCTTCCACGAGCTTCCGAAGGGTTCGGCTGAGCTGCTCGGGCGGACCTTGAGGACGGAAGTGAAGGATGGCAAAGGGAAGGCGATTGCGCCGGCCGGAACGGAGATCGACGCAGGGCTGCTAAAGAAGTTGGCTGATTCCGCCGATGGCAAGATCGCCATTCGGCCGTTCGTGTCCACTCAGGTGGACTACCTTTCGGCGGACGAGGAGGAGCGGCACGTTGTGGCACAGGCGAACTCGCCACTCGATGAGAAGGGCCATTTCCTGACGGAGCGCGTAGAAGCGCGAACCGATACGTTCACGACCGCGGCGCCGGAGCAGGTGGACTACATGGACCTTTCGCCGAAACAGATCGTTTCGGTCGCAGCATCGCTGATCCCGTTCCTGGAGCACGACGACGCCAACCGGGCGCTGATGGGCGCGAACATGCAACGGCAGGCGGTACCGCTGGTGCGGCCGGAAATTCCGCTGATTGGCACCGGGATGGAGCTGCAAACAGCGCTGGACTCCGGCCAGGTGATAACTGCCGAAGGAGACGGCGTTGTGACCGGCGTGACGGGCGAGCGGCTGGTGGATGACGCGGACGCGCCGGGGAAGCAGAAGACGGAATCGGCGCGCATTACAGTGCTCTATGACAACGGCGTGGAGAAGGTTTACCGGCTGAACAAGTTCATCCGCTCCAACCAGGGCACCTGCATCAACCACAGGGCAGTAGTGCGCCGCGGCCAGCGGGTGACGAAAGGGGAGACGCTGGCGGACAGCTCTTCCACAGATGCCGGAGAGCTCGCGCTAGGGCAGACATTGCTCTGCGCGTTCATGAGCTGGGAAGGCTACAACTTTGAGGACGCGATTATCATCTCCGAGTCCATAGCTAAGGACGATAAGTTCACGTCTATCCACGTCGAGAAGCACGAGGTGGAGGCGCGCGACACGAAGCTGGGCCCGGAGGAGATTACACGTGATATCCCGAATGTGGGCGAGGAAAGCCTCGTTGACCTTGACGAATACGGGATTGTGCGCGTGGGCGCCGAGGTGCAGTCCGGCGACATCCTCGTCGGCAAGATCACGCCGAAGGGCGAGACGGAGCTGACGGCTGAGGAGAAGCTCCTGAGAGCAATCTTCGGGGAGAAGGCGCGGGAGGTAAAAGACACCTCGCTGCGGGTGCCGCACGGTGAGCGCGGGAAGGTGATCGAGACGCGCTTTTTCGCGCGGCCGGACAACGATGCCGGCCGTCCACAGCACGGTGCGCCGAACCACTTCTGCCGGTGGCCGCATTACGCCCAGATCACAGATGAACTGGCGGCCGGTGTGCAGGCGATGGTGCGTATCGCGATCGCCCAGAGACGGAAGGTGGCGGAAGGGGACAAGATGGCGGGGCGCCACGGCAACAAGGGCGTGATCTCCCGGATCCTGCCGGTAGAGGACATGCCGCACCTGGAGGACGGGACCCCGGTAGATATCATCCTTAACCCCATCGGCGTGCCCAGCCGTATGAACATTGGCCAGGTGCTGGAAACGCATTTGGGTTGGGCGGCGCGCCGGATGGGATTCCGGGCTGTCTCGCCGGTGTTTGACGGCGGAAATCCGAGAACAATTGAGGACGCGCTCTGCCGGGTCTGGATCTGCGAGCAGGCGGGGGCCCTTCTGGATGAGCGGCCGCAGCTGCTTCCGACGAATGGCCGCCGGGAAGGCCACACGAACGGCATCGGCGAGAAGGTAGACACGGCGAAGCTGGCGAAGTGGCTGAAAGACAAGGGCTACGACTCCGAGGCCGTATTCGACGACTCCAGGGTGGGCGAAGCCGCCCGCATCGGGCTGGAGCTGTGGCTTGAGCAGCCGCAGATCAAACCGCTGGTGGAGCAAGCCGGCGTGAAACGGGTGAAAGGAAAGCCGTATCACGACCTGGACCAGCTGGCGGAGAAGCTTCTGCTGGGCCACGGTGTGGCGGCACCGATTTACGGAAAGCAGGTGCTTTACGACGGACGGACGGGTGATCGCTTCGACCAGCCGGTGACGGTTGGTTACATCTACATGCTAAAGCTGGTGCACCTTGTGGAGGACAAGATCCACGCCCGCTCCACGGGGCCGTACTCGCTGATCACGCAGCAGCCGCTAGGGGGCAAGGCGCAGTTTGGTGGGCAGCGTTTCGGGGAAATGGAAGTATGGGCGCTTGAGGCCTACGGGGCGGCGCACATCCTGCAGGAGTTGCTCACCGTGAAATCAGACGATGTGGTAGGACGCGTGAAAACGTACGAGGCCATTGTGAAGGGCGAGGACATCCAGGAGCCGGGCGTGCCGGAATCCTTCAAGGTGCTGGTGAAGGAGCTGCAGAGCCTGGGGCTGGCGGTGGAGGTGCTTAACGAAGAGGAAGAACGTGTGACGCTGGCAGAAACATCGACTCTGGAGCTGCCGGAGCTGGGGATAGACATTAGCGGCATCGAAAAAGGGGAGGACTTAATTGGCTCTGGAAGTTAACGATTTCAACGCAATCCGGATATCCCTGGCCTCCCCGGAACAGATCCGCTCCTGGTCCTACGGCGAGGTTACGAAGCCGGAGACCATCAACTACCGGACGCTAAAGCCTGAGAAGGACGGCCTGTTCTGTGAGAAGATTTTCGGGCCGACCAAGGACTTCGAGTGCTATTGCGGCAAATATAAGCGCGTGCGCTACAAAGGTATTGTCTGCGACAAGTGCGGCGTTGAAGTCACGCGGTCGAAGGTGCGCCGCGAGAGAATGGGGCACATAGAGCTGGCCTCGCCGGTGGCGCACATCTGGTTCGTAAAGGGCACCCCTAGCCGGATCGGGCTGCTGCTGGACATCTCGCCTCGTAGCCTGGAGCGCGTGCTGTACTTTGCGCAGTTCATCGTCACAAGCGTCGACGAGGACATACGGCGGGCAGCGCTGGAGAGCCTGCAGCGGGAAGTGGATGCGGTGGTGGACGCCGGCGAGTCCGGTCACGGTGCGCGGATCAGCGAGATCGAAGAGGCAACGGGTAGCGCTATCGCCCGGCTGGAAGAGGAGCGGCCGGAGCGAATAGCTGCAGCCGATGCGGAGACCGACCGCAAGATTGAAGCGCTTCGCGAAAAAGGCGCCGCGCTGCTTGAAGAGATCGAAAGGACAGGAGAGAAGAAGGCGCCGAAGAAGTTGGCGCTGGAGGATTTCGTCCTGGCCAGCCGAGGCGAAACCTTGCCGGCGGGCGCCGCGAAGCGGGTGAAGACGCAGCTGGAGAAGCGGATTGCCGCCCTGGAGGCCGGACGCGAAGCAGCGCGACAGGCGGCGGAAACAGAAATGCAGCGGCAGATCGGTAAGCTGCGGGACTCCGGCCTGTCCGAGATGGAACCGCTGCGGCGGAAGGTAAACGAGGAACGCGAGTCTGCGCGGTCAGAGTTCCATACCCGGATCCAGGAGTTGGAAGGCCTGAAGGACCCAATTCGCGATGACCAGTGCACGCTGTTGCCAGAACAGCAGCTGCGGGAGTTGGTCGAGAAGTACCCAGGGATAGTGAAGACGGGAATGGGTGCGGAGGCAGTACTTCAGATATTGGACCGCGTCGACCTGGATGGGCTGGCGCTAAAGCTACGGTCCGAGATAGAGAACTTCAGCGGGCAGCGCCGCAAGAAGGCCACAAAGCGGCTGCGCGTGGTGGAGGCGCTGCGTAAGAGCGGCAACAAGCCATCCTGGATGGTGCTGGGGATCCTGCCGGTACTACCGCCGGACCTGCGGCCGATGGTGCAGCTGGACGGCGGGCGCTTCGCCACGAGCGATCTGAATGACCTTTATCGCAGGGTGATTAACCGCAATAATCGGCTCAAGAGGCTCCTTGAACTCGGTGCGCCGGAGATCATCATCCGCAACGAGAAGCGGATGCTCCAGGAAGCCGTGGACAGCCTCATCGATAACGGCCGGCGTGGCCGGGCAGTTTCGACGGCGGGGAACCACAAGCTGAAGAGCCTGTCCGACATGCTGAAGGGGAAGCAGGGACGCTTCCGCCAGAACCTGCTTGGCAAGCGAGTGGACTACTCGGGCCGGTCGGTGATTGTGGTGGGGCCGGAACTGAGGCTGCACCAGTGCGGGCTGCCGAAGCGGATGGCGCTGGAGCTGTTCAAGCCGTTCGTGATGCACGGCTTGGTAGCGCGCGGCCTGGCGCACAACATCAAGTCAGCGAAGCGAATCGTAGAGCGGGCGCGGCCCGAGGTCTGGGACATCCTGGACGAGATCATTAAGGAGCGGCCGGTACTGCTCAACCGCGCCCCGACGTTGCACCGGCTGGGTATTCAGGCTTTCGAGCCGGTACTGATCGACGGCAGCGCAATCCAAATCCACCCTCTGGTCTGCACGGCGTTCAACGCGGACTTCGACGGGGACCAGATGGCGGTACACGTGCCGCTATCCCGAGCGGCCGTAGCCGAAGCCCGTCAGATCATGCTTTCCAGCCAGAATCTGCTTTACCCCTCGAACGGGGAGCCGGTGGTTGCTCCGACGCTGGACATCGTCCTGGGGTGCTACTACCTGACGGACGAGCAGGCGGGCGGGCTCGGCGCTTACGAGGAAGGGAACAACTTGCGCGGCGTCTACTCCAGCTTCAACGAGGCGAAAATAGCCTTCGACGCCGGGCTGCTGGAGCTGCGGGCGTTAATACGGGTCCGCGATAAGCAAACGAACGGCGAACTAATCAAGACGACGGTTGGGAGGATCATCTTTAACGAGGTGGTACCGGAGGAGCTGGGGTTCCGCAACCAGCTGATGGACAAGAAAGCGATCAAAGAGCTGGTGGCAGAGTGCAGTCACCGCCTGGACAACCAGGTGACCGCGGACATGGTAGACCTGATGAAGAATATCGGCTTCCACTTCGCCACTCGCTCCGGCATTTCCATCGCCATGAATGACCTGCGGTTGCCGGACGAGAAAGAGGGGCTGCTGGCGGAAGCGGACCGGCAGATCGGCGAGATCGACGAGCAGTACAACCTGGGGCTGATTACGGACGATGAGCGATACGCGCAGGCGGTGGCGATCTGGCGCGAGACCACAGACCGGGTGCAGGAAGTGATCCAGCGCCGCCTGGAAGAGTACGGCGGCGTCTACATCATGGCAGTTTCTGGAGCGAAGGGTAATATCAGCCAGATATCGCAGATGGCCGGCATGCGTGGACTGATGAGCGACCCCGCGGGGCGCATTATCCCGCTGCCAATCCGCTCGTCTTTCCGCGAAGGGCTGAGCGTGCTGGAGTACTTCATCTCGACGCACGGCGCCAGGAAGGGGCTTGCTGATACGGCGCTGCGAACGGCGGACAGCGGTTACCTGACCCGCCGGCTGATTGACGTAGCGCAGGACGTGATCATCGTGGAGGACGACTGCGGCACGACGTCTGGCATCTGGGTTGATGAGTCGTCTGAGAAGGGCCTGTTTGAGTCGCTGGCGGAGCGCATCGTGGGCCGCTGGACCGCAGCGGACGCGGCGGACCCGGCGAGCGGCGAGATCATTATCGAGCGCGGCAACGAGATCATGGAGGAACACGCGAACCGGATGATGGCGGCAGGCATCGACAAAGTCTACGTGCGCTCGCCGCTTACTTGCCAGACGAAGCGCGGTATCTGCGCCCTTTGCTACGGGCGCGACCTCTCGCGGGGGCGGTTCGTGGAGCATGGAGAAGCGGTGGGCATCATCGGTGCCCAGAGCATCGGCGAGCCCGGGACGCAGCTGACGATGCGCACGTTCCACACCGGCGGCGTAGCGGGCCTGGACATCACGTCTGGTCTGCCTCGCGTCGAGGAACTGTTCGAGGCGCGCGTGCCGAAGGGTGCGGCGCTGATCTGCGAGATAGACGGGACCGTTGAGGTAGCCCGCGACGGCGATGGCCGCCGGGTGCGCGTGATCAGCGCAGAGCTGTACCGAGACGAGCACCCGCTGCCGAAGGGGGCGAAGGTGCTGGTCAAGGACGGCCAGGAGGTAGAGCAGGGGACAGTGCTGGCCACCGTGAAGCCTGCCCCCCGGACCGACGGCGCCAACGGCAACGAGTCGACGGCGCTGGCGGCTCCCGATGAGCTGGTGGCCCGTGTTTCCGGACAGGTGGCCGTGCAGAAGGGCCGAGTGTCTGTGGTCTATGAAGAGCGGGACCAGCGAGATTACCTCGTGCCGGCGGCGGCGCGCCTACGTGTGCACGATGGAGACTATGTGCATGCCGGGCAGCCGTTGACGGATGGGCCGCAGAACCCGCAGGACATCCTGCGCATCCAGGGGCCGGAGAAGGTGCAGCAGTACCTGGTGGAAGAGGTGCAGAAGGTGTACCGCTCGCAGGGCGTGACGATAAACGACAAGCACATCGAGGTGATCGTCCGTCAGATGCTGCGGCGGGTGCGTGTGGACTCGCCTGGGGACTCGGCGCTTTTGCCGGGCGAACTGGTGGACCGCTTCCGCTTCGAGAACGAGAACGCGCGGGTGCTGGCGGAGGGCGGCGAGCCGGCGACGGCACAGCCGGTGCTCCTGGGCGTGACCAAGGCTTCACTCAACACGGAGAGCTTCCTCGCAGCCGCATCCTTCCAGGAGACGACCCGGGTGTTGACGGAGGCGGCGATCAACGGACAGGTGGACCGGCTCCTGGGCCTGAAGGAGAACGTGATCATCGGGAAGTTGATCCCGGCGCGCGCGGATATCGTCGTCGAGGAGCCGATGAAGGTGACGGAGATGCCGCTACCGCCGAGTCTGATGGGTGAGGGGCTTGACGACGAAGACCTGTTCGAGGACGAGGACGAGGATCTTGAGGGCCTGGGCGAACTGGAGGAGCCTCTGGAAGAGGAAGGCTTGGCCGCAGACATCCGCCTGCGAGGTGAGGATGAACTGGAAGCGAACGAGATGCGGGATGAGGCGAAGGCTCTGTTCGGTTCTGAACCCGAGCAGGAAGCTCAGGAGGAGACGCCGGAGCCTACCGAGGACGAGGAATTAATCCAGCAGGAGGACCTGGCCCCGGAAGAAGCACCCACAGAGGAGTAAGCGCGGCCTCTGAACGGCCCCTGCCGCGGCGGGGGCCGTTTCTTTTCTCCTATAATGAGCTTGAGAGGCAGCAGATGGTTATCACGCAGCCGCAGGCGCAGCCCGCCGTAGACGCCCTGAGGACGGCTATCACTCAGTTCGATAACGCTGCCGAGCGGCTGAACCTGGAAGAGGGCACGCGGGCAATGCTTCGGCGCTGCAAGCGTGAGCTATCGGTCCACTTTCCCGTCCGGATGAACGACGGTTCGATCCGCGTCTTCGAGGGCTACCGGGTGCAGCACAACCTGGCGCGGGGGCCGGCAAAGGGTGGCCTGCGCTACAACTCAAACGTCTCGCTGGACGAAGTGCGGGCGCTTGCCATGTGGATGACGTGGAAGAGCGCGGTGGTAAACCTGCCCTACGGAGGCGCAAAGGGTGGGGTGGTGGTAGACCCGAAGCAGCTATCGCTGGGAGAACTGGAGAACCTGACCCGCCGCTATGCCACGGAGATCAGCATCATCATCGGCCCGGACGAGGACATACCCGCCCCGGACATGGGTACGGACGGGCGGATCATGGCCTGGATCATGGACACCATCAGCATGCACCGTGGTCACACCACCGCCGGGGTGGTGACGGGCAAGCCGGTGGCCGTCGGCGGCACGCTGGGTAGGTTGGAAGCGACCGGCCGCGGGATCCAGTACGTCGTTGAGGAGCTGTCGAAAGACAACGGCATCGGACTGGAGGGTTCCACCGTTGTTGTGCAAGGGTTCGGGAACGTGGGTGCGGTGGCCGCGCAACTCCTGCGCCGCGCTGGTGCTAAGGTTATTGCGGTGAGCGACTCGTCTGGGGCGCTCTATAACGGTGAAGGCCTGAACATCGACTCCTTGATGGCCTACCAAAAGGACAGGGCGCCGCTCTCGCAGGCCGCCGGCGGGGACCACCTCACGAACCGGGAGCTGCTATCGCTGCGGGCGGATTTTCTGATCCCGGCGGCGCTGGAGGGGCAAATTACAGCAGAGAACGCGGATGAGGTGAAGGCGCGCTTCATCGTGGAAGGCGCCAATGGGCCGACGACGCCCGAGGCGGACGCGATATTGGCGGGCAATGGGGTAACGGTTGTACCTGATATCGTGGCGAACGCGGGAGGCGTCATCGTCTCTTACTTCGAGTGGGTGCAGGACTTGCAGTTCTACTTCTGGGAAGAATCAGAGGTGAACGAGCGCCTGCACCGAGTGATAACGCGCGCTTACCGGGATGTGCGGACCACGGCGGCTCAGCAGGGCATTAGCATGAGGGAGGCGGCGATGATGCTCGCGGTGGGCCGGGTAGTGGAAGCGACGAAGCTGCGCGGCATCTACCCGTAAGGAGCAGGGACTGAGACGCAGGCTAAGCAACGCCGGCCGGGCGGCGGCTCTCGCGCTTGCGATGGGAGCGGCGATGGCAACGGCCGGCGGCTGTGGCGGGGGTGATGACGGCGCAGGCACCGGCAGCGCTTCTTCGTTCGGGACGGCAGTGCAGTTCGATAGCGAAAGCGGCCGTATAATCAGCGCCGATTTCGCGGCACCGGCGGGGGTTCAGAACCCGCCTGGCATCCTGTTGCTGCACCAGTTTGGAGGAAGCCGGGCGCAGTGGGCGGCCTTCGCGCCGCAACTGACAGCCGCTGGATACGCCGTGCTGGCTCCTGACCTGGATTACAGCGCCATTAACAGCTGCCCTAACGGGGATGCCGGCAATCAGTGCCGGGCGGATACCGTGCAGGGGCTGGTGGCGGATGTGAGAGGCGGGCTGCTGTACCTGGAATCGAGGCCGAGCCTGGACACGAGCCGGATCGCCGTGGTCGGCGCCAGCTTCGGCGGGAACCTGGCGTATGTCGCGAGCGGCGAGTTCGCGGATGTTGATACGGCCGTGGCGCTTTCGCCGAACGCGAATCCGCCGAGCCCGGCGCTTCTCGGCCAGGGCCTCGAGGATTTCAAGCCGCACTCCATTCTCTTCATGGCAGACGGGAATGAAGCCGGTGATGCGCGTGGGCTCGCTGCGAACACGGGGCAGCCGGTGGACGTAAAGGTGTACGAAGCGCAGAAGGCGCACGGGGTGGAGCTACTGGAGGAGCCGCAGCCGCCGCAGGACTTGCTGGCCTGGTTGGCGGGTCATCTAAAGTAGAGTTGCAGTGGCCCGGTACCGGGCGAACGCCGGGCTGACGGGAAGTCTTGTGGCCGACCCAGTTGCCCGGCTCCGTCGCCCCGCCCTTCCACCCAAATTCTTCTCGCCGGCACCGGGAGTTCGTTACGTGCGTCTCGCATCTCAGCGTGAATTTAATACTCTCGATTGCCAGCGGGCTGTTCGTGGACGACGCTGAAGCGGGGTCTGTACGAGCACGATGGCGTTAACGATACGGCGCGGAGGCGCGTCTGCTACTAGTGGGCGGGGTAGGGTACGGGTAGGCCTAGGGGCGTCCACCGTGCCCGAACCCGCCTTTCAAAATGAGGCCTTCCTCTCCTGACTGCCCGGCCGCGGAATGGGACCGGAGATCCGACGCCGGTGAGACGTACACGGGGCCAGATTCTTCGTGCCTCAGAATGACGGAAGCGGCGTAACCTTGGGCGGCGGCGCTGCGTTGACATAGGAGAAGGCGTCCTGCTACGGTGCAGGACGGTTCACAACCGAAGACGCCGAACCCGCAAGGGGCGGGGGAACCAACGCGTGGGGTGAATTCTTTCCTTCCGGGGAAGGATAGGCGGACTCCTTCCTGCCGAACCCGTCAGCTAACCTCGCAGGCGCGCGAAGGAGAGGCTGAGTTTGACGCTGATAAAGGGCGAGAGGCAGGCCTCTCGCCCTTTTTTTGTGTGGAAGTGATGGCCAAGCAACCAACGTCTATCGCCGAGCCCGAGGAGGAGACGCAACCCGTGCTGGCGGAGGCCGTCCGCTTGGTCTGGCGGCTGGAGTACACGGTGCTGATCGGCGTGGGTCTGCTCCTTACGTTTTTCGCTATCGCCTTCTTCTACTTCAGCTCCGATATCAGCAACTTGAAGAGCTACGGCTACGTCGGGCTCTTCCTGGTCAATCTGATCGGCGCCGCTTCCATCCTGCTGCCCTCGCCGGCGGGCGCGAGCGTCGTCGGCGGCGGTGCCCTCCTCGACGATTTCCTCGGCGTACCGGCCTTCCTCTGGGTGGGGCTCGTCGCGGGGCTGGCAGAGGCGATCGGCGAGTTCAGCGGCTACGCGGCGGGGTACGGCGGGCGCCTGATGGTTGAAGGGCGTCCGGAGTACGAGCGAATCCACCGCTGGATGGACCGCCACGGCACGATCACCATGTTCCTGATGTCGACGGTGCCGAACCCGCTGTTCGATATTGCTGGGATCGCAGCCGGCGCCGTGCAGATGCCGATGATGCGCTTCTTCCTCTCGGTGCTGGGCGGCAAGGTGATCAAGGACGTCTGGATGGCGGCGGCCGGCGCCGGCGGAGTCGCGGTGTTGGCACACCTGGTCTAATTAGCCCCAGATTACCCAGAGGGGTCACACATCAGCGCAAAGGCTCCTCCCCTCCAGCCCCGGCGTTAATTGATTGATTTCTTCCTTGGCTCGGCGTCGGTTTGCTTGTTTGGCCGTTTGGCGGTTTGATTGGGGGTGATGAGTGAGGCTGTGGGCGCGATTATCGTCGCCGCCGGGTCCGGGACGCGGATGGCCGGGCTGGATAAGCTGTTCACGGAAGTGGCCGGGCGCCCGATGCTGGCGCATGCAATTGCGCCGTTCGAGGAGTGCGAGCTGGTCGGGCGGATCGTGCTGGTACTGGCCGCGGAGAAGGTGCTGCGCGGGCGGGAGCTGGTGGAGGCGCAGGCGTTCTCGAAGGTGCGGAATGTCGTGGCGGGCGGGGTGCAGCGGCAGGACTCGGTGCGGCTGGGCCTCGACGCGCTGGGCGACTGCGACTACGTGGCGGTACACGACGGCGGCAGGCCGTTGGTCAGCGCGGCGCTGATCGAGCGCGGGCTGGCGGCGGCGCGAGAGGCCGGGGCGGCGGCGCCGGCCTTGCGCATCGCGGACACGGTGAAGGAGGCGGACGACCGCGGGATCGTGGCGCGGACGCTGGACCGAAGCCGGCTGTGGGCGGTGCAGACGCCGCAGGTCTTCCGCTACCAGCTGCTGGTTCGGGCGCACCGAGAGGTGACGGCCGACGCGACAGATGATGCGGCGATGATCGAGGCGCTGGGCGCGCCGGTGCGACTGTTCGAGGGCGAGCGGCGGAACGTGAAGGTGACGACGGCGGAGGATTTGGAGTGGGTGAGGTGGGTCCTCGAGCCCGGCGTCGAATCCGTCAGCGGACTGGGAACGGATTAACGGATGACACCGTGCGCGTAGGCATCGGCTACGACATTCACCGGTTCGTCGACGGGCGGCGGCTGGTGCTGGGTGGGGTCGAGTTCCCGGGCCAGACGGGGCTGGCCGGGCACAGCGACGCGGACGTGCTGACGCACGCGGTAATCGACGCGCTGCTGGGGGCAGCCGGGCTGGGGGACATCGGCTCGCACTTCCCGCCGGATGACCCCAAGTGGGAGGGCGCGGACAGCCTGGAGCTGCTGCGGCGGACCTCGGAAATGCTGCGCGAGGCCGGGTTCGCGGTGGGGAACGTCGACTCGACGGTGATCGCGGAAC
>VBJS01000160.1 GCA_005880055.1 Chloroflexota bacterium | reverse complement strand
GGCGCGCGCGCAGGCCGGCGTCTTGCTTGGGGAGCTGGACAGGGAGACGCAGGCGTTCGGGCTGGCAGTGCCGGCTGGAATTGTCACGCATACGGGGCTCGCGGGGTTGACGCTTGGCGGAGGGATCGGCTGGCTCATGCGTAAGTTCGGTCTCACCATCGACCAGCTCTCCTCGGTCGATATGGTTACGGCAGACGGAGAGTTTGTTAAGGCCAACCAGAAGGAGAACGCGGACCTGTTCTGGGGAGTGTGCGGCGCCGGCGGAAATTTCGGTATCGTGACCGAATTCGAGTTCCGTCTCAATCGCCTGGGCCCTACAGTCCTTGCCGGGCCTATTTTTTGGCCGATGGAGCAATCGGCAAGCGTGCTGCGATTCTACAGGGATTGGATCGCTGAGGCGCCGGATGAGCTGACTACGATTGTGGTCCACCGGTATGCACCGCCGCTGGCAGTAATCCCGCCGGAGCTGCATGGCAAACCGGTAGTCGCAGTCATCTGCTGCTATTCGGGCTCACCCGAGGAGGGTGAAGAGGTAGTGCGGCCCATGCGGCAGTTTGGGTCGCCGATCCTGGACCTTTGCTTTCCGAAGCCCTTCGTGGCTCATCAGTCGATGTTCGATCCGTCGTTCCCGAGCGGCTGGTGGTACTACTTCCGGTCCTGCAACCTGTCGGCCCTCAGCGATAATGTCATCGACATCATCGCTGACAACGCTATGCGCATGACGTCCTCGTTGACCGCGTTCCCGATCTTCCAGCTGGGCGGCGCAGTGGCGCGGGTGGGGGACGCGGACACGGCATTTCACGGCCGGGGGGACGGCTTTACGATCAACATCAACGCTACGACTGAGACGGCTGAAGGATTCGCGGAGGAACGGGAGTGGTCTCGAAACTTCTGGACGGCGCTTAAGCCCTACCACACGAATGTCTATGTGAACTTCCTCATGGAGGAAGGGGAAGACCGCGTGCGACAGGCGTACGGACCCCGAAAGTATGAGCGTTTGAAGGCGCTGAAACAGAAATACGACCCGGACAACTTCTTCCGGCTGAACCAGAATATTCCGCCCGCGTAAAGGGCGTTCTACTTCAGGTCAAAATTCAGGCCCAGCACGCGCTCGGCGAGCGCCCGTGCCGCTCGCCTCTCAGCAGCGACGCCGCCCTCCGCCATCTCGCGCAGCTCCAGCAGCGCCCTTGGCGTGTCGAGGTCGTCCGCCGTCGCTTCCAGGAAGGCAGCGCCGTGCTCTTCGATCGCCGACTCGTCCTCCGGGTCAGCGTCCGCAAGACGCTCCCGGAGAAGGCGCGTCAGCCGGCGCGCGGCGATTAGCTCCCGCGGTTCGAAGTTCCAGGCGCTGCGGTAGTGGTGCGAAAGGAGCAGCAGGCGCAGCGCATCGGCAGGGATCTTGTCTAGTAGTTCCGAGACGAACACCATGTTGCCGAGCGACTTGCTCATCTTGTGGCGTCCGCAGAACACCATCCCCGTGTGCGCCCAATGCCGCACGAAAGGCTTTCCTGTAAAGTTCTCCGATTGCGCGATTTCCGCGTCGTGATGAGGGAAGATCAGATCGTCGCCGCCGCCGTGTAGAGCGAAGCTATCGCCCAGGTACCTCATGCTCATAGCGGAACACTCGATGTGCCAGCCCGGCCGCCCCTCGCCCCAAGGGGAGGGCCACGACGGCTCGCCGTCTTTCTTCGCCTGCCAGAGCACGAAATCGAGCGGGTCCCGCTTCAGCGGGTCCGCCGGGAAGTTGCCGCGTTCGTTCGCCAGGTCCAGCTGGGCGACGTACGATAACCGGCAGAGCCGCCCGAACTGGGGATACTTCTTGACCTCGAAGTAGACACACCCATCCTTCTCGTATGCCAGCCCGCTACGGACGAGTTCCTCCGTTATTCGTAGGATCTCCGGGATGTGCCCTGTCGCTCTCGGCTCCACTTCTGGCGGCAGGTTATTGAGCCGCCGCATGTCCTCAGCGAACTTCGCGTACTCGCGGTCTCCCAGCTCCTTCCAGTCCACCCCCGTCGAGTGCGCTCGAAGTAGCACGTCGTCATCGATGTCCGTGATGTTCCGGACGTATGTGACCCTTCGGCCGCAAAACCGCAGGTAGCGGACGAGCACGTCGAACGCGGTATAAGTGAAGGCGTGGCCCAGGTGAGTTGTGTCGTACGGGGTGACACCGCAAACGTACAGGCCCAGCTCCCGTTCCCCGACAGTTTCCTTCTGAAGCGAGGCCGTGTTGTAAAGGCGCAGCTCGCCGTTCACGCTCTGAGGCTACCCGCTCAGCGCCGCCGCCGTCTCGCGGACGTCCGGCAGCTCATCCCACCGCTCAATCAGCTCCACGGCTCGCTCGATGCGTTCTTCTGGAAGCGCCAGGCCGGCGCAGTCGCGGAACTTGGTCAGCAGCTGCTCCCAGGTAAGCGGGTTGCGCGGGTCCCCGCGCGGCGTTTCCACGGTTCGCGAATGCTTGACCGCGTCCGCCGTGTACAGGATAACGGTGGCGCTGCCTTCGATCGGGAACTGACCTTGCGGGCCCGCTTCAGATACTTCCACGCATGCCATAAGCCTGCGCACTTCCGCCCGCGCGACGGCCGCTTCGCCAAACGTACCGAAGCAGACATCGCCGTCGATAAGGGCTGCGGCCACGCAATACTGCATGCTGAACTTCGCCTCCAGGCCGGTCTCGGGGAGTCGCCGGATCAGCGGTGACAGCGTGCCCGGCGTGACGACCACTTCGACGCGCTCCGCGTCCGCGATCGCCGCCCCAGATGCGCCGCGAATCGCAACGGCCGCGTCAATCGCGCGATGGGTCGCGTAGCAGCAGGGGTAGAGCTTGACGGCAATCCCCGGGGAAATGATCTCCCACGGCTCGCCCAGGTCGCGCACTGCAGCGGCCGCATCGATCTCGGCGCCGCCGGACATGGCGCGCAGGAAGCCGTTCTCGCCCTCGAGCGCCCGTGCATCGGCCGTCAGGCCTCCCGCAGCCAGTGCCGCCGCGACAACGCCGTTCCGGGCTGCCCAGCCGGTGTGCAGCGGTTTTGTCATGGTCCCGAAGTTCTGGCGGACGCCGCTTGCCAGGGAAGCCGCGATCCCGAGCGCTGTCTGGGTCTGCGCCGCGTCCAGCCGGAGCAGACGCGAGCAAGCCGCCGCCGCCCCAAGCGTGCCCAGCGTAGACGTCGCATGCCAGCCCAGCGCGTAGTGCGGGCCGCCAATTGCCCTCCCCAGCTTGCACTCTATCTCGAACCCAATGACGAAGGCGTCCAGCACATCGCGGCCGCTTGCCCCGAACTTCTCGCCGAGCGCCAGCACGGCCGGCAGAAGTGGGACGCTGGGATGACCGCGCATGTTCGCCTGCACGTCGTCGTAGTCCAGGGAGTGCGCTGCCGTCCCGTTTACCAGTGCCGCCTCGGCGGCGGGAAGCTTCCCCGGCCGCCCGAGCAGGGTTGCTTCTTCGATGCCCCCTTGCGCGCATGCCAGCTCCGCGACTTTCTTTGCCACGTCTTCCCTGGACCCGGCCAGTGCGACGCCCAGGGTGTCCAGCATCGCTCGTCGGGCGTGCGTGCGTGCGTCATCACTTATCAAGGAAGGCGGCGTGCAGGCGGCGAATTCGGCCAGGCGGCGGGTGATCTCCACGAGCCCGATGGTAGCACAGGAGTGCTGAGTGCTGAGGCCGAGCGCACGACTCGTAAGCCGGGGTCAGGTTTTAACCTGACCGGCCGGCCGCTGAAGCTAGCGCTAGGCTGCGGGCCCGCAATTGTTGTAAATTCAACGAACGGAACGGACAGCAACAGGAGTAGGCGATGAGTGACCGCGTGATGCCGGTTAAGGTCGGCGACCGGGCGCAGTTCGAGCGGACTGTAACAGCAGAGGAAGTAGCCGCCTTCGCGCGCGTGACCGGCGACACGAACCCATTGCACACGGACGCCACGTATGCGGCAAGGACCCGCTTTGGCGAATGCATCGCACATGGCATGCTCAGCGCCGGCTATATCTCCGCCGTCCTCGGCACGAAGCTGGCCCCGGACTGCTGCGCGGTCTATCTTAGCCAGACATTGCGTTTCATGCGGCCGGTCAAGATCGGAGACACTATCAGGGCGGTGGCAGAGGTCAAAGGAATTGAGCCGGAGAAGCGGACTTACACTATCGAGACGGTCTGCTACAACCAAAACGGCGAGCCGGTGGTCAAGGGCGAGGCGGTCATACTGCTCGATCCAGTCGTGAGTTGAAAGTCAAAGTTCAGAGTTGGAGGAAGCATGGGGAAACTTGATGGACAGACAGTAATCGTCACCGGA
>VBJS01000148.1 GCA_005880055.1 Chloroflexota bacterium | reverse complement strand
CCAGTAGGCGCCGGCCACGCTCATCAGCTTGAAGGGGGCGATTTCGCCCGTCCGCTCCACGTGCGGCCCCTGGCAGAGGTCGACGAACTCGCCCTGCCGATAAAGCCCGACCTCCTCGTCCTCGATGCCCTCGATCAGCTCGAGCTTGTAGGGCTGGTCCGCGAAGCGACTGCGCGCCTCTTCCTTGGAGATCGCCGACGGCTCGAACGGCACATTCGACTCGATCCGCTCTCGCATCTTCTGCTCGATGACGGGCAGGTCCTCCATCGAAAGCGGCCGGGGCAGCTCGAAGTCATAGTAGAAGCCGGTGTCAATCGGCGGGCCAATTCCGAGCTTGACGTCCGGGAACATCTCCATCACGGCCTCGGCCATGATGTGCGCGGCGGAGTGCCGCATGCGTTCGAGCCGTTCTTCTTTTGGCATCTGTTTTAAGTCAGGCATTGCGCTCCTTAACCCGCGTCACGTTGTCAGCCGTCGGCTATGCAGCATGATGGCAAGAATCTGACAGGGCAGATGCCAATACGTATCTAGCCAGAGCTCACGCGGATTCCATTCCGGCTCTGCCAACATTTCGGCGTAGTTCCGCGGGTCGGCAAAGAAGAGATACCGGCACTCGATTGAGTGGAGGCTCATCGAGCCAAAGAACACCATGAACGCGGCGGACCAAAAAATACGTATAGCGTGGGGCGGGGAGAGAGAGCCATCAGCAACCGAGTCAATTTCAAAGCCGCTGGACAGGACGAGCAATGCCACGAACCCGATCACAGTTATTGCGCTGCTGCCCCACGACGCGGACATCCAGCGAAGAAGTCACCGGCCCAGACGGAATATGCTGCGCCAGTCACTAGCATCAGAGGGCCAACTACTGTTGATCCGTGGTAAACCCACGCGGCTCCGAGTACCGCCACCGGAACGGCTATTGCAAGGTTCCAGACGCTTGCATGCCACTTGCCCCGTATCCCTTCGGGAACTGCGTCCGGGAAGCGGTCTCTCCAGAGGGACCCCTGCGCGAACAGCACTTGAAGCCAGAGCTTCATTGCGGCTTCCGCTTCCGGGGTCTCGGCCCGTTGTCGCCCCGCCAGAGGCGGGTCGCCGCCGGCAGCACGAAGCGCGCCTCGTAGGCCCAGCCGAGGAGCGAGAAGAGTACCAGAGGCGCTGCGATAAAGAGCGCCCACCAGGGTAGCGCCACGCCGACGATCACCAGCGCGCCGACGAACAGGGCGCCGTGCCCGATGTGCACGAAGAAGATCTCGGCGCTCAGGTAGCGGTTGAGGAGCTTCACTTTACCTGTCTTCCGTCACCTGTCTCTTGTCTCCCGCCAAAGCGGTAGAGCAGCCACCAGTGCAGGACTAAAAGGGCGATCGCGAAGAGTCCCATCAGCAGCATCGCGGCGAGCAGCGCCCAGTCGCTGTCCGCCGCAGCGATAGCGGAGAACGCGACCGAGACGATGAGCAGCGCCGCGGGCACGAACCACATCCAGGCGCGCAGCACCAGCATGCCGATGCCGCCGGTTTCCTGACCCGGGGCGCCTGGCGTGCGCCTTCTTCCTTCTTCCAACTTCCTTCTTCCTCCCGAAAAGCAAATTGCCCCCCGTCCTTGGGACGGAGGGCATCCGTGGTTCCACCCAGCTTCCCGCCATCGGCGGGCACTCATTCGGCCGCTAACGGGTGCCTCCGGGGCCGCCTAATCCGAGGCTGGAAAGCCTCGGCTACGCTTCGGCGGGCCGGCTCGCGGGTGGTTTTCGCTGCGTTCGTTGCGGGCCCGTTTTCACCAGCGGGGCCTCTCTTTGCGCCGTGACGCAGCTACTCGTCCCGGTCTTCGCCTTTGTTCTGTCCTATGGTGGGCGATGGAGGACTTGAACCTCCGACCTCAGCGATGTCAACGCTGCGCTCTAACCAACTGAGCTAATCGCCCCTGGCAGCCCCATCGTAGCAATCGCCGCGTTGGCTCGTCAATTGAACCATTGCACTTTCCGACTGCTGTTGATAACCGTCCCGCTTTATCGGAAAATATCTAGCGACGCCGTCGGCGGCGGCTACCGGCCGCCGCTGTTGCTCGCGTATATGGGGCATGGTATACTTCGCGAACCTGACGAAAATGCACCATCCCGGGCCGCTAGCTCAACTGGCAGAGCAGCTGACTCTTAATCAGCGGGTTCCAGGTTCGAGTCCTGGGCGGCCCACCAATAGAGGGGAAGTGTCGGAATTGGTAGACGAGCGTGACTTAGGATCACGTGCCCCTGGGCGTGGGGGTTCGAGTCCCCCCTTCCCCACCAACGAGAGAGCCGATTCTCGACTGTCATCATTCTCGCAGCCCCTGGCCTTTCGCGCGGCTGCCCAAGGAGGACCAGTTGGCTGACCCACTGCTGCAGGTCAAGAACCTGAAAACGAACTTCTTCACGGAAGAGGGCGTGGTGAACGCCGTGGACGGCGTCAGCTACGACATCATGCCGGGCGAGATCCTGGGACTGGTGGGGGAGAGCGGCTGCGGCAAGACGGTGAGCGCGCTATCCATCCTGCGGCTGATCCCGGACCCGCCGGGGCGGATCGTGGGCGGCGAGATCCTCTTTGAGGGCGAAGACCTTCTAAAGATGGATGAGGACGAGGTCCGCCACGTCCGGGGGAACAAGATCGGGATGATCTTCCAGGAACCGATGACTTCGCTCAACCCGGTGCTCACAATCGGCCGGCAGCTAACGGAGACGCTGGAGCTGCACCTGAGGATGGACCGCTCGGCGTCCAACCAGCGGGCGATCGAGCTGCTGGAGATGGTGGGCATTCCGGAGGCGAAGTCGCGCGTACACGATTATCCGCACCAGTTCTCGGGCGGGATGCGGCAGCGCGTGATGATCGCGATGGCGCTCTCGTGCAACCCGAAGCTGTTGCTGGCGGACGAGCCGACGACGGCGCTGGACGTGACGATTCAAGCGCAGATCCTGGAGCTGCTGACACGGCTGACGAAGGAGCTGGGGACAGCGGTGATCATCATCACGCACAATCTGGGAGTCGTGGCTCGCTACGCGGACCGGGTGAACGTGATGTACGCCGGCCGGGTGATCGAATCGGCGACGGCGCTCGAGCTGTACCACAAGCCTCGCCATCCTTACACGCTGGGGCTGCTCAAGTCGGTGCCGCGGCTGGATCAAATCCGCAAGGACAAGCTGGACCCGATTGAGGGGATGCCTCCGGACCTGATCCACATGGACGGCGGCTGCCCGTTCCGGCCTCGCTGCCGCTTCACGGTCGACCGCTGCAAGGAGGAGAACCCGCCTCTTATCGCGGTGGGCGATATGCATAACAGCGCCTGCTGGGAGTGGGAGCGGGTGGCGAAGGCGACGCCGGCGGCGCCGGCGCCGGCGGCGTAGTTCGCGAGTTGAAAGTTAAAAGTTGATAGGTGAAAGTTGAAAGGGTCCTAAAGGGAAAAGCCGATGACCACTGAACAGGCAGCGAAGACTCCGCCGGCGCCGAGAGCGGGTGACACTCTTCTGCAGGTGCGGGGGCTGACGATGTACTTCCCGGTGACGTCCGGGATCATCTTCCAGCGCAAAGTGGCGGACGTGAAGGCCGTGGACGGCGTGAGCTTCGACATCACCAGCGGCGAGACGCTGGGGCTGGTGGGCGAGAGCGGCTGCGGCAAGACGACGCTGGGCCGCATGATCCTCCTCCTCTACAAACCGACGGCGGGCACCATCGTGTTCAACAAGCAGGAGCTGACCAAGATGAAGGGCGGCGACCTGCGACGGATGCGCCGCCACATGCAGATGATCTTCCAGGACCCGTACGCCTCGCTGAACCCTCGCATGACGGTGGGCAGTATCATCGCCGAGCCGATCTTGATCCACGGGCTGGTGAAGGGGCGGCGGGAGCGGCAGGACCGGGTGCAGGAGCTGATGCGCGTCGTCGGGCTGAACCCGTATTACGCGAACCGCTACCCGCACGAGTTCTCGGGAGGGCAGCGGCAGCGCATCGGCATCGCCAGGGCGCTGGCGGTGCAGCCGGCATTCATCGTGGCGGACGAGCCGGTCTCGGCGCTCGACGTGTCGATCCAGGCGCAGATCATCAACCTGCTGGAGGACCTGCAAGACCAGTTCGGGCTCACATACCTGTTCATCGCGCATGACCTCTCGGTGGTGCGGCACATCAGCGACCGGGTGGCGGTAATGTACCTGGGCAAGCTGATGGAGCTGACGGACCGCGCGGAGCTGTACGAGAACCCGCTGCACCCGTACACGAAGGCGCTGCTTTCGGCGGTGCCGATCCCGGACCCGGCGGTGGAGATGCGGCGCGAGCGAATCATCCTGACGGGCGATGTGCCGAGCCCGATGCACCCGCCGAGCGGCTGCGTGTTCCACACTCGCTGCCCGATTGCGAAGGAGGAGGCGGGGTGCATGAGCCGGGTGCCGGAGTGGCGGGACATAGGGAGCGGCAAGCAGCACTGGGTGGCGTGCCACCGGGTTTAGTTGAATGTGAAAGTGGAAAGTGGGCGTGCCCCGCCGGTTGGCGGGGCTTTTGTTTTGGGGGCGGCTTGCCCTTCATCCCCCGGCCCCCTTCGGCAGGCCCAGAGCGCGCGGGAGGGGGGAGACGGGGCGCGGCAAGCAGCGCCACTACGATGCGCCGAGCGGCGTGGCGGGATTCCTCCACCCCGCTACGCTCCGGTCGGAATTTGAGCCGCACCAGCCAAGGATGAAAATTGGAAACGCCTCCCAGTGTCCCGTGCGTAGTCTGTCCCACCCTGCGGGCCCGCGAATCATATCGGGGGACACCCCTGCCTACCGGCAGGCAGGCCCGAACCCCCGGCCTCCGTAACGCGCGCTCGGCGCGCTAGTGGGCGCAGCACTGCGCGTGGAGCGTGAAGATGGAGTTTGCGGACAGTGCCTGCAGGCGGAGACGGAACTGGGGCGCCGGGCGTACTGCGCCCCTACGGGTGACGGGGTGTTGGGCGGCGGAGATTCCTCCACTGCGCTGCGCTCCGGTCGGAATGACATTCCTTAGTCTGGCAGGCGGGCCGTACGGCAGGATGAGCGGGAAGGGGTCGGGGGTGCGAAGGCGAGCGAGGGCGCGGCAAGCAGCGCCCCTACGGTTGGCGCCGTGTTTTGCGGGGGTGTCAATCTTTGAGGGGGAGGAACTGTTCGCGGAATTGGTCGAGGAGGGCGGCGAGGTTTTTCTGGAGGTGGCCGGTGGGCGGGTCGATGCGGTGCTGGGCGGCGAGGACGCG
>VBJS01000147.1 GCA_005880055.1 Chloroflexota bacterium | reverse complement strand
TCCTTACCAGCCAGGACGTGATGATCCTGAGCGCCTCCGGCACGGGCGGGCTGGAGGCGGCGGTCGTGAATACGCTATCGCCGGGCGACAAGGTGCTGGTGGTGAGCATCGGCAGTTTCGGCGAACGCTTCGCGCAGATCGCCGAGACCTACGGCGCCAAGGTGGTCGCGCTGCGATACGAGTGGGGACAGGCGGCGCGGCCGGAGGACATCCGCTCAGCGCTCGCGGAGGAGCCGGACATCAAGGCGGTGCTGGTCACGCACAACGAGACCTCGACCGGCGTCACGAACCCGCTGGAGGAGATCGCGCGGGTCGTGCGTGAGGCGGAGAAGCTGCTGATCGTGGACGCGGTGAGCAGCCTGGGCGCAATCCCGCTGGACATGGACGGCTGGGGGCTGGACGTTGTCGTAACGGGGTCGCAGAAGGGCTGGATGGTGCCGCCGGGGCTGGCCTTCGTGGCCATGAGCGAGCGCGCCTGGGCGGCGTTCGATGAGGCGAAGATGCCCCGCTTCTACTTCGACCTCGGCCGCCACCGCGAGGCGCTGCCCAAGGGGCAGACGCCCTGGACGCCCGCGATGTCGATCTTCTTCGGGCTGGACGTGGCGCTCGAGCGGATGAGCAAGGAGGGGATGGAGAGCATCTTCACCCGCCACTCGCGGATGGGCCGCCTGACGCGAGAAGGCGTGAAGTCGCTGGGGCTCGAGCTGTTGTGCGAGGACGAGCGCTTCGCCTCGGACACGGTGACGGCGGTCAAGTGCCCGGAGGGGATCGAGGTGAGCGACCTGCGCAAGATGACGGAGGACGAGTACGGCGTGGTGCTGGCCGGCGGACAGGGGAAGCTGAGCGGCAAGATCTTCCGCATCGGCCACCTGGGCCTCGTCGAGGAGAGCGATATCCGGGGGGCGCTCGACGCGCTGGGGCAGTCGCTGGCGAAGCTGGGGTACAAGGCCGCGGCTGTGCGTTAGTCGCGTGGCCGCCAACGAAGGCCTTCGACCCTTCCTCGGAAGGGCTCAGGACGAACGCGTGCGCCGGAAGTGTAGTTCGGTGGCTTTAGCTTCCGAGGCAAGCGGAACGCGACCCCGAACGGGCACTTCGGAGCTTAAAAGCACCGAACTACATCCGGAATGGCGGGGGCTCCCACGGGGCGACGCCGTAATGGCCACGCTTGGCAGACGGAGACGCATCGTGCTGGTTGTCGGCAGGAAGCGGCTCAGGGAACCCAACGCGTCCCTCGGTGGTGAATACAATAGGAAACCACCGGGAGGGGACTATGCCCACGAAGACAGTGATTGCCGCCACGATTGTTGTGGCCGTCGGCCTACTCGCCGCTGCGTGTTCAGACAATGACACCCCGTCGGACACAGCTTCGGCGGGCGATTCGGCCTGGCAGATGATCCTACCGCTTGGAAGCGGCGGCCATCCGGACGAGCCGGGTTCGAACGACATACCGAAGTGGACGCCCGGCAAACTCCCGGTAACGATGCAGCCGATCGCGGCGTTTAACGGTGACCTCTGGATGACGAGCCAGACCAACGCCTGGTCGTCCAGCAACGCCGTCGACTGGAGCCACTATGCGAAGACGGACACGGGAAGCCGCATCTGGGACGCGAGGGTGTTCTTCAAGGGCCGCTTGTGGTCATTCGGGGGCATGGCGTACAGTCAGCGGGCGGCATTAAACGAGATCTGGTCGTCGGCGGACGGTACTACCTGGCACGACGAAGGCCGGGCCGATTGGTCGCCCCGGAAACAGCACGCCGTAATCGTCTACCACGACAGGCTGTGGTTATTTGGTGGCGCCGATCAGATCCAGAGCGACTTCGAGACGGTGCACACACTGAATGACGTTTGGTCGTCGGACGACGGCTTGCACTGGACACGGATGACGGAGTCCGCGCCGTGGTCGACCCGGGAGGGCGCCAGTGTCGTTGTGTTAGACGATGCTATGTACATGGTCGGCGCCGAGGGCGTGCCGGACGTCTGGCGCTCGATGGACGGGGCAAACTGGACGCAGGTGGCGGCATCGGTGCCGTGGGGGCCGCGGTTCGGCTACGCAGCGAACGCGTTCGATGGCAAGCTGTGGGTGCTGGGCGGCTACCGCAGCGATCCGAGGGACGCGCTCAATGACGTCTGGTACTCCAGGGACGGCGCGACTTGGACGCTCCAGACGGAGCACGCGCCGTGGGGCCCGCGCGATCCACTGACGGTGGTCTACAAAGACAAGCTCTGGATCTTCAGCGGGAAACACACGGGCGGGAAGGACAGCTGGGGCGGAGATCTCTGGGCGATGGCGGCGGCCGCAGTGAACCGGGCGCTCCCATCAACTGATGCTTTCCGGTAAGCGCGCCCGCGCTAAGGGTGCTGGGAAATTGAGCCCGGTGGCTTCAGCCTCCGACGTGACCAGAGCGCACGTTCGGGGTCCTGTCCGGAGCGGGCGCATCGGCGACGAATGCCTTCGACAGGCTCAGGACGAACGGATTGCGTCTTATGTTTCGGGCTCGCTGACGGCGAACGCGGAAAAAGATATTCTGGGACGGATCCCTCCACTCCGTCCTTCCGGGGAAGGACTACGGTCGGGACGACAGCAACGATCTGACACTGGGCCTCAATAGGTTAGGAAGTCGCCTTCGGCGGTCTGCAGGTGGTGGATGTCGTTCAGGAGACGGAGGACGCGGCGGCCTCCGGTCGCGACGGCGACGATGTTCACGGACGTGTGCGCCGGACGGAAGAACATATCGTACGGCGTGCCGATGATGTGGCCCGTGTAGGCGTTGATGACGCCGCCGTGGCAGACGATGGCGATGCGCTCGCCCAGGTTGCGGGCCACCGCCGATTCGATGGCGTTGATCGCGCGCTTCTTGAAGTCGTAGCTGCTCTCCGAATGCGGATACACGTCCCAGTTGCGCTCGTTGATCATCCGCTGGCGCACGGCCATGAGTAGGTCATCGCCGAAGAACTCGCGGACGGTCTGATCGGGCGGGACGTCGCGGAAGACTTCGACTTCGCGCAGGTCTTTGACGTACTCGATGCCGAGCTCGTGCTGTGCGGCGACCGCTTCCGCGGTCTCGACGGCGCGCTTGAGTGGGCTGGCGAAGATGGCATCGATGCGCAGGGTGGAGAGCGCCTGCACGAGGAGCCTGGCCTGCTGGCGGCCGTGGTCGCTGAGGGGCGGATCCACCCAGTCGGCGGCCACGCCTTGGGGGTCCCATTGCTGCTGCGCGTGGCGGATTAGGAGCACTTCCGTGACGCCTTCGACGCCCGTGAGGAAGGCTTCGTCGAAGACGCCGGGCGGCCGGCCGCCGCTCTTCTGCGTCTGCTCTTCGTCTTCGTTCTGGTCTTCGGTCAAGCGGTTGCTCCTTAGGCGATTGTAGTGGACGGCTGCGCCGTGTGGCGACCTTCGCGAGGCGGGTCCTGGCGTCAGGCTGAGATGTCTAACCGACCCGGTAGTCCGACTGGTTTGCTGCCGAGTCCGCCTCGCGCGGCGTCTCCCGTTCCGCGAGCCTGACCCGTGCCGAAGGCGCACTGCTTCCTGGGGACGACCCAGCCGGTGCTAGAATTTGCACATGGCGTCCGCTAACCCATACCGCAGCCTGCCTTCCGTTGACCGGCTGCTTGCCGATAAGCGGCTGTCCGGGCTCGCGAACGGCGGTTCGGCCGTGCTCGCGGAGCTGGCCCGGCAGGCGCTGGAATCGGCGCGCTCGGCGATCGCAGAGGGACGCCCGGCTCCCGACGAGGAACAGATCGTCGAGAACGTGCTCGGCCTGGCGGCCGCCGTCTTGCAGCCTTCGCTTCGGCCGGTAATCAACGCTACCGGCGTCATCATCCACACGAATCTGGGCCGCGCGCCGCTCTCCGAAGACGCGATCGAGGCGATGGCGCTCGTGTCGCGAGGCTATTCTAACCTGGAGTTCGACCTGGACGGCGGCGAGCGGGGTTCGCGACACACACACCTGGAGACTGTATTACGCCAGCTTACGGGTGCTGAGGCGGGGATGGCCGTCAACAACAATGCGTCTGCACTGCTGCTGGCGCTGTCCGCGTTGTGCGCCGGGCGAGAGGTGGTGATCTCGCGCGGGCAGGCGGTGGAGATCGGCGGGGGCTTTCGGATACCGGATGTCCTAGGCCAATCGGGGGCAAGGCTCGTCGAAGTGGGGCCTGCGCGTTCACGCGAGCAACTTCCGCATCGTCGGTTTCACCGAATCGCCGGACCTAAGAGACCTTGCGCGACTGGCGCATGAGCGTGGCGCATTGCTGCTCGATGATATCGGCTCCGGCTGCCTGATTGACGTGCGGAGGTTTGGGTTAGCCTACGAGCCGACTGTACAGGATAGTATCGCCGCCGGTGCCGACCTGACGCTGTTCTCCGGCGACAAGCTGCTCGGCGGGCCGCAGGCCGGTATCATCGTCGGGCGGGCGGCGCTAATCGAGCGGTTGCGCCGTCACCCGCTGGCCCGCGCGGTACGGATGGACAAGGCCGGGATCGCGGCCCTGCATGCGACGCTCCTGCACTACCTGCGCGGCGAGGCGCTGGAGAAGGTGCCCGTATGGCGGATGATTAGCACGGCAATCATCGAAATCGAACGGCGGGCGCGGCGCTGGGCGCGCGCGGTCGGGCCGCCGGCCCGAGTGGTGGACGGCCGGTCGATGGTGGGCGGAGGCAGCTTGCCGGAGGAGAGCCTGCCGACAAAGCTGCTCGCCATCCCCGGCGAAGGGGCGCAGGTCTCGCAGCTGGCCCTGCGCCTTCGCACCGGGCAGCCGGCGCTTGTGGCGCGCGTGGAACACGATGCCCTGCTGCTGGACCCGCGCACGGTGGCGCCGGCGGAGGACCGGGCGCTGCTTGGGGCGCTACGGGCCGTCGTGGTGGCTGAAGGCCCTAAGCCTTGAGCCACGGTCTATGAGGTTGGGTTACGCCGGGCGTGGGTCAGGGATTCACCTGACCCACGCCTGATGGTGGTCTGCGACTGATTCCCTGAGCGGCCGGCCGCCTATTGAGGCGGCATTCGCTTAACGAGACCGACGACATTGCCCTCGGGGTCGGCGAATTGGGCGAACGTCACCATGTTCGGGATCTCGGTGACCGGAACGACGGTCTTGCCGCCTTTAGACTCGATTTTATTGAGGTAGGCTTGGGGGTCATCGACCTCAACGTAGAAGGTGACTTGCGAGCGTTCGCCCTGGGCGATGCCGCCGCCGATGCCCTCGCCCGCGTTATCGACCATGCCGTACTGCATCTGCGGGTCGAGGTTCACCTGCCAACCGAATGCGCTTTTGTAGAAATCACGGAGCTTGTCTCCGTTCTTGCCGGTGATCTCGAACCAAGTTACTGGGTTTAAGCGCCACTCTAAACACGCGCTCGGTCAGGCTGAATGCCTGACCCACGCCCGTTTTACTGACCCGGGTAACCCGCCTTTACCAGCCCAACGACGTTCCCTTCTGGGTCCGCGAACTGAGCGAGCACCACCATGCCCGGAATCTCGGTCTCCGGCATCACGGTGCGGCCGCCGGCGGCCTCCGCCTTCTTGAGGTAGGCCGTCGGGTCGTCGACGGCGATATAGACGGTGACCTGCTGGGTCTGGCCGTCGCTGGGGCCGATGCCGCCGCCGATTCCGCCGCCGGTATCGTCCGCGCTCACGATGCCGTAGTTCATGGGGTTATCGGCCTGGATCTTCCAGCCGAAGATGCCGCTGTAGAAGTCTTGGAGCTTCTTGCCGTCCTTGCCGACGACTTCGAAGTGCACGACGGGGTTGGGCACGCGATCCCTCCTTCTTGGCTCTGGCTTTCCTCGGGCTATTGTAAAACGCCGGAACAGAGAGGCGAACGGTCCCCCGTCACTGACAGAGGGTGCGGAGCTGGCTGATGTGGTCCGGAAGGTGGAAGTTGATAATGGCCATGGACCACTGAGCGAGCGTCGGATATTCGCCGACAGGTGTTTCTTTAAGGAAGGCGATGTGGGCCTTCCTGGCGAGTTGCTCGTCATTCAGCCCGGATAGGAAGGTGCCAATCTCGCCGTACTGCTCCTCGATCGTCGATACGAGTTCCGGCACGGGCGCCTTCTCGCGCTCCGGGCCAAAGTAGGAGACGCCGGGCGTGATGCCCAGCTCCGGGGTGTCCTCCTCCACGAAACGCTTGAATTCGTACATCCCCAGGGCGTGGTCATCGCCGCTGAGGTGGGACAGCACCTCTTTCACGCACCATTCGCCCTCGCCGGAACGGGCAGTGGCTTTGTCCTCACTGACGCCGGCAACCGTCTGCTTGAGTTCGCCGACT
>VBJS01000162.1 GCA_005880055.1 Chloroflexota bacterium | reverse complement strand
ACGGAATCGGCGAAATGCAGTTCGCACGTTTGATGTTTCTCCTCGAACCCCCTGCTGGATACTCAGGCATACATCTAGATAAACTCATCCGTTTCCTCGCTGGGTGGAAGCAATTGCCCGGAATCCCGCCCGAACTGATACCGCCTCCCGTTGACCCTTCCTCGACGAAGTTTCTTCGACTGGTCCCGATCGTCTGACCGCAGGGACGGCAACTGCGGGGGCGCTGTGCGAGATCGCGGGTCTTCCATGGGTACCTCCAAACTACAACAAGTCGGATCTGAAGACACCCACGAAATGGCACTTGGCAGGGGCGGAGGGACTCGAACCCCCGGCCTGCGGTTTTGGAGACCGCTGCTCTTCCAGCTGAGCTACGCCCCTGCTCGTAGGCGCAAAGGCCTTTCCGTATTCGGAAAAGGCCGCCAATTCAGTATATCAGCCTTCGGCGGCCTCCCCCGTCAGCACCTGCAGCACGCGGTCCGGGTAGTTCTCTCCCGCCTGGAGTCCGCCGTCCAGCAGTAAAGAGCTAGCCCGGCCCGGCGGCAGTCCCGTTGCAGCTCCTCCGTCACGCCAGCGTGGTAGGCGCTGACGCCCTGCAGCCCCAGCCGCAGCGCCGTCTGTACAGGCGCGGGCCACTTCGGCAGCAGTTCCGGCCCAACCAGCAGCGCGCAGGGGACGAGCGGCTCGGCTGCCCGCACGCCTTCCAGCGCCTGCGGAAAGAACGACCACGCCATCTCATCGCTCAGCGCCTCCCCTTCCCGCACGACAGATGCCACCGCCTGCTCGATGCCGGGCTGTTTGATCTCCATCACCAGAAGCACGCGGCCTTTCGTTTCGGCCAATACGTCAGCCAGCGTCGGCGGCGGCTCCCCTCCGGCGTCCAGCGCGCGCAGCTCCTTCAGGTTCAACTCCGCGACCGCACCGCTGCCATTCGTCGTCCGGTCCACTGTCAGGTCATGCATCAGCACCGGCACTCCGTCCGCCGTCGCCTGCACATCGATCTCGATGGCGTCCGAGCCGATTTCGATCGCTTTGCGGATGCCGGCGAGCGTGTTCTCAGGAGCGTGCCCGCCACAGGCGGCGTGTGAGATGACTAGAGGGCGCATGGCCCAGATTATAAGAGGCGTTTGCGAACTAAGCGGGCGGCCGGCTGAACTCGGCCTCTTCTACCGGCGTCAGGTTGCCGAGCATCGCATTTCGCTTCTCGGCGATGTTCGCAGCCAGGTCACGCGCCCGCAGAGCGACTTCAAAGCGCTGAGGCGACGTGTAGTATTCCCGCTTCAGGTCAATCTGAGAGGCGATGTGGTGCAATTGTTGCGCCAGGTAGCGGATCGCTACTCGCCAGTCGATCGCCGGCTCCGAGTTGTGCTCGATGTCCCGATCGGAGCAAAAGAACTGGCAGGCGCGGTCGATGTCTGACTCAAGCCGAGACGCGACCGTGCGATGCGCCACGCGAAGGATTTCGGCGCGGTCGATAGCGCCGGGGAAGAACGAAGCCTGGTAAAGCTTGCCGCGCAGGCTCACCGGCGGCTTCTGTGAATCCAGCTCGATATTCAGGCGCCGCTGCTGCGCCAGGAACAGCCCCAGGACATACAGCTCGTCCTCTATCAGGCAGAGGCCCTTCGGCAGCACGTCAATCACATCCTGCGCCCAGCGCCGCACTATGCGGTCGATGTCCTCCGTCTTCCGCTGCACCCGGCGCAGCGTCTGCTCATCCGGCGGTACGTATATCTGATCCAATTCCTTCAACACGGCATTGCTCCTGTGCGTTTGAAGCCGATTCCAATAGATATGAGGGTCAGCCGGAAACTGCCGTTACGAAACGCATGGTTTTGACTCGGTTAACAATCGGGAAAGGCCCGGCTCAACCGTTATGCCGGCTTCGCGCTCCCTTGTCAGGCCGCATACTCGCCGAATAGAATGACCGGCGAAGGAGACTCCACGATGCCAGTCGATAGCTTCAAGTACCTGCCCGGCTCCATCGCCGCCTATTACCGCAACATGCCCGTCCAGAAGCTCGAACCTGTACCCTTCACTCCGCTCGCCAAGCCGCTGAGTGAATCGCGCTTTGCGCTCGTCACCACGGCCGGCGTCACCGCCGGCGACCAACCGCCCTTCGACCAGGAGGGCGAGCGCCGCAACCCGATGTGGGGGGACCCGACGTACCGCCACATCTCTCGCGACGTGCGCCAGGATGAGATCGGCGCCTGGCACATGCACATCAATAACCGCGACATCCTCGAAGACGTGGACGTAGTGCTCCCCATCCATCGCTTGCTAGAACTGGAGGCGGTCGGAGCTATCGGCTCGCTTGCCCCCACCAGCTACTCCTTCATGGGCTACCAGATGGACAACCGCGAATGGCGCGAGAAGTACGCACCGGAGGTGGCCGGCCTGATGAAGGACGAGGCAGTCGACGCCGTCCTTCTCACGCCCGCCTGACCGGACTGCTGCCGGAATGTGCCCGTGCTGGCACAGATATTCGAGGCAACCGGGTTCAGCACCGTTCTCGTCACCAACATGCCTTACTGGGCGGAAAAGATGGGCACCCCACGCACAATCGGCGTCGAATTCCCGTATGGCCACATGCTCGGGACACCGGGCAACCGCGAGATGCAGATGGCCGTAATCCGCGAAGCGCTCTCGCTGCTGGAAGACGCCCAGAAGCCCGGCGTTATCCGGGAACTGGACATCGAATGGCCGCAGCCGTTCGATGAAGCCAAGCGCGACTGGCAGCCCGCCGAGCCTTCGCCAATCGTCGCCATGATGCTGGAACAGCGCCGCAAGGCAGCACAGCAGGCCCACGCAGGCGGGGAAGCCGGCAGCACGCAGTCTTAGGCGCTTTCACCCCATCGTCGATATACTCTCACTGCGCCCGGTACCGGCCGCCCGGCCTCCTCGGAGTGCCGAGAAGGCTGTAATCGGCCCGAAGGGCCGAGTCCGCCGCCCGAGCGGGTCCTTCCGTAGAAGGACGTAGCGAGGGCGGGGGTTCGGGGGTGTCCCCCGATAACAGATCGCGGGCGTGGTGGGTGGGCCTGAAAGACACCCGGGACACAGAAGATGTGACGACGCCGCCGTAACTAGCGACCCGAGTTTCACCCGCCGCACCGTTCCCGTAGGATGGGCGCAGACCAGAGCGCCCGAAGGAGGACCCGCATGCCCGCACTTTTCTTGCACGGCGTCCCGGACACCCACCATCTCTGGGACGGCGTCCGCTCTCATCTTTCGCGAAAGGACATCATTGCGCCGGACATGCCTGGTTTCGGCAGTGACCTGCCGCCCGGCTTCGGCTGCACAAAGGAAGAGTACCTTCACTGGCTTATCGCCGAGGTGGAGAAGGCCGGCGAGCCGGTCGACATAGTCGGGCACGACTGGGGTGCCCTGCTAGTCGAGCGTCTGGTCTCTGTCCGCCCCGATCTCGTGCGCACCTGGGCCGCCGGCGCCGGCGCCATCGACGAGAACTACACCTGGCACCAGGTCGCGCAGGTCTGGCAAACCCCCGGCATGGGCGAGCAGTTCATGCAGCAGATGGCGCCGCAGGCGTCGATCCCGATCTTCGTCGCCGACGGCATGCCGCAGGCGGTCGCGGAGGAGGTCGCGGCCGGGTTCGACGACCGCATGAAGTCCGCGATTCTATCGCTCTACCGCTCGGCCGTTAATATCGGTAAAGAGTGGGGCCCGGACCTGGACACCGTCAACAGGCCCGGACTGCTGATCTGGGGCGAAGAAGACCAGTACATGGCCCTGGACTTCGCCCGCCACATGGCCGGCCGCACCGGCGCCAAGTTCGTGACGCTCCCCGGCGGACACTGGTGGCCCGCCCAGTTCCCAAAGGAGACGGCGGCAGCCCTTGAGCAGCACTGGGCCGGTAACTAACGCCGAGCGCGGCGGTTTCGGCCGGTCTGAAACCGAATGACGGCAGTTGACTGGTGCCGGGGGTGGGAGTCGAACCCACACGCCCTCTCGAGCAGCGGATTTTAAGTCCGCCGTGTCTACCGTTCCACCACCCCGGCTGGTCGTCGCCTGCTTCCATTTTACCGGCCAACCGCCGTTGCGGCGCCGAGAGCCGCCGTACGATACCAAGTGCGGACAGCATAGCCGCTTCTTCAAGTTCGTCAGCCGGGGCGGCGCCAAGGCCGGTAGCCGGCGTTAGACTCGTACCGCCAGCAGTTCGCCTCGCTCGATCGGGACAACCACCGCGGCCAGCCGCGGGTCAGAAAGCGCCGCGTCGCGGAACTCCGCCAGGTCCTCTGTGTGCGAAGTGAGGTTGTCGGCGACTAGGACGCCGCCCGGCTTCAGGCGCGGGGCCACCAGCTCCAGAAACGCCAGGTAGTCCTCCTTCTCCGCATCCAGGAACACGAAATCCTGCGGCTCCGCGCTTCCACTTAGGTAGGCGAACGCGTCGCCTTCCACGATGCTGACGGTCGCCGTCAGGCCGACATCGTCAATCGTAGCCCGGGCCAGCCGGACCTTTGCCGGATCGATCTCCAGCGTCGTGACCGAACCGCCCACGGCGCGCGCCGCGGTGCCGATCCAGACCGTCGAGTAGCCGCCGGATGTCCCTATCTCGACAATCGAGCGGGGCCGCGCGGCAAGGACGAGCGCCTGCAGAAAGCGGCCGACGTCGGGCGTGATCTGCCGCAGCCGTTCGGCCCTGGATGTCCCCCGCTGTCGCTCCTCCGCATCTCGCGCCTCCAGACGGTCGAGGACAGCGCGCGCCTGGGCGTCGATAAGCGGATCCGCGCTCACCCGGCCATTGTAAACCCGATCGGGTTCGCTGCTCGGCCCAACGGCGCAACCGTCGGGCGGGCTCCAACAGCTGTCATTCCGACGAAGGAGGAACCTGGCCGGGGGGAAGCCCGCGCGCGCTTACCTCCCAGCCCTAAAGTGATGTGCAACAGGCGCGTTCACGCCGCCGCCCGCTAAACGAAGCGGCCCGCCTCTCGAGCTGCGCACCTCGACCGTCCACAGGAAACAAGATGTTATAGTCAGCTGCGCGCCAAGCGGCGA
>VBJS01000161.1:591-4979 GCA_005880055.1 Chloroflexota bacterium | reverse complement strand
CAACTCCGACCGAGAGCGCCACACCCAGCCCGACCGGCGCCGAGACTCCTTCTCCCACTCCTACGCCGACGCCAACCCCGACCGAGAGCGCCACACCCAGCCCGACCGGAGTCGAGACGCCCTCGCCTACTCCAACCCCGACGCCAACACCCACGGAAAGCGCAACTCCCAGCCCGACCGGCTCCGAGACGCCGACGCCATCTCCAACCCCGACGCTGACGGCGACGACGCCGTCTCCCACTGGAATCGCGCTCGAGGCTTCGACTTCGCCGTCACCCGCCGGCAGTGCTCCGGCCAGGCTTGGGGCAAGCCAGGCTCCGGGCGCCCAGAGCCTCCCCGTCACCGGCGGCCCCCCGGGGGATAGCGGTCGCCTGACCCTGCTCGTCCTCATCGCGCTGGCGTTGCTGGCCGCGATGGCACTGGTAGTTAGCACAGTGCGGGAATCCCGCCGCTAGCGGACCGCCACGGCCAGCCGGTACAACGGGAGTCCAGAAGAAAGCGGGTAGTGGGAAGTGCAGCTAACCTGTGAGCCACACCGGAAGGCGTGCTATACTGCGCGAAAAGTCCACCGGGGTGCACGACCGATGCTATACAACGATCCTCTCCGATACTGGCCTCAGTGGGCAGCGGCGATGGGCATGCTTGTGGGCGGCGTTACGGGTATGCGGGCGGCGCTCGATACGGGCGATCCGTTCCGTTACCTTGGGACCGCCCTCTTCCTCGCCATCACTGCGCCGCTATACGCGTGGCAGTTCCACCGGAAGACTAATTCCTAGCTAAGCGGAGGCCGAGCCATGCCGGGTCCACTCGAAGGAGCCAAGGTAGTGGAGATGGGCCTCTGGGTGGCGGCGCCTTCAGCTGCCGCGATCCTCGGAGACTGGGGTGCACAGGTCATCAAGATAGAGCCGCCAACCGGCGACCCGTTCCGCGGCCTCTTCGCCTCCGTGCTCGGCAACCCGGCGGCGCTCAATCCACCGTTTGAGCTCGACAACCGGGGCAAGCGCAGCGTGGCCCTCAACCTCGATCTCGAGGAGGCGCGAGATATCGCCCTCGGCCTGATTGCAGATGCCGATGTCTTCATCACCAACATGCGTCCGCGCGTCCTCGAAGAGTTTGGCCTCAGCTACGAAGCGTTGAGCGTGCGCTTCCCCCGTCTCGTTTACGGCCAGGTTACCGGCTATGGCCCTCACACAGACGCGCGCGATACGGCAGCGTACGATGTCGGCGCATTCTGGTCGCAGGCCGGCGTCGGCGCCTCGCTTACTGCGCCGGGTGCCGAGATCCCTCAGCAGCGCGGCGGCATGGGCGACCATATGACCGGCCAAATGCTGGCCGGCGCTGTCTGCGCAGCCCTCGTTTCACGGGAGCGCACCGGTCTTGGGCAACAGGTCTCCGTCCCCCTCGTAAGAGTAGGCGTCTATATGATCGGCTGGGATATCATGCTCGCCCTGCGCCTCGGCATCCCGATCGTCGGCTACGACCGCAAGCACGCCGTCAATCCCATCATCACCTGCTATCAGGCTGGCGACGGGCGCTGGTTCTGGCTGCTCCTTCTCCAGGCCGACCGCCACTGGGGCGACCTCTGCCGGGCGATCGGCCGCGAAGACCTCATGGGGAACGAGCGCTTCAAGAACATCGAGTCGCGCCGGCTAAACGCTCCAGACCTCGTGGAGGAGCTTGATACCGTGTTCGCGGCACGGTCGATTGCGGAGTGGGCGCAGGCGTTCGCTCAGCACAACGTGTGGTGGGCCCCCGTCAACTGGCCGCACGAGACGATACAGGATCCCGTGGTCCAAGCGGCAGGCGCCTTCGTCGACGTACCCGGCCCGGACGGCCCCGTGCGTATGGTCGCCACACCCGCAGATTTCTCCGGCACGCCGTGGCAGCCGCAAAGCCTCCCGCCGGAACTGGGGCAGCATACGGAAGAGGTGCTGCTGGAGCTAGGCTACGACTGGGAACGCATCATCGCGCTGAAGGAAGCGGGCGCGATTCCGTGAACAGCGAGGCGCTTAGCCGGTCAGTCGTGTCCCGCAAAGACTGCACAGATGGCTGCTTGCCTTCCCTTCTCCCGAAGTGAGGCAGGGAGGGGTGGGGTTATCGGGACAGGTGCCGGGGGTGAGGGCCGGTCCGCCTACTCGTACCGGAGCGCTTCTGCCGTCGGGATAGAGGCCGCCTGTCGTGCGGGGATCCAGGTCATCACCATCGACGCGAGGTAAGTGAACGCCGCGAAGAGGATAATCTGCCACCACGGCACGTAATAGCCGCCGTGCTGGGTCGCGAATTCGTCGCTGCTCAGCAGGAAGTACGATAACCAGATGGCCAGCCCGACACCCGACACAATCGAAAGCAGCGTCACGAACGATGACTCCAGCAGGAAGCTGAGCGCCACCGTCCCACGCTTGTAGCCGATCGCCCGCAGCATGCCGATCTGCTGCCGCCGCTCCACGACCGTGCGAAAAGCGATAACGCCAACAGCGGCGATCCCAACGAACAGCCCCAGCCCCATGAACGCCTGCATCAGATAGAAGAAGTTGCGCGTAACCGCTGTCCGCTCGTCTGCGATCGCCTTCAGCGAATCTGCCTGCACTCCCGCCGTCAACAAGGAGGCCTCGATCTCTTTCGCCGTGTCCTTCGACTGGTCTGAGTCCTTCAGCGAGACGTATATCTGGGATTTCGCCGGCTCCCCGTATACCGCCTGGAAGGCCGAGTCCGGCACGTAAAGCCCAAGAAAGTTCGAGCTGGCGCCCGTCGACAAAACACCTATCAATTCCACCTTGCGCAACCGGTCAGACGCCGGATCGTGAATCTCCAGCGTGATCGGGTCAAAGTAGTCCTCTCCCTCCGTGACCCCCGATACCTTGAAGTCGAACTCGTCACGCCGGCCAAAGCCTCCGCTTCTCGTCGCGAATGCGTCCACCACCGCCACGTCGTCGCGCGTCGCCATCGCCTGCCATACCGCCTCATCACTGGTATACCCTTGGGCGCGGCTCTCCAGGGGAATGTGTCCGTTATCCGTAAAGGACTTGTCAACCCCCTTCACAGGGTAGTCGTCGTATCTGGCGTCCTCCCGCTGCCGAGCCTCGGTAGAGGAGATCCCCTTGCCGCTACCCGCGCGTCCTACGGCGGCGAACCCGTCTTCAACCGAGGAGCCCGCAGCCCGCAATGCCGCCGGCAGGTCCGGGATTGGGTTGTTTGGATTCGTGTCCACCACTACGTCCCAGCCGCCGCGCGAGCTGTCGTCTAGGAACAGCTTCTGAAAATTCAGGTTCATCGTCGACATCATCGTGAGTGCGAAAACGACCAGCGAGATCATCGCCAGCGTCATCCCCGTCCGGAAGCGATTCGCCAGAGGATAGGCAACCGCAGTCCGGATCGCAGGCAGGATCGACCCGAAGAGCCCACCGAAACGTGTCACGAGAGCTAGTATCAAGTCCGAGTTGTAGATCACCACAAACGTCGATGCGGCAACCATCGCCACGCCGCTCAGGAAAAACATCTCGGGGCCGCCGCTAAGCCGGCCAAAGATTGCTTCCAGGCGATCGCCCGCCGTCATGCCCCACATCACCAGCAGGAAAACGCCCGACACCGTGTATACCGGGCGCTCCGGCGCCTTCAACAGGGTGAGCAACCGCGCCGCGCCCGCCGTCATCAGCGATAGCCCCAGCGCGAACGGAAAGGCCGAACCCGCGTTGATACCGAGCAGGAAGAGCAACCCTCCGAAAAGCAGCCCGCCCACAGATACGATCCAGTGCGATGGGATGCCGAAGCCGTTCCGAAGGAGCAACCAAATGCCGAGCGGCGGGACGATCATCGCTGGAATGGACCCGGCTACCCACCGCCAAGACCCGCGGTAGCCCAGCCCCTTGTGGAACAGCAGCCAGAGCCCTAGCGGCGGTATAACCATCGCCGGCAGCGAGGCGGCTATCCAGCGCCAGTCGCTCTTCGTCTCTTCCTCGGCCCGTCGGTCCTCGGCTGTCCCGCGGATGGCTGCCACGATGTTCAGGTTCGAGACCCGCCACGAGGAGAACCCGACAGTGAGAAAGGTCAGGACGACGCCCAGGCAGTACGATATGACCAGGGACCTTAGCGTGAAGTGAGGCTTAATGCTAAGAGGGAAGTCGCTATTTGCGAAAATCGCAGACATGACATACGCCATCCCGAAAGCGACAAGGATGCCCAGCCCGGCGCCCACCATGGCAGAGGCCAGGTTGTAGCTCATCCCTTCGGAAAGGAACATCTGCACCAGGTGGTTGCGTTTCATCCCTACCGCCCGAGCCATGCCCATCTCGGATTTCCGCTCGGCGGCCAGCATCACGAAGATCATGATGATCAGAAGCATCCCGGCGGCGATGGAGAACAGCCCGAGCAAGAGGAAGAACGTGGCCATG
>VBJS01000161.1:0-566 GCA_005880055.1 Chloroflexota bacterium | reverse complement strand
GTCATCTTTGGAATCGCCCAGCGTCAGCCGCAGATTATTCTTCGCGATGAGGTTCCGCAGCTCGCTTTCAACCGAATCGGTCATCCCTATGGTGTCGCGCACGTCGCCCGTGTTCGAGACGGCGATGAAACTGACGCGGTCGTGACCGAAAAGCGAGTGTAGCGTATCCAGCCGGGTGACCATTCCTTCCTGGAGGTTCTGGCTGCCCACGCCCGTCAACACCCGGTCCTCAACGACGTCGAGGATCTTAAAGTCGTGCCGCTGGTTGTTGATCCAGACCTGCACGGTGTCGCCCGGTTGGGTCTGGAGTTCATCCGCCGCGCTGGAGTTCATGTAGGCCTCGTCTGCCTTCAGCGCAGAGACATCCAACTGACTCCCGCTGTTCTTGGAAATCACATCCGGGAACCCCGTCAGGTACTGCGCGTCGAGTCCCGTGAACGTGACAACCGGCTCGCTCTGGCGGCTCCTCGGGTTCAGCACCGGCACGGGCTCGAAGAGCACCCCCATTGATCCGTCGATGTCCTGGTTGTTCGCCTTCTGAATCGCTGCCTGGAACTGCTCGTACT
>VBJS01000150.1 GCA_005880055.1 Chloroflexota bacterium | reverse complement strand
TGGGGCCCGCTCGGCGAAGGCTTCCGCGGTTTCGGCGGCTTTGGCAGCGGGCTAGCCAAAGAGGAGCCGAAGGACGAGGTCACTCGGGCTCTCTGGCGGGCCGCTCAGCGTGGCGGCTGCGTGGGCTCGCCCGAGTTCATCAGGGACACCCTCCGCAAGTACGAGACTTCACACCTGGACCTGATGATCTTCGTCGCTCAATGCGGCGCCCGCAAGCACGAGGACGTGATGGAGAGCATCCACCGCGCCGGCACCAAGGTCATCCCGGAGTTCAAGGAGCGGCACGAACAGCACCAGAAGTGGCGCGCAAAGCAGCTGGAGGGCGTGGAATACCAGGTGAACTCATCGATTTAGCGGCACCCGCCCCCGGAGACCCACCGCATGCCCGCTAAAACCGACCGCATACAAGACGCCGCCCTGCGCGACTCGATGGCGCAGGCGCACGAATCGTTGCGTGGCGGCGACTATGCCGACGTCGTGCGGCGGGCGGCCGATGCGTACATCGAACTGGTCCGCCGCAAGCCCGATCTCCTCCAGCCCCAGAACTACCTGCGCACAATCCTCTTCTTCCCCCGGTTGGGTGCGCGCCTGCAGCTGGACAACCAGGGACAGCCGGAAGTCATCTACGACCGCGAAAAGTTCATCTTCTCGGAGGCCGTCACCTACTACGAGTTCACCGTAGACTCGCTCGTTAGAGAGGGCCTGTAGAGGCTCGCAGCCGCCCTTTTCTCTCCTTTCCTCGTTTGTACTTGTCGAAGCGCCGAGCCGGTGGTATCTTCGCGGCACAAAGATCAGTGATCTGAGCTGATCTGGGTGCATTGAAAGGAATCCCGCCATGATCGTCCCCATCATCGCCATCGGAGCCTTCATTCTGCTCGTCATCATCTTGGTCTTCGCGGGCGGCATGCTGATCAATGTCGGCGGCCAGCAGGTCGGAATTATTGAGCGCCGATACTTCGGGCGCACGCTACCCGAGGGGCGTGTGGTGGCCATGCGGTTAGAGGTGGGTGTGCAGGCGCGAGTATTGCCCCCGGGGCTGCACCTGCTCTTCCCGTTCATTTACGTAGTACGCAAGACGGACATGCTCGTCATCGGTGAAGACGAAGTTGGCCTCGTGGAGTCCATCGACGGGCTGCCTCTCGAGCCCGGCCACATCTTTGCGCGTCACGTGAAGAGCCACGATAGCTTCCAGGACGGCGAGGCATTCCTCAGCAACGGCGGCCAGAAGGGGCCGCAGATCGACATCCTACCGCCGGGACAGTACAGAATTAACACATATCTCTTTACCATCCGGAACCAACCCGCCGTCTCCATCGCTCAAGGGCAGGTGGGTGTCGTCAACGCCCGCGATGGGGATCCGATAAGTCCGGGACGGCTGCTGGCGCGCAAGGTCGAAGCGCACCAGGGATTTCAGTACGGCGAAGCGTTCCTTCTGAACGGCGGCCAGCTCGGCCCCCAGATTGAGGTCCTGCTGCCCGGCCGTTACCGGATCAACACGGATCTCTTCAACGTAGAGGTGCGGCCGGCCACGATCGTGCGGGCCAACCAGGTTGGGCTGATCACCGCCAACGACGGCGCACCGCTGCCGGCCGGCGAACTTGTTGCCGACAGCGTTCAGGACCACAACGACTTCCAGGAGGCATCGGCATTCCTGGCGAACGGCGGCCAGCGGGGCCCACAGTTCGACCTCCTGAAGCCGGGCACGTACTACATCAACCCCTTGATGTTCGACGTGAAGCTGGATGAAGTAGCGATCGTCCAGCGCGGCGAGGTGGCGGTGCTGGTGTCGAACGTGGGCAAGGAGCCGGAAGACATCCCGCATGAGGAGCGGCTGGCTGGCAAGGAACGATACGTCGTTCCCGCCGGCTACCGCGGCATCCAATCGGAAGTCGCCGGGCCGGGCGTGTATTACCTGAACCGCTGGGCATATATCGCCTACATCATTCCGACCACCAACTTGACCATCGATTGGGCAGAGGAGGGCGATGCCGGCGAAGCCGCGGACATCGACGTCAGCGCGGCGACGACCCCGACCGGCGTACGCCGCATGCAGCTATTCAACCCGCTTTCGGTTATCAGCCGAGACGGCTTCGAGATGCGCGTCAGCGTGAAGGTGGTGATCCGGGTTCGGCCGGAGCAGGCGCCGCTGATGGTCGCCAAAATTGGCTCGACCGAGAACCTCATCGACCACGTCGTCCACCCCATGATAGACTCCTCGTTCCGTAACCAGGCGTCCTCAACCGAAGCCATGAACTTCATGCAGGACCGCGCTCTTGAGCAGACGAAGGCAGAGGAGCGTACGCGCGTGGAGCTGCAAAAGTACCATGTCGAGTGCGTCTCCGTTCTGATTTCGCAGATCATCCTTCCGCAGGAGCTGATGGAGATCCAGACTCGGCGCGTCATCGCCGCGCAGCAGCAGGCGATGTTTGTGGAACAACAGAAGGCGGAGGGCAAGCGCATCGATACGGAGAACACGCGCGCCAAGGCGGATAAGCAGATCGAGCTGGTGGCGGCGCAGATCGGGGTGCAGGTGGCGGAGCAGACCAAGCAGAAGACGATCATCGAGGCGGAAGGGCGGGCTCGCGCCGTTGAGCTGGAGGGCGATGCAGAGGGGAAAAAGATTCTGGCCGTGGGAACGGCGACGGCCGAAGCGTACGACAAGCAGGTTGAGGCCGTAGGACAGGGAAACCTGGCGGGTATCGAGGTCACGAAGGCAATCGCTCTTGCCGGCCTCAAGATTACCCCGGACATCATGGTGGGAGGCAACGGCGATGGCGGTGGTTCCAGCATCTTCGCCGCCTTCATTGCACAGCTTCTAGCGGCCAACCGCAGCGCCGCGGTGGCGGCGGCACAACCGCCGCAGCCGCCGCCAAGCCGGGCCTAAGGATCGACGGCTGCCTACATCCTCGCCGATTGCTTGACGGGCGGAATCGGCCGCGGATAGACTGGCGCCAAGTAGCGGGTCCCGGCCGGTACTTGGGGGGGTGTAGCTGTTGCTTAGATTCTTCCGCTCGCCGCTCGGCATCGTGGTTGGCCTATTTGGCGGCCTGATCCTGGTGGTGGTTGTCTTTGCGGCGGCTCTCAGCGCCCTCGTCCTTACGGGCGGTCCTGGGCCCTGCACACCGGGCGGCGGCGTTATTGAGATTACCGACGCGAATGCCCAGTCTTTCCAGCAGAAGTGGGACAGCCTTGATGCCGCGCAACGGGCGGGCGCACAGGCCTCCATTACGGTCAACGAAAGCGAGGCGACCTCTCGGGCCAACAGAGAGATACGCGATAATGGAGCTAAGGTGAGCGATGTACGGGTGTGCATCCACAACGGCTACGGAGAAGTTACCGGTAGCGTCGACGCCTTCCTGGGCAGCGGCAATTTCAAGCTAAGGGGCGCCGTCCGTTTCGATGGCGCGCATCCGGTGCTGGACTTCCAGGACGCGGAGATCGGCAACCTCCCCGGCTTCGTCCTGGCGCCCTTCCGATCAGCGGCTGAGAACGCGCTTCAGGACGAGCTGGATAAAGTTACCGTGAAACATACCTACAACGTGACCCTCAGCGAAGGCCAGGCAACGATCCAGGAACAGCCCTGAGCGCCGAGGAGCGCCTATCGCCGGTGCTCCTGACAACGCGCTCTACCGATGCGTGGGCCCGGCGATCTGCTTGCCCGCCTGGACTGCTTCCGCTAAGCTGCTGACCGCATAGGGAAGGAGCCGCGTGATGCAGTACGTCCGCCTCGGCAAGACCGGCCTTCGAGTCTCCCGCATCTGTCTGGGGACAATGACTTACGGGAGCAAGCAGTGGCGGGACTGGGTGCTGGACGAAGCGGATGCGAAGCCGTTCTACAAACGAGCACTGGAGGCCGGCATCAACTTCTTCGATACGGCGGACGTGTATTCGCTTGGCGCCTCGGAGGAGGTGACTGGACAGGCACTCAAGGAGTACGCAAAACGCGAGGATGTTGTCATTGCGACTAAGGTCTATAGCCCGATGGGCGGCGGCCCCAACGAGCGTGGCCTGTCGCGCAAGCACATCTTCGCCTCCATCGATGGGTCGCTGCGGCGTCTGCAGACGGATTACGTTGACCTCTACCAGACCCACCGCTGGGACGACCAGACGCCCATCGAAGAGACGCTCGAGGCCTTGAGCGACCTGGTGAGGGCCGGAAAGGTGCGCTACATAGGCGCGTCGAGCATGTTCGCCTGGCAGTTCGCAAAGGCGTTGTACGCCGCCGACCAACATGGGTGGACGCGCTTCGTTTCGATGCAAAACCACTACAACCTGGTCTACAGGGAAGAGGAACGCGAGATGATGCCTCTCTGCATCGACCAGGGCATCGGCGTAATCCCGTGGAGCCCGCTGGCCCG
>VBJS01000027.1 GCA_005880055.1 Chloroflexota bacterium | reverse complement strand
CGCCTCGTCGGGCAGGTCGCCAAGCGCCAGGGGGTGACGAACCCTGAGAATACGATCTTCTCCATCAAGCGGTTGATGGGCCGCCGCTTCGATGACTCCGAGGTACAGCGCGACCAGAAGATACTGCCCTACAAGATCGATGCCGCGTCGAACGGCGACGCCCGCGTCTGGATGGGCGAGCGCTCATACTCGCCGCCGGAGATCTCGGCGATGATCCTGCAAAAGCTGAAGTCGGACGCGGAGGCCTACCTGGGCGATACCGTCAACGAGGCGGTTATTACTGTTCCCGCCTACTTTAACGACTCGCAGCGCCAGGCCACAAAAGCGTCCGGGGAGATCGCCGGCCTGAACGTCCTGCGCATCATCAACGAACCGACAGCGGCGGCGCTGGCCTACGGCCTGGACAAGGCCAAGGAAGAGGTTATCGCCGTTTACGACCTGGGGGGCGGCACCTTCGACATCTCCATCCTGGAAATCGGCGAAGGCACCTTTCATGTCAAGTCGACCAACGGCGATACGCACCTGGGCGGGGACGACTTCGACCAGCGCATCATCGACTGGCTGATCGAGGAGTTCAAGAAGGACCAGGGGATCGACCTGAGGCAGGACCGGATGGCCCTGCAGCGTTTGAAGGAAGCGGCGGAGAAGGCGAAGGTGGAGCTCTCCACCACCCAGCAGACGGAGATCAACCTGCCGTTTGTCACGGCCGACGCCTCGGGCCCCAAGCACCTCGCCATCACGCTCAGCCGGTCAAAGCTGGAGCAGCTCGTGGGGCAGCTTGTGGAAGGTACGATCGCGCCCTGCCGCCAGGCGCTAGAAGACGCAAAGATGACGGCCGATCAGGTGGCCGAAGTTATCCTCGTCGGCGGACAAACCCGGATGCCTCTCGTCCAGGAGACCGTCAAGAAGTTCTTTGGGCGCGAGCCGCACAAGGGCGTGAACCCCGACGAAGTGGTCGCCGTTGGCGCAGCTATCCAGGCGGGCGTCCTCAAGGGCGACGTGCGCGAGGTCCTGCTACTGGACGTAACGCCGCTCACCCTGGGCATCGAGACGCTGGGTGGCGTCTCCACGCCCATCATCCCTCGCAACACAACAATACCAACGTCCAAGTCGCAGGTGTTCTCGACGGCCGGCGACAACCAGACCTCGGTGGAGATCCATGTCCTCCAGGGCGAGCGCTCGATGGCTTCGGACAACAAGAGCCTGGGCCGCTTCATCCTGGACGGCATCCTGCCCGCGCCGAGAGGGATGCCGCAGATCGAGGTGGCGTTTGACATTGACGCCAACGGCATCCTCCACGTCTCTGCCCGCGATAAGGGCACGGGGCGCGAGCAGAAGATCACCATTCAGGCCGGCACCGGCCTCTCGCAGGACGAGATCGAGCGCATGAAGCGCGATGCCGAGTCGTACGCCGAGGAGGACCGCCGACGCCGCGAGGAAGTGGAGATACGCAACCAGGCGGACTCGCTCGCCTACACAGCCGAGAAGACGGTCCGCGAGGCCGGTGATAAGATCCCGGCGGACGTCCGCGGCGAGATAGAGGGCGCGGTCAAGGAGGTGCGGGACGCACTGTCGGCCAACGCTCCGGCCGATACCGTCCGCAGCGCGATGACTCGTCTTTCGGAGTCGCTCCAGAAAGCCGGCTCTGCAGTCTACGGCCAGGGGCCGGAGGGCGAGCCGAGCCCGGACGGCGCGCCGCAAGAGGGCGAGCCTCCGGCCGAGGAAGGCATCGTCGAAGGCGAATACCGCGAAGTCTAGGTAGCGGAGCGTCGTCATGCGCCTTCTTTCGGGGTGCGCACCGGATTCGTTCGCAATTCGCGATTAGCGCCGCTCGCGCCGCATTGCGTACAGCGCTCCGTTGTTGTTCCTTTCAAGCCGTGCACGACCGGTGTAACAGCACCCTTCCCACCGGACTGCAAGCTTTTTTCAGATAGGGCGATTTGCAATTGACTTGCCGGGTTATCAGCGGGTAGCCTGACTTGGAACCTGCTTCAAACAGGGGTGCATCCAATACGTGACTAACACGGTCCCGCGTGCTGCTGGGGTCGTTAGGGGCGGAGGCTATGCGACGATTCCCCGCAGCGCTGCTTATACTTGCCCTGCTTGCCATTGCCTGGCAGCAGTACGGCTCTTCCGGGGCTTCGGCCATCGAGATCGAGCCCGTCGTCTGGCAGTTCGCTGATGATTATCCCGGCGCTAACGGCGACGACCCGGCGCTAAACGTCAAGACAGTCTATATCAAGACCCACGACGGCACCGACTGGATGTCCGCGTACGACGGCACCTCCTCGGCGATCAGTGGGCCGGACAGGCTCCGCCAGGTAATCGACGACTACCGCAGCCGAGGCGTGGATGTCATCGCTTGGTTCGTTCCCAAGACACAGGACGTGGAGCGACAGGTGCAGATGGCGGAAGAGGTGCTGGACACGGGCGTCAGCGGCCTCTACGCGGATATCGAGCCGTTCCCGGGATTCTGTGACGTCGATTGCAACTTCCTGGCCTCCTACTTCTGGACCCAGCTGCGGATCGAGAGGCCGCAGGCTAGATTGGGAGTGATTTACGACCCGCGGCCTGTCAGCTGGGGAGATTCCGCGATCTGGACCTGGCTGGCCTCCGCCAACGTTGCCCTGCCGATGTGCTACTGGGAGCTGTTCGTGGACCAGCCGCCCTGGAATGACCCGGCAGGCTGCGTGCAGCAAGCCAGCGCCGACCTGCCTTACCTTGCACCGGGCACGGGCGTTGAGTATGTGCCGATGCTGCAGGGCGACAGCTCCGCGGACAAGTTTCTACAGGCGCTGGATGCCAGCGACGGCCTGGGCGTCAAGCGTGTGAGCGTCTGGAGGCGCGGCGTGATGTCCCCGGATGTCTGGACGGCGGCGCTCAGCCGCAGCCAGCCCGGCGCTCCGCCGCTGCTGGCGGCGCCCGTCGCCCCACTCGCGCCTGCGCCCCAGCCTGCGGTTGCCTGCACCGCAGACGGCTGCCTTCTGCAGGAAGCGTCCAGCCCAACGGTCTACGTAATCAGCGCCGGCGCTAAGTTCGCCGTGCCCAATGCCGACACAGCAGCCGCGCTCGGGCTGAACCTCGGCTACGTAAATTTCGTTCCTGACGGCGCCCTCGGCTCGATAGCAAGCATCCCCCCGGATGGGACGCTATTCCACGAGCTGGGCTCCGACCAGGTATATGTGATGGCCGGCGGGGCACGCTTTCCCATTTTCAGCCCGGACACGATCACATTGCTGGGCAACACGAGCGATATCCGGACGCTGCCGCCGGGTGCGCTCGAGCAGATCCCGACGCTTCCCCGCGACGGCATAATGCTCCAGGAGGCGGGGGGTAGCGAGCAATGGCAGATTGCTGGAGGGGCGCGTTTCCGCATTCCCGACCCGGCCTCCCGCGATCAGCTCTCGGCGGCCGGCCAGTTGCGCGAGTCTTTCCTGATACCCCCCTATACAGTGGGTCAGGTGCCGCTACAGCCCAGGGACGGCGCGCACTTCCTCGAGGTCGGCGGTGGCGGAGAGTGGCAAATTGCCGGCGGCGCCAAATTCCCGTTGCCGGCGACGGACGTGCGCGGCGCGCTGGTCCGCAGCGGGCAGCTGGAGGGCGCCGCGTATCTGGTGCCGCAGGGATCGCTGGCTCAGGTACCGGCCTCACCACGAGACAGGAGCCTGTTCCGAGAAGTGAACTCTGAGGCCGTGTATCAGATGGCCGGCGGGGCGAAGTTTAAGGTCACAGACCCAGCGGCGCTTCAGACACTGATCGATAGCAAGCAAGTTGAGACCCGCATATACCTTGTCCCCGATGGAGAGCTGTCCGCTGTGCCCGATATTCCGGTAAACGGCACGCTCCTCCAGGGCGCCACCTCCAACTTGGTCCGGATTATCAGTTGCGGCGCTATCACCACCGTTCCCGACCTTCCCACTCTTCAGAGCCTGATGGCGTCTGGTCTTACGTCATCGTCCGTCTTTGTGGTCAGCAGCGGCCTATCGCGCTTCTCGGCGGTCCCGTCCGAGGGCTGCTACCTGACGGGGTTGGCGAACGGAGCACAGTACGTGATGTGCGAGGGCCGCAAGTGGCGTCTTCCAAGCGAAGCAACGACGCGCGAGATGTTCGGCAGTGCGCGGCCCGTCCTTATGCCGGACCGGACGCTTGGCCTGTACGTCAGCGCGAATGATCTAAGCGCCTGCCCGGATAGTGACAGAGACTCCTTCAGCGACCTGGCAGAGCGGGTCATCGGAACGGACCCATCCCAGTCCTGCGGGCAGACGGGCTGGCCGCCGGACGTCGACGGCAACGGACGCGTCGAAGACCGAGACCTCGCGATGATCTATGCCGCCGCTGGAAGCCGCCAAGGGAATAGTCATTACAGCACGCGGGGCGATCTTAATCTGGACGGCGTCATTGATTCCGCGGACATGGACATCGTGAGCGCGCAGCTTGGCAAGAGTTGCAGTCCATAGGGCACCGTTCGAGAAGTGAATAGCCGCGTCCTGGGGTGGGCAGCGACCCTAAAGGATGGGAAGGTAGCGCTTTAGCTCGTAGTCGGTCACGTGGCGGCGAAAGTTGCTCCACTCAATCTTCTTGTTGAGGATGAGGTTCTGGTGGAGGTGGTCACCCAGGCAGCGACGCAGGAGTTGACTGCTCTCGGCACATTCAACGGCCTCCCAGAGGCTCCCGGGCAGATGCTCAATGCCTCGCTGTGCCCGCTCCTCCTCGCTCATTTCGAAAACGTTCTCTTCCACCGGGTCCGGACAGGGGTACTCCTTCTCAATCCCCTCCAGTCCTGCAGCCAGCATCGCCGCGAAGGCGAGATAAGGGTTGCAGGCGGGGTCCGCCGCTCTGTATTCGATGCGCGTGGCGTTTTCCTTGCCGGGCTTGTACTGGGGGACGCGGATGAGGTCGGAGCGGTTACGGCGCGCCCAGGAGAGGTACACAGGCGCTTCGAAGCCGGGGACGAGTCGTTTGTATGAGTTGACCCACTGGTTCGCCACCAGCGTGATTTCCCGCGAGTGGGCCAGCAGGCCGGCGATGTAGCTGCGAGCCAGCGCCGAGAGGTGGTAGGCGTCGGCCGGGTCGAAGAAGGCGTTGCGTTCGCCTTTAAAGAGCGACTGATGAACGTGCATGCCGGAGCCGTTTTCATCGGCCAGCGGCTTTGGCATGAAAGTGGCGTATACGCCGTTCTTGATCGCCACTTCCTTAACGGCGAGCCGATAGGTCATCGTGTTGTCAGCCATCGTGAGCGCGTCTGTGTAGCGGAGGTCGATCTCATGCTGCGAGGGCGCGACCTCATGGTGCGACGCTTCAACAGGGATGCCAAGCTCTTCCAGCGTAAGCACCGTCTCCCGGCGGAGATCGGTAGCTGCGTCCAGTGGCGTCAGGTCGAAGTAGCCGCCGATATCGAGGACCTGGGGGCTTTGGGAGTCCGCGAAGTAGAAGTATTCCAGCTCCGGGCCCACATAGAACGTGTAACCCAGGTCTGACGCGCGCTTAAGGTTGCGGCGCAGGACCTGGCGAGAGTCGCCTTCAAAAGGGGTCCCGTCCGGCATCAAGATGTCGCAGAAGATGCGAGCCACGCGGTTCTCCTGCGGACGCCAGGGCAGTATGGCGAACGTCGCCGCGTCCGGCATCGCTATCATGTCCGATTCGTCGATGCGCGCGAACCCATCGATGGACGAGCCGTCAAAGCCGACGCCCTCTTCGAGCGCCTCTGGCAGCTCGTCGATCGTGATCGCGACGCTCTTCAGGGAGCCCAAGATATCGGAGAACCACAAGCGGATGAACCTGACGTCGCGCTCCCGCGAGGTCTGGAGAACGTAGGCGATGGAGTCAGAATCGTTCACGTCACGCTTAAGCTGCCGGCCAACATCTCGAGTCGCTTTGCGGCCCGGCCGGCTCTCGGGCTAACCGCTTGCCCTATCCTGCGTATAGTCGCCGTGGGATGGAGTTCGACTAGGCATCGAAGTACAGGTGGAACTCCCAGGGGTGGGGCCGCAGGCGAACGGGATCGATCTCGTTTTCGCGCTTGTAGCTGATCCAGGTGTCGATCACGTCCTGTGTGAAGACGCCGCCCTTGAGCAGAAAGTCTTGATCTCGTTCGAGAGCAGCGAGAGATTCTTCCAACGAGCCCGGAACCGTGCGCAAGCGGGCTTGCTCGCGAGCCGTCAGCTCGTAGGTGTTCTTCTCGAGCGGCGTGCCGGGATCAACCTTATTCTCAATACCGTCGAGGCCGGCCATGAGCATCGCGGAGAATGCCAGATAGGGGTTACAGGTTGGGTCCGGCGGGCGGAACTCAATGCGCTTCGCTTTCGGGTTGTCGGTGTACATCGGAATACGACAGGCCGCGGACCGGTTGCGCGCCGAAAACACGAGGTTTACCGGCGCTTCATATCCTGGAACCAAGCGCTTGTACGAGTTCGTGGTCGGGGCGCAAAAGGCCATCAGCGCGCGCGCATGCTTTAGGAGACCGCCGGCGTACCAGCGGCAGAGCTGGCTTGTCAGCGCGTAGCCCTTGGCGTCGAAGAACAACGGCTTGTCCGCCTTCCAGATGGACTGGTGTGTGTGCATGCCGGAGCCGTTGTCCTGAAACAGCGGCTTCGGCATGAACGTCGTCACCTTGCCGTGGCGCCGGGCCACGTTCTTCGCGATGTACTTGTACCAGAGGACGTTATCAGCCATGCGCGTCAACGTATCGTACCGCATGTCGATCTCGTTCTGTCCGCCCGTGGCCACTTCGTGGTGGTGCACCTCCACAGTGATGCCCGCCTTCTCCATTTCCAGGACCATTTCACTGCGGATGTCCTGCAGGGTGTCATGCGGCGGCACCGGGAAGTAGCCTTCCTTGTATCGCGGTTTGTAACCGAGGTTCGATTGTTCGTTCTTGCCCGTGTTCCACTGTCCTTCGATCGAGTCAATGTGATAGTAACCCTCGTGTTCGTTCTGGTCGTAGCGGACGTCGTCGAACACGAAGAACTCCAGCTCCGGGCCCCAGTAAGACGTGTCTCCGATGCCCGTCTTTTTCAGGTAGTCCTCAGCCTTCTGCGCCACGAAACGGGGGTCTCGCGTATAGCGCTGCCTCGTGATTGGGTCCTCGATGTCGCAGATAACCGACAGTGTCGGCACCGAGCAGGCCGGGTCCACGCGGGAAGTGCCCGGGTCAGGGATCAGTATCATGTCCGATTCCTGGATTTCCTGAAAGCCACGGATGCTGGAGCCGTCAAAGCCGATGCCGTCGACCCAGATCGAAGCCTTGAGGTCGGCTGCGTCGAGCAGGTCCCGGACTGGTATGGAGAAGTGCTGCCACAATCCAGGAAGGTCAGTAAATTTTAGGTCCGCGATCTCGATGTTGTTTTTCTTGCAGAGATCGGCCACCTTCTGAACGTCCGTAGCAGTGGTCAATTGGTCCTCCTTCTGATCCCCAGGTTTGCGACTGGGATTATATGGGCGGCGCGCCCCGCGTAGCGGGCCGTCCGGTTACATGTTTGTTAAGCGGTTCGGCGGCCGCCTCCATCAAATAGCCGCTTCTCCCCGTTCGCCTGTGCGGACGCGGATCGCGTCGGCGACGGGGATCACGAAGATCTTGCCGTCGCCGATGTTCCCAGTCTTCGCGGATTGGCAGATCATCTGGACCACCTTCTCGCAATCCGCGTCCGAGACGACGGTTTCGATCTTGACCTTCGGCAGCATATCCACCGTGTAGGTTTCGCCGCCGCGCCCCATGTGGACGATGCCGCGCTGTGTGCCGCGGCCCGTCACGTGTACGATGTTGAGGCCGGTGAAGCCGGCATCTGCCAGGCTGTTCTTCACGTCATCTAACTTCTCGGGCCGTATTATCGCTTCAATCTTTTGCATCTAGCACTCCTCACTGTTCTCGCTCCTGGTCCCTCGGCGGGGCGCCGAGACGCCGGGAGCAGGGACCACTCCAGGGCCAACTATGCTTCGCTGCTTGCCATCGGCTCGGGCCGCGGCCTGGTTGCCGGCGCCGGCGTCGCGGGCGCCTCCAGATACTGCGGCAACGGCGCAACCGCTCCTTCGTCGAACACGTAGCCTCGCTCGCCGTGCTGAGTTACGTCCAGTCCCATCTCTTCCTCATCTTCGCTCACGCGTAGGCCCATCGTCACATCAAGGACCTTCAAGATTATCGCAGTGACCGTAAACGAGTAGACCCAGACCACGCCGATAGCGACGAGCTGGTCGACTACTTGCGAGCCATGCCCGTGCTCCAGGCCGTCGAAGCCTCCGATAGCGGCGGCGGCGAACAGTCCGGTCGCAAGCGCGCCCCAGGTGCCGCCGACACCGTGAACGGCGACCACGTCAAGGGAGTCGTCGAGACTCGTGCGCTCGCGCAGACGCACGGCGAGGTAGCAGATGACTCCCGCCACACCGCCTATAGCGATCGCCTCCATCGGCTGGACGAAGCCTGATGCGGGCGTTATGGCAACCAGTCCGGCGACAGCCCCTGCCGCGGCGCCGATGACGCTGGCCTTACCGGTAAGCGCCCAGCTGGCGAACATCCACGAGAGCGCAGCGGCGGCGGCGGCTGTATTGGTGACGACAAAGGCATTCGCGGCCTGCCCGCTGGCCGCGCCGGCGCTACCGGCGTTGAAGCCGAACCATCCGAACCAGAGGATAGCGGCGCCAAGCACGATATAGGTGACGTTGTGCGGTTCCATTGGTTCTTTGCCGAACCCCCGGCGCCGGCCGAAGAGTAAGGCAGCCGCGAGGGCGGCCGCGCCGGCGTTTACGTGAATGGCAGTGCCGCCGGCGAAGTCCAGAGCGTTAACTCCATTGGTGTTCAGCACTCCAAGCCAGCCTGTGCCGAAGACCCAGTGCGCCACAGGGTCATATACGAAGAGCGACCAGGCGAGCATGAACACCAGGAAGGTGCTGAACTTGGCGCGCTCGGCGAAGGCGCCGGTGATCAGCGCAGGCGTGATGATGGCGAACATCGCCTGGAAGATCATGAACGCCTCGTGAGGGACGCCGGTAGTGCTGGTGTAGGGATCGACGGTGTTAAGGCCGACGTCCTTCAGGCCGAAGTAGTCGAGGCCGCCGATGATCCCGGCCTGGTCCGGCCCGAAGGCCAGCGTGTAGCCAATGACTACCCACTGCACGCCGACAAGTCCCACAACAATGAAGCTCTGCATGATGGTGCCGAGCACATTCTTGCTGCGGGTGAACCCAGCGTAGAAGAAGCCGAGGCCGGGCGTCATGAACATTACGAGCGCCGCGGCGGCGAGCACCCAGGCTGTATTCCCGGCGGCTAATCCGGGATCCACTTGAAGAACCGGCATAGCTAACAACCCCCTTTGGTAAAAGGCTTTTGCAAAACCTAGCACCGCGGCCGGGCTGAAATATTACGGCTGTGTTACGCGGGGATTAAGTGAAAGTTAACGGCCGCAGCAACACAGCCCGGGCTGGGTGACGAATCGGGTCGCCGTGAAGGAATCTTGTGGGAAGGGCGCGGACGAGTAGAGACGCGCGCAGCCTGTCGGGCCGCTTCAGGCGCTTCTCGCCCGCCCGTCCCCACCGGGTACCTTCGCGGGGCAGCGGCGTCTCGACGAAGAGCGGCGTGGGCGCTCAGCATGACATGGGGATTCTGTCAGACGCCCGCCCGGAAACGGTACCCGACGTTGCGGACGGTCTCGATGAACACGTTGTGGCGGTCCTCGATCTTGGACCGTAAGCGGCGGATATGCACATCAACTGTCCGGGCGCCGCCATAGAAGTCGTAACCCCAGACTCGGCTGAGCAGCGTCTCTCGGCTAACGACGCGGCCCTGGTTCGTCGCTAGATAGCGCAGCAGTTCGTACTCCTTATAGGTCAGCTCTACGGGCCGGCCTCCGACATGCACGGTGTAGTTCGCCAGGTCCATCAGGAGATCGCCGCACTTGAGCACGTTCTTCGTGTCCACGCGGTGCCGCTTCCAGACGGCCTGGCGCGCACGGGCCGCTACTTCTTCAGCAGGCGCGCCGGCCAGCACAAAGTCCTCAATATCGCGGGCTGGGTCAAACGACGACAACTGCTCGGGTGAGACGATGGCGATGACGGGCGGAGCCTGGCCGCCGGCTGCCGCTTCCAGATAGCTTTTGGCCACCGGATCCTCTCCGGCCAGAGAGAGGTCGACGATGACGACATCGGCGGCCGCTGAGAGGCTATCTGAGGCGGCTCCCTTCGCGCTTACCGCGAATCCGTCCCGTTCCAGGGCGCCCGCGTACGCTTGAATCGTATGGTCGGTGCCGATAATGATGATATTCCGCATTTCAGGCATTTATCCTACGGGAGAGGCCGCAGAAGGGGAAATGAGCCGCCGCATCGGGTCGGGCTCGAACGGCTGCGAACCGGCGGCGGGCTGCTAGAATGAAGACGTGACAATCGACGTGCGGCCCCCGCTGGACCGGAAGCCGCCGTGGCTGAAGGTGCGATTTCCGGGCGGCGAGAACTACATCCGCTTGAAGAACATCATGCGGGAAGGACGGCTGCACACCGTCTGCGAGGAAGCACACTGCCCGAACATCGGCGAGTGCTGGGAGGCGGGGACCGCTACCTTCATGATCCTGGGCGACACCTGCACGCGCGCCTGTGGCTTCTGCGCGGTGAAGACCGGCCGCCCCCTGGTTCTCGACCGGCTGGAGCCGATGCGAGTGGCCAACGCTGTCCGCCAGATGGGCCTCTCGCACGCCGTGGTCACGTCTGTTAACCGGGATGACCAGGAAGACGGCGGAGCGGGAGTGTTCGCGGACACGATCCGTTGGATACGCAAGCTCTCGCCGGGGACGTCGGTCGAGGTGCTCATCCCGGATTTCCTCGGCAACTGGGATGCGCTGACGACGGTAATGGCGGCGCAGCCCGAAATCCTGAACCACAACACGGAGACGGTGCCCCGCCTCTATCGCCGGGTGCGCCCGAAAGGGCGCTACGAGCGCTCACTGGAGCTTCTGCGCCGAGCCAAGGAGATGGACCCGGGGACGATCACAAAGAGCGGTCTGATGGTTGGCCTAGGTGAGACCAAGCACGAACTCCTGATGGTCTTCGCCGATCTCGTCGCTAACGGCGTTGATGTACTGACGCTCGGGCAGTACTTGAGGCCGAGCGCGAAACACCTGCCGCTTGTCCGCTACTACGCGCCCGAAGAGTTCGCCCGCCTGCGAGAGGATGCGCTGGCGCTTGGTTTCCGGCACGTGGAGGCAGGGCCACTGGTGCGCTCGTCGTACCACGCGGAGCGCCAAGTGGATGGGCTGAGGCTACGCAGCGGCGTCGAGGCGGAATCGGCTAACTCTTAGGGCAAACCGTCGTCCCGCGCGCCTATTCGATCTGGTCGGCAATCGACTCGGCGATCCGGCGCGCCTCGTGCCTCAGCTCGTCATCGACAACGGCTGGCTTAGGGTTAAGTGCCAGCGCCTCATCAGCTGCATCCTTAAGGTCCTCAGGTGGCTGCGAGGCCTTACGATGGCACGACAACCGGTACGAAACGGCGCCGGACTTCCAGGACATCGAGAGCTCAGCCCATTCGGGGCTCAGCTGCCTCTCTCGCACCGTGGCACTCACGTTTCCTATGCGATCGACATAAGCAACCTCGGAAAATGAGTCGCGCTCCTCTTCTGCAAACTCAAGAATGGATTCGTCCACATAGATTGGATTGTTCCCGTCTCCTGGGTATTCAATCGTGAGCCCATTCTTCTCGGGGTGAATCAAGATGAAGGGTATCGGCTCAATTTCGTCCGGCAAATAGAAGGGCACGACAGGTTGGAAAGGCAGTTCCTGGATCCGATCAGAAACGTACCGTTTTACAAATTCAATCGTGACCGAATGACCGGCAGCCCCCTCGAGTCGGTCTGTCAACTGCCGCGCTTCGGCCTCGCCCTCAGACGTGATAGTCACAAACGTCTCCCAGGGATCCATTCGCCCGATCGGAAAACTCTCGCGGAGATCGATTCGCCAGCCACGCAGGTTGTCAACCGGAACTTCCTTCGCGACCTCTCCGTTGCGATCGCGCACGTTGCGCCAGGCTTCGATGTAGCCCTCGTCAAGGAGTAATTGTAAGGAGCTCACGCTATCTTCGAACGGTGGCAATTCGGCTCCCGCCACGTAGCAGTCTCGAAGAAGACGCAGCCCTTCGAGCGTATCCTCATTCGGCAACTCGTCGAAGTAAGCTAGATAAGTGCGGCCCGCCGCGGAGGTCGATACCAAATACAGCAGGAGTCTTTCGCGCGGTCCAATCTCATCAACCACAGGACGCCTCGTCAGTGCATTCCAACGTCGCCGAACGGGCCGGGAGCCGCTCTCAGACGGTTCTCGCCGCGCAGTTCCTTCATCACCTTCGGCAGCAGCGGCAGCAGATCGCCGGCGACCGCGCCGGCGGCGCCGACTTCGGCGCGCAGGTGCTCTGCGGCCAGGCCGTGCAGGTAGACGCCCAGCGAAGCCGCGTCGAACGGCTCCGTGCCCTGGGCGATCAGGCCCGTGATGACGCCGGCAAGCACGTCGCCGGTGCCGCCGGTTGCCAGCGCGGGATTGGCGAAGGGGCTGATGCGGGCGCGGCCGTCGGCCGCCGCCACGATCGTATTCGCGCCCTTGAGCACGAGCGAGACGCCCCACTCGCCGGCGAAACGGCGGGCGACGGCGAGGCGGTCGTCCTGGATTTCCGTCCTCTCAATGCCGCTCAGCCGCGACATTTCCCCCGTGTGTGGCGTCAGCACCGCCGGTACACCCAGCAGCCGCGGCCAGCCCTCGATGCGCGAGAGGTTGTTCAGGCCGTCGGCGTCGATTACCAGCGCCTTCAGATCACCATACGAAAGGTGTGGTAGTAACCCGCTGAGGAAGGCCTGCGGGTAGCCGCCCTGGCCCATGCCCGGCCCAATAAGGAGCGCCTTGTAAACGCGCTCGCTCAACGCTCGCCGTACCGCTGATGCTTCGCGGGCAGTGAGGAAGCCGTCGGTATCGTCCAGCGGCTCGAAGGTGGTTTCCGTGAGCTTCGAGGCGAGGATTGGGTAGATCGCCCGCGCGCAGGCGAGTGTGACGATGCCGGCGCCGGAGCGCAAAGCGCCCATGCAGGCGAGGTACGCCGCGCCCGTGTACTGCGGCGAGCCGGCCACCACCAGCGCGCTCCCGAACGTCCCTTTGTGGGCCCCCGGCGGCCGCTCCGGCAGCATTTCGCGTGCCCAGCGGTCTGTCATCAGTTCCGTCTGCAGCTTCTCGCCGAGAGAGGCGGGGATGCCGATATCGACTACCTCGACGCGCCCGCCGAAGGCCGCGCCCGGCAGGACGTGCAGGCCCACCTTGCTCCAGCCAAGCGCCACTGTTTGATCTGCAGCGATGCAGCGGGGGTCGACGCGTCCTGTATCGGCGTCGAGGCCCGTAGGGAGATCGACCGCGAGCAGGCGTGGCGGCAGACGGCGGCCGCGCGCGTCCCGCAGCCGGTCAAGGACATCTGCCAGCGCGCCCTCGATGGGACGTGAGCGGCCTGTGCCCAGCAGCGCGTCGATGACGAGCTCAGCACCGGCCAGCGCCTCTCCCAGGCGCTCGAGTCCGCCTTCCTGGCTCATATCGATTAGCGGAACCTCTCGCTGCACGAGCTGCGCGAGATTGGCGTCGCCCTCGCCTCGCGGGTGGAGCTGGGCGACCGACACATCGGCACCCCAGTCGCGCATGTGGCGGGCGGCGACCAGGCCGTCGCCGCCGTTGTTGCCGGGCCCGGCGAGCACAACGATACGGCGGTCCGCGATCTCACCAAGCAGCAGCCACGCCTCCTGCGCGACGGCAAGCCCCGCGTTCTCCATGAGCTTCTCGACGGGGACGCCCGCCTCACGCTCGGCAGCCTGCATCTCAGCGACGGTCACGAGTTTCATTCGTCGCTATTTAGCCACAGATTGACACAGAGGGACACACGAGAACCCGGACCCCGGCTCCGAAGGTTCGACGTCCGCTAGGCCACGTAAGAGTGCGGCGACGCCACGAAGCGGCGCAGGCAGCTCTCCGAGCAGAAGCACTGCTCGTGGCCGTCCAGCGTAAGATGCGCCGCTACCTCGCCTGGGCCCAGCTCCATTCCGCAAACGGGGTCCACCGCGCGTGCGGCAGCTGCGCCGGCGGCCGGCCGCACCTCGAGCACCTCGATATCGTTCGCGATACCCTTCAGCCGCCTCTTGCCCAGGCGCTGGAACTCGGCGCCCTCCAGGTCCCGCGCGCGGCGCCAAACTTCCTCCGTCAGCAGGATCTGGTGACGGCCGGCCTCAACTGCCAGGCGCGAGGCGATGTTGACGTTCGAACCCACGTAGTCGCCTTCGCGGTACAGCACAGGTCCCCAGTGGACGCCGCTGCGAAGGGCCGGAAATTGGGGCTGCTCGCACGCCCTTTCCTCTAACTCCAGGGCGCAAGAGACAGCCGAGTAGCATTCCGGAAAGACGATCATGAAACCATCGCCGATCTGCTTGACTATGCGGCCATGGCAGTGGCGCACCGAATGACGAACGACGGCTGCGAAGCTCTCCAGGACCTCGGCGGCACGGACGTCGCCCATGGCTTCGGCCAGCGGAGTGAACCCGGCGAGGTCCGTGAAGAGGATCGCCCGCCGCACCTGCCCGGGCGCGTCCGGTTTCTCAGTCAGCCCTGCCTCTTCTTCCAGGTGCATCAGCATGTCTTCCCAACGTGCCCGCTCCATCCCCTTGCGGTGAAAATAAAGGAGCGCCGGCTCCACCAGCGGCTCGATACGGCTGAACGTCTCCTCCAACTGCTCCATGATCTCACCGGTCATCGGACCGCTCTCCGCTATCGGCTGGTGGATGTAGAAGTGGCTTGTACGGGCACCCACCTCTGCCGCACGGCCCATGGTATCGGCGTACACGTGGAGAATCTGAGCCAGCGCTTCTTCGGGCAGCCCCGCCTCCATCGCGATGCGGGCCGAACGCAGGAAATCGATGTCCTCGTCGGTCACCCTGTCGCCGTGCTCGCCGATGCCGGCCACGTCTATCAGCCTCCGGATCACTGCGACGTCGATACCCACCTTCTCGGCCGCCTCGGCAACGGGATAGGTCGCGCGAATGAGGTCCGCGGCGATCTCATCTAGGAAGTGACGGAAGACGGAGTGCGGCTCGCGGGCGGCTGGAGCATGTCGTGGATGAGGCGCGCCTTGCCGATGTCTTCCTGGCGGAAACCATCCTCATCGCACCCCAGCAGGCCGGCCTCGCGCCAGGCAAGAAGCCGATCAGGGGGCTCGCCGGTTAAGCGAGATAGGTCGTCGAGTGAGAAGCAGTCGCTCTGGATCATGGCTACAGTTTAGTCTCCTCGGGGGACAGGCGGTAGGCGCGGCGCCTTTTCGGGCAGGTAAAGCCCTGCCCTACGGTATCTCGCGGGTGAAGATGTCCCGTAACGAGTTCGCAACCAGATCAGTGGGTTGTGTCGCTTCAGTCGCGCAGCGCACCGCGCTCCCGCAAGATGCGCGTGAATTCGTCACGCCAGGCGGCTCGGTCCGGCTCGAGGTCGTGCGATTGGCCGACGACAAACGCCACAGCGTAGTCGCGGGAGTGACTGAGGCTGATGTCGAGCGCTGACATGCTGATTCTCTGCGCACGGGCGAACGCGCGGCCGTGGAGGTAGACCAGCGGCTTTCCCCTGTGGTTAGGCAAGACCTCGATCTCGCGCCAGGCGAGGCCGCGGGCGCCGGTGCCCAGCGCCTTCATCACCGCCTCCTTCGCCGCAAAACGGGCCGCAAGCTCGCTGCTGCGCCCCCGGCAGAATGCAACTTCGAGCGGGGTATAGACGCGCGTCAGGAAGCGGTTGCCCCAGCGCTTCAGCGCGCGCTCGATCCGCTCGATCTCGATGATATCGACGCCGATTGCGCTGGTCGTCA
>VBJS01000149.1 GCA_005880055.1 Chloroflexota bacterium | reverse complement strand
GGCCCCGGACGCTTTTCGCCGTCACGGTGTCCAGACGCGCTACTTCTCGCCTTCCGGCGAACCGCTGACCCGCCTGGACGCCGGGTCGAGCGCCGCCTACCAGGTGATGTTCGAGGTGCACGAGAGTCAGCCGCGCCTCTTGATCATCGGCGGCGGCCACATCGGCAAGGCGCTGGCCGTCATCGGCAACCTCTGCGGCTTCTCGGTAGAAGTCGTGGACGACCGGCCGGAGTACGCCAACGCCGAGCGCTTCCCAGAGGCCGACCGCATCACGCGCGGCCGCTTCGACGAGGTGCTGGCCGACTACCCCATCGACCGCAACACCCACATCGTCTGTGTGACTCGCGGCCACAAGCACGACGAGACAAGCCTGCGCCTGGTCGCCGACACCCCGGCAGCCTTCGTCGGCATGATCGGCTCCCGCCGTCGGTCGGCGGCGGTGCTCCAGCACCTCCGCGAAGAAGGCGTCGAGCCCTCGGCGCTCGACCGCGTGCGCACGCCAATCGGCCTCGACATCGGCGCCGAGACGCCGGAAGAGATCGCCGTGGCGATCATGGCGGAGATTATCCTCCTCCGCCGCGGCGGCAGCGGCGCGCCTATGCGAGAGGCGAAGAGGGCCCGAGCGCGCCGCGCCTAACCCCTTCCGGCGGTCAAACCCCGCAACTCGCACAATGACATCGGGCGTAGTGCGAAGCACGTCCCCATGTCATGCTGAGCGCCGACGCCGCTCTCCGTCGAGATGCCGCTGCGCCGCGAAGGCACCCTGACGGGAAGGGGTAGGAGAGAAGCGCCTGCGGCGGGGCGACCGGCTGCGCACTCCGCTACTCGTCCGCACTCTCCCCACAAGTTTCCGTCGCCCGATTCGTCACGTAGCCGGTGCTGTGCTGCTCAGCCGTAAAGCCAGCGGTTAACCTTCCGCCTTCTGTTTGCGCTAACAAGATAGCAACGCCTGCCGGCTACCAGCGGGCGGCTGGCCCGGCGCACAAGGGAGGCTCAGATGAACCGGTTCGAGCTGTCGGCGGAATCACTAGGCTTTACCGAGGCGGACCTCGGCATGGACACCTGGCGGGCGGCTCTCGCCGAGCTGATTGGCGTGCTGCTGTTCGTCTTCATCGGCGCCGGCTCCGTCGTCGTCGCCACTCAGGTCTTTCCACTACCTGCCGGCCAGAGCCTCGACGCCTCGCGTCTTGTCGCTATCGCACTTGCTCACGGACTGGCGATCGCCACGATGGTGGCAGCGACGGCCCGCATCTCCGGCGGACACATTAATCCCGCGGTCACGTTCTCCATGATCGTGACCGGGCGGATGAAGTTGGCGGTCGGCATCATCTACATCGCTGCTCAATTGATCGGCGCGGTGATTGGAGCGGCGCTCCTTGCACTCGTCCTGGCGGGCAATGTGGAGGGAGATCTGGGCGCTCACTCCCTGGGCAATGCTCTTTCCAGCAAAGGCGCGGGCGTTATCGTTGAGGCGATCCTCACGTTCGTACTCGTCTTCACTGTCTTCGCCACCGCCGTCGACCGCCGCGGCCTGGGCAACGCCGCGCCCATCGCCATCGGCTTCGCCATCCTGATCGATCACTTCATCGGCGTGCCGCTCACGGGCGCATCGATGAACCCGGCTCGCTCGTTCGGTCCGGCGCTGGTGGCCAACGCCTGGAGCGATCACTGGGTCTACTGGGTTGGCCCGCTGCTGGGCGCCGCAATGGCCGGCCTGCTCTACCATTTCGTTTTCCTCGTCCCGGCCGAGAAGCAGGAAGCGTAACGGTAACCCGGGCTCCGGCCGGCCAACCGCTTTCATGCTCGCCTCGTAGCATCGATCGCCACTTCCACCGGCCTGCCGCGGCCGTCCTCAGCCCGCCTTACCGTCGCCGGCGCCCGTCCCCGCATCACGCTGGCCACACCCAGGATGATCAGCGCCGCCCCCGCGATCGTGTTCAGCCCAATGCTTTCTCCCAGCACGAGCCACCCGAGCGCCAGTGCGATCACCGGGATGATATACGTCACCAGCGAGGCGCGAACGCTCCCAGTGTGCTCAATCAACCAGAGATACACGATGTAGGCGATCCCCGTGCCGGCCAGACCCAGGGCCAGCAGGCAGAACCAGGCATCCAACCCCATCGAGCCGTACGCCGGTACGCCGTCTAGGAGCAGCACCAGCGGAACCGAGAGCGCTGTCGCCAGGATGAGTTGCAGCGCCGATAGGCTCACAGGGTCGTGTTCCCGGAGCAAGGCCCGCGTATACGTGGAACTCGCCCCGTAGCACACCGCCGCGCCCACGACGGCCAGTTGCCCCAGCACGCTGGAATCCGTGACGTTTAGAGCGTCATCACCTGTCAGCACCAGTATCCCGCAGAAGCCGACCAGCAGCCCGGCCGCCCGCGCCGCCGTGAAACGCTCCTCCGCCAGGAAGGCTGCGCCGAAAATCGCCGCGAAGAGGGGTAGCGTGGAGTTCAGCACCGAGGCCGTGCCGCTGCTGATGTGCTCCTCACCCCAGGCGATCAGCAGGAACGGCAGGATGTTGGCCAGCGCCGCCATCACCGCTACCCGCGCCGCCAGCCCCGGCGTCCATCGCAACGGGATCCGACGCCAGGCCATGAACCCGCCCACCGCCAGCGAACCGAAGAACAGTCGTCCCGCGACGAGCTCCATCGGGGAGACGTCCTCCACGATCACCTTGATGAAGAGGAACGACCCACCCCACGTGAGACCCAGCGCCAGCAATAAAAGCGTGGCGCGCGAGCCGCCGGCGCCGTCTCTCAACCCGGCGTCCGAACGCCCGTCCGCTGCGAACCTTCGCGATTCCGATTGGCTCGCCGGATCCCCCGCTTAGCCGGCGCTCGCAACCGCCTTCTCCGTCTCCAGGAGCCTGCGCTTGCGCTCGATGCCTCCACCATAGCCGCCCAGCTTCCCGCCGGAGGCCACGACCCTGTGGCACGGGATGATGATCGGCACGTGGTTGCTGCCGCATGCCTGCCCCACCGCCCGTACCGCGCGCGGCTGTCCTATCGCCTTCGCAATCTCGCCGTAGGTCCGTGTCTCTCCGTAGGCGATCTGCTGCATCGCCCGCCAGACTCGCCACTGGAAGGCTGTTCCCTGCACGTCCAGCGGCAGGTCCAGCCGAGGCCGTACGCCGTCCAGGTGCTCCAGTATCTGGCCCACCCATCCGGCCAGCCGGCCGTCGTCCCGGTGAATTACTGCGCTCGGGAACTCCCCTCGCAGCGCCATCCCCAACTCCGCGTCGCTGTCCCCCAGGTGCACCGCGCATACCCCCCGCTCCGTCGACGCCACCAGCATCCGCCCCAGCGAACATTCGGAGATGCTGTAGCGCACCACGGTCCCCGGCGCCCCTTTCCGGTAGGTCGCGGGCGTCATCCCCAGTTGCGTCACCGCCGGCTCATACAACCGGCTGCTGGACGAATATCCAGCGTCGTACATCGCCTCCGTCACCGACCGCCCGTCCCGCAGCCCCTCCTTCAACCGCGCCAGCCTCCGCGCCTCCGCGTACTGCCGCGGCGTGATCCCCAGCGTCCGCCGGAACATCCGCTGAAGCTGCGCCCCGGCAACGCCAAGCCCCCTGCCGATCGCAGCGATATCGGGCGCTCCATCGTCCTCACCGTCCAGCAACCGGCACGCTTGTTGCACGAGCGCCGCTGCCTGGTCCGGATTCACGAGCCGTGGGTGACACCGCTTGCAGGCCCGGAACCCGGCTGTCTCCGCCGAGTCGCAGTCCGGGAAAAACGTCACGTTCTCCCGCTTCGGCCGCCGCGCCGGGCAGGACGGCCGGCAGTAGATACCGGTGGACCTTACCGCCACGACGAACATGCCGTCCATGCTCGTGTCCTTGCTCAGCGCCACCTGCCACAGCCCCTCTTCGTCAAGCATTCCTGCGTTCGTCTTTTCCATCACTTCAGCGATCAAAACGCTCACCTCCTGACCCGAAGCGTAAAGGAGGCCGAGAGCGAAAAATATCCGGATTTAACGCCAATATTCCCGGGTGGTGCCGGAACCCCGTGGAACAGCCTCACTCTATCCACGGCGCCCACCCCCGTCAAGGAAAACCTGCATCCAGCGGAAGTGTCGTCCTGCAGTTAGTGTCATCCTGACGAAGGAAGGATCTGGCGGGGTCGGGCCAACACGCGGCTGATAGAGCGTCTGCCCTCCCGCTATCCCGTGCCATACGACAACACCCGCGCCGGCAACCTCCGTTGTAGGGGCGAGCGTCCACGTTATCGGCGCGATGATCCGTCAACAAATCATGGCGCGTCATCGGATGGAAGACTCGTTTCGGTGGACGGTTCGCCCCTACGTTCCGCGTTGCACCGGTCACCTGGCCCAGGCGCGGGATCCACGTAATCGGCCGGCAACCGTTTGGGCGGCGGCCAGTGCTGAGGTGAGCGTCCTCTCGGTGACCCGTACAATGTGTACCTGAATCAACATGCGTTCCGCCATCCAAACCCCCACGCGGCTCGGGGCCCCAGCCCTGAGCCTGACGCTCGTCCTCCTCCTCGCAGCCTGCGGCGGCGGCGGCGATAACCCGAGCACCTCCCCCAGTCCCACGCCGGCACCTCGCACAGAAGGCGCCATCCCCACCGAGAACGCAGCCACGCCCACCCCCGAAG
>VBJS01000144.1 GCA_005880055.1 Chloroflexota bacterium | reverse complement strand
GGATGCGCTGCGGTTCACGCTGGCCACCGGCGGGGCAGCCGGCTACGACTTCCGGCTGTACGACGAGAAGCTGGAAGCGGGACGCAACTTCGCGAACAAGATCTGGAACGCAGCCCGCTTCGTCGTCCAGAGCATCGGCAAGGAGAGCGTGCGGTTGCCCGACCAACGGCCGGCACATGACCAACCGGTTGAGGACCGCTGGATCGTCTCACGGGCGAACGCCGTCGCGCGGGAGCCGAACCGGCTGCTTGGCGAGTTCCAGATCAACGAGGCAGGCCAGCTACTCTACGAGTTCTTCTGGGGCGAGTACTGCGATTGGTACCTGGAGATGGCGAAGGTGCGGCTGAAGGACGGTCCTTCCGGGAAGGATTCCCCGTTGCCGGTGCTGGCGGATGTCCTGCAGACGAGCCTGCGGCTTCTGCACCCGCTGATGCCGTTTGTCACTGAGGCGGCCTGGCAGTACCTGCGGGGCGCTGTGAAAGGCCTGGCGCCCGACTCGATAATGGTCGCGGCGTATCCGAGCGGTGAAGGCGAACTGGACGTTGAGGCAGAAGGACAGATTCGCGTGGTGATGGACGTGGTGCGCGCGATCCGCAACATCCGCGCGGAGCGCGGCGTGGACCCGGCCCGCTACGCCGAAACCTACGTCTCCGCCGACGGCGCGCGCCCGGTGCTCGAAGCCGCCCGGCCGCTCGTTGAGACGCTGGCGCGGGCCCGGCCCCTGCACATCCTCTCGCCGAATGAGGAGCTACCGAAGAGCGGTGTCGCCTCGGCAGTGTTGCGCGACGCGCAGGTGGCGCTGCCGCTGGCCGCGCTGCTGGACGTGCACGCCGAACGGACGCGGCTGAGCGCGCAGCTGGCCGAGGCTGAGGCTGAGGTGCGCCGGCTCGAGGGCAAGCTAGCTGGCGGCGGCCCGCACGCGTGCCGAGGGTCTGCGTCGGAGGCTGGGGGAGCTAGGCTAAGCTCCGGGTGGCGCGGCCTTCGTATTCGGTACGGCGGCTGAAGCCGGATGATATCGCGGCCTGCGAGCGGCTTCTCGCGGGCCTGCCCGACTGGTTCGGATTCGAAGAGACGAACCGCGGTTACATCCATGACCTGCGAACACTTCCCGCTTACGTCGCGATCGCGCCTGGCGAGGTCGTTGGCTTCCTGGCCATCAAGAGCCATACACCGGCAGCGAGTGAGGTTCACGTCCTGGCGGTCGCGCGGGACAGACACCGAGAGGGCATCGGGCGGGCGCTCCTCGATGTGGCGGAAGGTGACCTGACGCGCGCCGGTATCCGCTTGCTCCACGTCAAAACCCTGGGGCCGTCAAAACTAGACGCAGGCTACGAAAAGACCCGAGCCTTCTACTCCGCGATGGGATTCCTGCCGCTCGAGGAGCTGGAGCTGTGGGGGCCGGATCAGCCGTGCCTGATCATGGTGAAGGTGCTATAACGGCTAACTACGCCAGGAGGCTGGTGGCGCGCCAGGCGGGGCGCGTGTAGGGCGTGATGACCCCGACTTCGCCCAGGAAGCGCATGAACCTTGCCGCCGCCTGCTGGATGATCGCTTTGCGGTGCGGGCTAGACTGCGCCTGCGCATGTGCGTCGCTGGGAAGGCCGAGGTTAGTGTAGACGTCCGGGCTGATGATCTGGCTGGCGATCACCCAGGCGACGATCGGCGAGCCGATCCGCGTTTGGGTCCTGGCGTGCGCCGGCAGCTTCGAAAAGCCTTTCAGGTATTCGCGGGCATAGGAGATGTGACGAGCCTCTTCGATGACGTGGATCTGGCTGATCCGCCGGACGGTGGGATGCACGGCCGGGTTGTTCATGGCGCTGCGGTTGAAGTAGTCCATCAGCTCCTCGGCAGCCAGGATGCCAATGAACACGGTGGCCTTTGAAACGGTCTCCTTCATCAGCTGGCCGCCCCATCGTGCCCACCAGCGGACGGGGTAGTAGGGCGCGCCGGACCGTCGCACGAACTCGCCGAACATCATCGAGTGATGGCATTCGTCGCCGACTTCGTGGAGCATGAACCGGAAGTTGGGATCGTGCGGGTCCTTGTTGTAGAGGTAATCGAGGAACTTGTGCTTGAGGATGTTCTCGAACCAGATGCCGGTCGCCATGGCGCTCGCGGCTTCGTGCAGGCTCAAGCGGATCTGCTCCGTGCGCGAGAGTTCGTCGTAGATCGGGGTGCCGTAGAGCGAGATGTCTTCTTCAGGCATGTAGAAACGCTCGAGGTCGAAGGGTTCGTCCCAATCGATATCGGTCATGGGATCGAAGGACTTCGCGACGGCTGCTTTGCTGAGGCGTTCGACCAGTTGAGCGGGCATATCGGCCTCCTTTCGGGATGTCGCTAGCGCTCGTTGCTGATCCTGCTGAGGACCGTTTCGACTGCTTCCATGGCGTAGCTCTCAAGGTGTTCGCCGGGCTCGCCGACCAGCTCGTTGCGAATGAAAGAGGCGACGATGAGGTCGACGAGCTGACGAGCCGCGAGCGGCGCTACGGAGTGGCGCCGAGCGGGCGTATACAGCTTGATGGTCTGTTCGTAGGCGGCGGTCCACCTGTCGATGATCTCTTGGAGTACGACCTCCGCCTGCTCGCGGGAGGACTGCATCTGGAGCATGACGAAGCGAATGAACGGGCGATTCTCCCGCATCATGTTCAGGCTGAGGATACTGGCGATGGTCAGCGCCTCTCGGAGGTCAGTTGCGGGGACGCCCTGCTCGAACTGCTCGATGGCCACGCGTAGCGGGTGTTCCTGGAGTATCGCCGTCAGGATGTCTTTCTTGGAGCGAAAGTAGTGGTAGAGCAACCCCTTCGTCGCCTCCAGCTCGAGCGCGATGTCGTCCATGCTCGCCCGCTCGTAGCCGTAGTTGGAGAAGAGCTGCAGGCTCGCATCCAGGATGCGGCGGCGAGTGCGGTCGGCGCGACGGCGGCCGAAATGCGGTCGAGCGCTTGTCCTCGTCATACCAAGTAGTATCTTACATACTCACCGGTATGTCAAGCCCTAGTAGCGCCCTTTCCTGTTTTTGACACTGCTTGGACGGAATGCTACGCTCGCTTGTGGCGAATGGCACAAATGAATGGCCTCGCGCGCAAGGTGCTGTTATGATCACCGACTTCTTCGCCAACTACGTCGCCGTCCTCATCGCCGGCATCCTCGGCGTCATTCTCGTAGCGACAGCGCTCATGGCCAATGCGATCCTCGCTCCCAAGGACCCCGGCCGGAATAAGGGTGTCACCTACGAATGCGGGATGCTCCCCATCGGCCGGACGCGCACGCAGGTGCACTTCCGCTACTACCTCTTCGCCATCCTCTTCCTGATCTTCGACATCGAGGCGGTGTTCCTGTTCCCCTGGGCCGTGACCTTCGTCGATATCGGGGAGCAGGCGTTTTACGAGATGCTGGCGTTTATCGGGATACTGGGATTTGGGCTGCTGTACGCGTGGAAGAAGGGCGTGCTGCGCTGGAGGTAGGTGAGCCGGGTGCCTGACAAGATCGAAGTGTACGAGGTGCGGGATGATCCGCAGTTGAGTATGTCCGATGCCGTCTCCGCCGAAGTGCGGGACCGGGCCAAGAGCCTGAGCCCGACCGATGCGCCGCCCTCGCAGGGGAAGGCAGCCTACCGGCAGATCCTGCCGGGGATCATGCAGATGCCGGCCGACTGGCTGATCGCCTGGGGGCGCAAATCATCGCTCTGGCCGCTCACCTTCGGGCTCGCCTGCTGCGCGATCGAGATGATCTCCACGTTCATGGCTCGCCACGACCTGGACCGCTTCGGGATCGTGCCCTGGCCCTCGCCGCGGCAGTCGGACGTGATGATCGTGTCCGGGACGGTGACGAAAAAGATGGCGCCGGCGGTGAAGCTGCTCTACGAGCAGATGCCGAGCCCCAAGTGGGTTATCTCCATGGGCGCCTGCGCGACCAACGGCGGCCCCTACACTCGCTACGACCGCGTCCTCCAGGGGGTCGACAAGATCATCCCTGTCGACGTCTACGTCCCCGGCTGCCCGCCGCGGCCGGAGGCGTTGATGGACGCCTTCCTTGCCCTTCAGAAGAAGATCATGGAAGAGCGCGGCAAGGTCGGCCGGGCCTAAAATCATGGTTCAGGAAGCGACGCAGGAGCCGCCGGCAGGACCGGCTCTCGGCCCAATCGCTGGGATCCTGCACGAAGTCCTGCCCGGTATAGAGTTCGAGGCTGCTCAGACTCCGATAGACGTCGCCGTCACGATCGGGCGGGACGACTTCCGGCAGGTGATGGACGCCCTGGCGCACGATGAGCGGCTGGCCTTCGATTACCTGCGCTGCCTTTCCGGTGTCGATTGGATCACGGAGCTGGAGACCGTCTATCACTTCTACTCATTCAGGCACGGCCATAGCCTGGCCGTGAAGGTGCGCTGTCCGTACGAGGATGCGCATGTGCCGACGGTGAGTCACATCTGGCAGACGGCTAACTGGCATGAGCGCGAGACGCACGAGCTGTACGGCATCGTCTTTGACGGCCACCCGGACCTGAGGCCGCTCCTCACCGAGGAAGGCCTGGGCTACTACATCATGCGCAAGAGCCACCCGCTGGCGGACATCGAGGAGTGGCAAGAAGACTACATCGAGGCTATCGAACAGGCGAAGCAACAGATGGCCGCTGCTACCGGCCAGGCGCCGATTGTAGACGAGAAGGCGGCCAAGATCGCACTCGCTCAGAAGAAGGCCGAGGTCATCAAGAAGACGCGCGATGAGGCGCGAGCGAAGGGGCTGTCGACCGAGGACGAGAAGGCGGCGGTGCAGGCGGCGCTCGCCAAGTTCGAGGAGGAGCAGGCCGCCGCCCAAACGCAGGCGTCGGCGGTCATTGACAAGCCGGTCGATCCGCGGGCGGCGAAGATCCAGCAGGCGCAGGCAAAGGCCGCGGTGATCACGAAGGCCCGCAACGAGGCGCGCGCTAAAGGCATGTCGCCTGAAGACGAGCGCCAGTACGTCGCCGAGGCGTTAAAGAAGTTCTCGGAGGAGCAGGAGGCGCCGGCGCCCGCTCCGGCGCCCGCTGCACAGTCGGCACCTGCGGCGCCGATGGACCGGGCGGCGAAGATCGCACTGGCGCAGAAGAAGGCCGCGCTGATCACGAAGACGCGGGAGGAAGCGCGGGCCAAGGGGCTTTCCCCGGAAGAGGAGCGCCAGGTTGTAGCGGAGGCGCTGAAGAAGTTCTCCGAAGAGCAGGGCGGGTGAGCCGGTGACCACTGATTACCGGGCGCCGCTCGACTCCGACCTGGAAACAGTCGATATCAATATCAACGTGGGCCCGCAGCACCCCGCTACGCACGGCGTCTTCCGGATGGTGCTGACAGTAGACGGCGAGCTCGTGAAGGATCTCGACCCGGTCATCGGTTACATGCACCGGGGCAACGAGAAGCTGCCGGAAAACTGCGACTACCGCCAGGTCATCGGTTACCACGACCGGACGGATTACCTGGCGCAGTTCAACACGGAGCACTGCTTCGTCGAGG
>VBJS01000152.1:2647-7054 GCA_005880055.1 Chloroflexota bacterium | reverse complement strand
GCTGGTAGCGGCGATCGGGGCGATCGTGCTGGCCATTGGCGCCGCCTCGGACACCGACTGGGTGACCATCACCGGAGGCGTCATCCTCGGCGTCGGTATCTTCCTGTCGGGTCTAGCCCGTCACCGGTTCTTCGACTACGACATCTGGCGCCGGCTGGACAAGCTGGAAAAATAATCGGCGGCTGATCCCGAGACGCTTGTTCTTTACGACCAGAACTCGTCCCAGTTGTAGAGGTCGAACAAGTGCCCCGTGCCGCTCATGCTCCGACCGTCCTTCAGCTCGAAGACGATGCAGCAGTCGGTGTCGAGGCGCTTGCCGTCTCGCTCACCGCTGTTGTGATGAAACCCTTACACGCGCTGGCCGCGTCGGCTCAGTCAAAGCTCTCGATTACTTAGTACGTGATCTTGGCGTTATCCGACAGGCTCGGATAACCGAACAACGAGACATTTGATGTGAACTGTGTAATGGTCGCGCAGCCGGCTGCGCCGCTGAATGCCAAGCGCCAAAGAGCTGGGCGACCTGCTAGTCGCAATCGCAGCGAGCGTCTAGGGCTCAATGAACCGCACAGACGAGGCAGCGCGCTACGACGCACTCGAACGCCGCTTCCGGTGGCTCGACCTGAACAGCAAGCGGTTCAACCAGACGGTCAAAGGAAGGCCCGGCAAGACGCACTACGGCATACTGATTGTGAGACGACGCGGGCGGATACGGTTCCCGGTCGGCGTTCTCAGCTACTGTGGCCAGGGCGGCACAATTGTGCTCGGCCCGGACCAGAACAAGGTGACGTGCAAGCCGTGCATGAAGGCGCTCGCCGCCGAGCAGTCCAGCGCCTGATCCCCATGAGCCGTGGCCTCGGGCGCCTACAGCGCCGCATCTTCGAGATCCTGCCGCCCTACGCCGAAGCTGGTATCAGCACCACAACCATTATGGGGAGGCTGGGTCGCAAGCGTCAGAACGTCTACAAGGCGCTCGTCCGGATGCAGAGACGGGACAAGGTGATCCGGAGCAATGACGTGCAGCCACCATGGAATAGTTTCTGGCGTCTGAACCTCTATGTGAGTCGCACCTGGACGGAGAACAGGAAGCGGATCAGGCGCTACCACGCAGGGAACGTCGTCGCAGCATCTACACCAGCGCCCGTCCAAAGCGGCATCGCACGTCTCAGGCGTTGGTAAACAGGCCACAACGCATCAGGCGCGCCAGTAGTCCCAGGTGCATAGTGAATCAGTTCATATCCTTAAAGCCTGACTCGCAGCGGATCGATCCCGTCACGCCTCCCCCAACGCCGCCCGCGCCTGCGCAATGTGCATGACGTAGTGCACCGGATGAACCACCCACCATTGCCCGAGATCGAGCTCTCCGAAGAGGGGATGAGGCACTCGATACTTTCGCGGGTCCACTGAAGCCAGCGCCTCCAACGATGCTCTCGTCCTATCGCCCATCGATTCGAGCGCTTCGATCAACTCCGTCGCGGGCAGCTCCTTTTGCGGCCGGATCGGCGGCGGCGCTTCCATGCCCAGCGGTTCGGGCAACGGCTCGAACGCCTTCAACTCGTCCGGAAACCCGGTCGCCGCGCCGGAAGCGTGCGCTTGGCTCACCATCCCCATCGTCAGCTGATTCGTGAATCCTTCCGCCAACAGAAGGTGATCAACCACCTGCGCTGCATTCCACTCGTTCGGCCCCGGCGATCGCAGCGTATCGCCGGCCCTCAACCCAGCCAGCGCTTCTATCAAAATCGACCGTTGCGCGCTGAGATCAGCCCAAACATCCGCCAGAGGCTTCGGTAGTTCAGTCACGCCAAATCACCTCCTCGATGTAAGCTGCGTTATCCGCCCCATCTCCGCTAGAGTGTCTTAGGGCTCGCATCATAGGCCATATAGCCTAGCATATTCCTTGTCCCGCTTGGCAATCATGCTGGCAGTCTGGACCATGACCTGCGCTCTACAGCGGTCGGCCCGACGAGCATGCCTTCTGGCCAAGCGATTAGCGCCTCGAACACCGGCGAGCGGCGCCCCTACTTCTAGCGCGGGTGCATTGCGGATCAGCCTGGCGAGAGCCAGGCCTTACGCCGGCGGCCTGGGCGCTGAGACCGGCGCGCAAAGAGAAGCCCCGCTCTCGCGCGTCTGAGCGGGGCTGATCCCGTTCGTGGGGATCAGGTTACGCGGCGGCTTACCCTACGCGGCGCTGTACGCGAGCTGATACGACTTACCTTCACTCTTGGCCGCATGTGAGTCGTGGCCTACGGACAGCAGGCCATCAACGGAGACGCCGCCGTCGTCCTCGAGCCAGACCGCGCGGACGTGATCCGCGAAACGACAAGTCGGTCTCGAGAGCAGACCAGTAGGCCTCCCGCGCCTCCCGCGAGGGTGTCCCAGGACGGCCGGCGTCGCGCGTAAGTGCGCTGAAGGACACCGCGCCGGGCGGTCACCTGCTTCCCTCGATGACGCAAGGTGAGTAGCTAATAAGGGTGTCCCTGGCCCACCGGACAGTGGTGGGGGGTAAACGCGCTTAGCGTTCGACGGCCAAAGGTGTGTGTTGGTGACCAGGCGGCTACTTGAAACGCGAAACACTTCCAGGTCGCGGGCCGTTCGACCGTCAACGGCTGAGGGCCGGCCAGAGATGGGCCTTAATCCCGAAACCTCACGCACGAAGCCCGGGCGTATCAGCGCAAGAAGGAACGGCCCGGTATCTTCTACCAGGCCTTCTGGTTTGAGCGCGTAGATTCCGTTCCTGGTGCGTCGGGGCCAGCGAGCTAAGCGCTCAGGCGAGAAGAGTACTGTAGCTGTAGCGATTTGCCCTCGGTCTTGATCGAGGGTGCGACGACGAGTTCCGCTTCGTGGAACTCGTGGATGTTCTGCGCGCCGCAGACGCCCATGCACGTGCGGATGGCGCCCACCAGGTTCTCCGTGCCGTCGGTCCGCGAAGTCGGTCCGAAGAGCAGGCGGTCCAGCGTCGTATCAACGCCGGGGCGGATGCGGACGCCGCGTGGCAGTTCGGCGTGTCCGGTTGACATCCCCCAGGCGTAGCCGCCTGCCGGCGCTTCTTCCGTCCGGGCGAAGGCCGTGCCCAGCATTACACCATCGGCGCCGGCCGCGAGCGCCTTGCAAATATCGCCACCGTTGCGCATGCCGCCGTCCGTGATCACCGGCACATACCGGCCCGTCTCCCGGAAGAACTGATCTCGCGCCGCCGCGCACTCGATGGTCGCGGTCACCTGTGGCACACCGACGCCAAGCACTTCCCTGGAGGTACAGATCGCGCCCGGCCCGACGCCGACCAGCACGCCGGCGATGCCCGTTTCCATCAGTTCCTTGGTCGCTTCGTAGCCAACCGTGTTTCCCACGACGACCGGCACCCGGATATTTTCCACGAGCTCCTCGAAGATCAGGCCCCGAGCGCTGCGCGAGATGTGTCGCGCCGTAGTGACGGTGGACTGGACGACGAAGATGTCCGCGCCCGCATCGACGGCGATGGGGGCGAGGCGCTTTGTCTGCGCCGGAGTGCAAGAGACGGCGCATACCGCGCCGCCTTCTTTGATCTCGCGGACGCGCCGGCCGATCAATTCTTCCTTGATTGGTGCTTCGGTTAAGCGCTGGATGACCGCCGCCGAATCGTCTTGGCCCGCCGCTACGACCTCCGCTATTGCGGCGGTCGCGTCATCGTATCGGCACTGGAGACCCTCCAGGTTCATCACGGCCAGGCCGCCGTGTGTGCCCATGGCGATAGCGAATCCCGCATCCACAACGGCGTCAAGCGCCGCAGCCACCACTGGGAAGGAGAAGTTGAACTCGCCGATGTTCAGGTGAACGTCGATGAATTCCGGGTTCACGGTGATTGTCCCGGGGACAATGGCCACATCGTCAAACCCGTACGCCGCCCGCAACTCCCCGTAAGTAGCTAAACTCATAGCGCTCGCCTCAATCCTGGAAAGCTCGTAACCCGCCGGGGCGGCAGTCCGTCCGCTGGGTTTTCAATCAGTGTATCAACGCGTTCGGCGGCGGGTCAACACGATTTTACGGCTATTTGGAGAAGAGATGTAAACATTTCCACAAGAGAAGCGTTAGCCCGTATTATCCGTTGCGTGGGAACCCTCTATCTGGTAGCCACCCCCATCGGCAACCTGGAAGACATCACGCTCCGTGCACTTCGGGTGCTGAAGGAAGTGGCCGCAATAGCCGCTGAGGACACGCGCACGACCCGAAAACTCCTCAACCATTACCAGATTAGGCAGCGCCTGTTGAGCTATAACGAGCACAACATGCGGGCTCGAACGCCGCAGCTGCTGGCGCTGCTCAAGGAAGCAGATCTGGCGCTTGTATCGGAGGCGGGGACGCCCGCGATAAGCGATCCAGGGCACGATCTTGTCGTCGCCGCCATTCGTGCCGGATACCCGGTTGTCCCTATCC
>VBJS01000152.1:0-2498 GCA_005880055.1 Chloroflexota bacterium | reverse complement strand
GCCAAATCGCCGCCCTCTGGCCTGAGCGGCGGATCGCTGTTTGCCGGGAGATGACGAAGGCGTTTGAGGAGGTTTTCCGGGGGACCGTCACGGAGGCCGCCGCGCATTTCGACGAACCGAGAGGCGAGTTCACGCTGGTGCTGGAAGGAGCCGCGGCTGACGTACCAAAGGCTTCCATTGAAGATGTCCGGAACGAGCTGTTCCACCTCCGAGACACCGGCGCCAAAAGCCGGGACGCGGTGCGCCGGGTAGCCGAGGCGACGGGCCGGCCACATCGGGAGGTCTACAGGCTTTGGCTGGAGATTACGCAACGCGGGTGACGGCTTGCCGCGGGAGGGATTTGGAACAAGTCCGGTGGCGGGCAATGCTACAATCCAATCGAGCTTCAGATATGGCGCAGACCCCCCGCAAGATCTTCCTCGGCGTCGCTTGGCCCTACAGCAACGGCTCCCTGCACATCGGCCAGATCGTCGGCGCTTACCTACCCGCCGACATCTTTGCACGCTACCACAGGGCTGCCGGCAACGACGTGCTGATGGTCTCCGGCAGCGACGGCCACGGCACGCCGATTACCGTTCGGGCCGAGCAGGAAGGCCGGTCGCCGGCGGAGGTCTCGGCGCGGTTCCACGAGGAGTTCCTCGAGTCGTGGCAGCGTCTCGGTATCAGCTGGGACCTCTTCACCTCGACCGGGACGGAGAACCACGCCCGGGTGGCGCAGGAGATCTTCCTCAAGCTGCTAGAGCAGGGCGACATCTACCAGGACAAAATGCTTCTGCCCTACTGCCTCGTCGAGGAGCGGTTCCTCCTCGACCGCTACGTCGAGGGTACCTGTCCGATCTGCGGCTACGAGTCGGCGCGCGGTGACCAGTGCGACAACTGCGGAAACGTCCTCGATCCGATCGACCTGAAGGACCGCCGCTGCAAGTTCGACGGCTCCGAGCCAGAGTTGCGCGAATCGGAGCACTTCTTCCACCGCCTGAGCGCCTACGAGGGGCCGCTGAAGGAATGGGTCCGCGACAAGACTTACTGGCGCAAGCCGGTACTCAACTGGAGCCTTGGCTGGCTGGAGGGCGGCCTGAAGGACCGCGCGATCACTCGTGACATGCAGTGGGGAGTGCCTGTCCCGGTGCAAGGCTGGGAGAGCAAGCGCATTTACGTCTGGTTCGAGGCGGTTATTGGTTATCTCTCGGCCGCCATCGAGTGGGCGCAAGGCAGCGGCGAGCCACAGCGCTGGCGCGAATTCTGGCAGGATCCGGAATGCCGGCACTACTACTTCATCGGGAAGGACAACATCCCCTTCCACACCCTCATCTGGCCCTCGTATCTGATGGGCTACAGCAAGGCCACCGGCGAAAACTATAGCCTCCCCTACGATGTCCCTGCCAACCAGTTCCAGACGATCCGCGGCAGCAAGGGCTCGACAAGCCGCGGCTCAGCCATTTTCGTTCCCGACTTGCTCTCGCGCTATGACCCCGACGCGCTGCGCTACTACCTCTCGGCGACGATGCCGGAGACGTCCGACTCCGATTTCACCTGGGCGGACTTCCTCCGCCGCAACAACGACGAGCTGGTCGCCACCTGGGGGAACCTGGTGAACCGGGTGCTCACCTTCGCCTACCGCAATTTCGACCGCGAGGTGCCGCAGCCGGGCGAGCTGAGAGGCGAAGAAGCGATATCGCAGACGGGCAGGGAGATAGATCTATGCCACTTCCGCGCCGGCCTCGAGGCGGCGATGTCCGCTGCCCGGGAAGCCAACCGCTACGTCGAGGAGAATGCCCCCTGGCGGCTGATCAAGGAGGACCGAGCGCGCTGCGCCACCGTCCTGTACACCGGCATCTGCGCCATCGCGGGCCTGAACGTCGCGTTCTCACCCTACTTGCCGTTCAGCTCTCAGAAGCAGCACGGGCAGCTGGGTAACGAAGGCCCGGTGCAGGCGATCGGCTGGCGCTTCTCGCCACCTTCGCCCGGGCAGCCTCTCGCGGAGCCGGAGCCGCTGTTCAAGAAGCTGGACCCGAAGATAGTAGACGAGGAAGAAGCCAGGATGGGCAGATAGCATGCTCGTCGACGCGCACTGCCACCTCCAGGACCCTCAGTTCAAGGGCAAGGAGCAAGAGGTCATCAACCGCGCAAGGGTCGCCGGCGTTACGGCCATGGTGGTGGTGGGGTTCGATATCGAGAGCAGCCGCCGCGCCGTCGAGCTGGCCGAGTCGCACGAGAACGTTTACGCCACAATCGGCGTGCACCAGCACCACGCGAAGGACGTCTCGCCTCGCGACATTGAGGCGCTCGCGCGGCTCGCCGATTCGGCGGCTGTGGTGGGCATCGGCGAGACGGGCCTCGACTACTACCGGGATCTGTCACCTCGGGAAGTGCAGCAAAGCGTCTTCCGCGAACAACTGGAGCTCGCCGGGCAGCTCAGCATACCCGTCGTCGTCCACTCCCGCGACGCGGACGAGGAGACGTACAGGATCATCGAGGAGTACGCGAGGCAAGCGCTG
>VBJS01000151.1 GCA_005880055.1 Chloroflexota bacterium | reverse complement strand
ATCCCAGGTGCCACGTTCGTTCCGCTGGAAGGGGTCATCTCTCACTACGCGCACGATGACCCGGAAACGACTCTTAAAGCCCTCAACCGCTTTATTCCAGCCGACTCAGACGACGCCAGCACCAAAATGGCCACATTTTCCGGAGCCTTCCGCACCGTGCTCTTCACCGACCTCGTCGGCCACACCGATATGATGTCGCGGCTAGGCGACGAGCGCGGGCGGGTGGTGCTCCGCGAGCACGAGACGATTACCCGCAACGTCCTTAAGCAATTCGGTGGCACCGAGGTGAAGACTATGGGTGACGGCTTCATGGCTTCCTTCGGCTCGGTCACGAAGGCCGTCGAGTGCGCCGTCGCCCTGCAGCGCGCCTTCGCCGACCACGAGGGCGAACCGCTCTCCGTCCGCGTCGGCCTCAACGCCGGCGAGCCTATCGAGGAGGAAGGGGACCTCTTCGGCGCGACGGTGATCCTCGCCGCCCGCATCGCCGCCAAAGCAGACGGCGGTGAGATCCTGGTGGCAGACACGGTGCGCGGATTGTGTAGGGGAAGGGGTTCCTGTTCGCCGACCGCGGTGAGTTCGTGGCGAAGGGGCTCGAGGAGCCGGTGCGTGTATACGAGGTGAGGTGGGAGTAGCTGATGCGTTGCGTACCATGCGGGTCCGAGAACCGTGACGATGCCACGTTCTGCGGCGGGTGTGGAAGTCCGCTGGCGGCCGAATTGGCATGCCAAACCTGTGGGCGCAGAAATCCTCGCGACCGGAACTTCTGCGACTCCTGCGGCGATCCCCTGGCCGCAGCGTCACCGCCGGTGGAAGCGCCGCAGCCTCGCTCCTACACACCCGGGCGCCTGGCCGAAAAGATACTGGCTGCGAGAGGCTCTCTGGAGGGCGAGCACAAGCAGGTCACGGTGCTGTTCGCCGACGTGAAGGGCTCGATGGACCTGTCCGAACGCGTCGATACGGAGGCGTGGCGCGGGGTCACGGAGCATTTCTTCGGCATCCTCTGCGAAGGCGTGCACCGCTTTGAGGGAACGGTCACCCAGTTCACCGGCGACGGGATCATGGCGCTTTTCGGCGCCCCCATCGCGCATGAGGACCACGCGCGGCGGGCCTGTTACACCGCGCTGCACCTGAACGAGACGCTGGCCGGCTACGCGGCCGAGCTGCGGCGCAGCCTCGGGTTCAATTTCTCCGTGCGCATGGGGCTCAACTCCGGCGAGGTCGTCGTGGGCAGCATCGGCGAGGACCTGAGGGTAGATTACACGGCGATCGGCCACACGGTGGGGCTGGCCAAGCGGATGGAGCAGCTGGCGGAGCCGGGCAAGGCCTATCTGACCGAACACGCGGCCGCTCTGGCGTCAGGCTACTTCCAGCTCGGCGACCTGGGCGCGTTCGAGATTAAGGGCGTCGCGCAGCCGTTGCAGGTATACGAGCTGCAAGGGGTGGGCGAGCTACGCACGCGGCTCGACATGTCGCGTATGCGCGGCTTTACGCGGTTCGTGGGCCGGCAGGACGAGATGGCCACTCTCGAGTCGGCGCTCGCCCACGCGCTGGAAGAGCGCGGCCAGGTTGTGGGGGTGGTGGGCGAGGCGGGCCTGGGCAAGAGCCGGCTCTGCTACGAGTTTGCCCAGAAGTGCCGTGTCCGCGACATTACCGTCCGTGAGACGCACGGCATCGCGTACGGCAAAGCCATACCGTTCCTACCCGTCCTCGAGTTTATGCGCGGCTTCTTCGGCATCACGGACCGAGACCCGGACGAAACTGCCCGCGAGAGGATCGCCGGCAGGCTGCTGTTGCTGGACACGGCCTTCGACGACGCACTACCCCTGGTCTTCGACTTCATGGGCGTCCCCGATCCCGAACGCCCGTCCGCCGTAACGGAACCCGAGGCCCGCCAGCGGCAGCTCTTTGCCGTTATCAAGCGGGCGGTGCAGGCGCGCAGCCAGCGCGAGACGGCCGTCCTCCTCATGGAAGACCTGCACTGGTTCGACGGCGGCAGCGAGGCGTTCGTGGAGACGTGGGTCGAGGCGGTCCCCTCGACGAGGACGCTGCTGCTGCTGAACTTCCGACCCGAGTACCACGCCTCCTGGATGCAGAAGTCCTACTACCGACAACTGCCGCTGCTCCCCCTGGGGCCGGAGGCGGTCGACGAGCTGGTACAGGACCTGCTCGGCTCAGACGTCTCGCTGGGCGACCTCGGCAAACGTATCCACCAACGCACCGGCGGCAACCCGTTCTTCGTGGAAGAGGTCGTCCAGGCACTGGTGGAATCGGGGAGCCTGGCGGGGACGAAGGGCGCCTACCGGCTGGTGAAGCCCCCGGAGGACGAGGCGATGCCCGCCACGGTGCAGGCTCTGCTGGCGGCGCGGATCGACCGCCTGGGCGAACGGGAGAAGCGCGTGCTCCAGGCCGCCTCGGTCATAGGTAAGGAGTTCGCCGAGCCCGTGTTGCGACGCGTCGCGGAGCTGCCGGAGGGGCCGCTCACGGCGGCGCTGGACGCCTTGACGTCCGCCGAGTTCCTGTACGAGCAGGCCCTGTACCCAGAGGCGGAGTACGCCTTCAAGCACCCGCTCACCCAGGAGGTGGCCTACAGCTCCCAGCTCGGCGAGCGGCGGGCGCGGGTGCACTGGGCGGTCGCCGAGGCGACAGCGGAGCTGTACCCCGAGAAGCTGGACGAACTGTCCGGGCTCCTGGCCTACCACTGGGAGCAGGCGGGCGAGGCGCTGGAGGCGGCCCGTTGGTTCCGCCGCGCCGCCGAATGGGCCGGCCGCGGCGATGTCGCCGAGGCGCTGCGCCACTGGCGCAAGGTATGCGAGCTTCTCGACGAGGCGCCGGAGTCGCCGGAGGCGATGTCGCTCGGGATGCTCGCCCGCGGCCGCATCATTCCTCTCGGATACCGGCTGGGCATCACGGATGATGAATTAGATGCCCTGGTTGACCAGGCGCGGTCGCTGGCCGAACGGAGCGGGGACCTGGCTGGCCTGGCGATTGTGGTCGGCGCGGCGGGTGGGGCCCGCTTTCTGGCCGGGAACGTTAACGGTGCGCTGGAACCCCTCATGGAAGCGGCGCGATTGTCTGAGCAGATTGAGGACGCCGAAGTTAGCCTGATGACGAACGGCCTCCTGATCATCGTATTCGGCTTTCTCGGGCGGCCGGGCGAGGCGCTGCGTTACGCGAAGGAGGCTGAAGAGCTGTCCCAGGGCAACGTCGAAGCCGGCTACCGAACGTTCGGCCGGAGCGGATACATTAACCTCCTCTGGAACAGGGCAGTGATCCTATGCGGGATGGGGCACCTTGCCGAGTCGACTCGCGACCTGGAACTGGCTCTGCAGCTGGCAGACGAACGCGGCGAGCGCGACAGTGCCGGCTTTACCCATCTCGCTTACACTCTTGCCTGCGACATCCTTGGCGATGATGCGGGTTCCCTTCGGCACGGGCGCCAGGCACTGGAGATAGCGGAGAAGATAGGGAACACCGCCATGGGCGTGGCGGCGCTCTGGAGCCTTGGTCTTGCCCACCTGCAAAAGCAGGAATGGAGCGCGGCGGCGGCTGTCTTGGAACAGGCGCTCGCCACGTCCAGAGCGCAGCAGGTGGGACTCTTATGGGAGCCCGCCATCCTGGCAGGGATGGCCCAGGCCCGCGCCGGCGGGGGAAGCGCCGCTCCGGCGCTGGAGATGGCGAAGGAGGCTTTGGCCCTGGCGCAGCGGCAGGGGAACCGGAGGTTCGAGTTCAATACGCGCCTGGGGCTGGCGCGGGTGCTGCTGCGCACGGGGGGCGCCCGTGCGCAGCGCGAAATCGAAGCTGTTTTATCCGAAGCGCTGGCCCTGGCGGAGCAGACCGGCTTTCGGGCTTTCGAGCCGCTCATCCGCGTGGAGCTGGCGGAGCTGGCGCGGCTCACCGGCGACGAGGAGGCCCGCCAGCGAGAGCTGCGGGAGGCGCACCGCCTCTTCACAGAGATGGGCGCCATTGGCCACGCAGCCAAGCTGGCGCCGGTGCTGGCGCAGGGATAGAGCTGTCGTGGAGCCGCGCATCCAGTACGCGAAGACGAGCGATGGAGTAGATATCGCCTTCGCCGCCGCGGGGGAAGGGCCGCCCCTGCTTATGGTGCCGCCTCCCGCGTTGAGCCATGTGCAGGCGATTTGGGAAACGTTGGATCATCTCTATCAGCCGCTCGCAGAGCGCTTCCGTCTGGTTTGGTATGACTCTCGAGGGTCTGGCCTTTCCGACCGCGAGGCGATCGATTTTTCGATGGACGCGATGATTCGCGATCTCCAGGCAGTGGTTGAGGGTGCGGGACTGACGGGGTTCGCGATGTCCGCTCTCGGCGACGCGGTTCCGATCGCCTTAACCCACGCCACAATCCGTCCGGAGAAGATTTCCTCACTGGTCCTTGTCGACGGCTGGATGAAGTTCTCGGACTACCATCAGAAACCTGCCATCGTAGCCGCGCGGGCCCTGAGCGGCGGCGATTGGACGCTGTATACGGAAACCCTGGCGCGAGTGTTGTTTGGATTCGA
>VBJS01000145.1 GCA_005880055.1 Chloroflexota bacterium | reverse complement strand
TGACATCTGGCTCGCTACCGGCGGACGGCACAACACTGAGTTCTGGGTTGACGTTTGGTTGGCGGCAAACCTCGCCGTTGGTGCGATCGGTGGACTGGGAATAATCGCGTACCGTCGAGGCGATGCGCTGTCCCGGTTACTGGCGAGGTTGTACTGCTATGGAGTATTGGCATTTTCGCTCGTTGGTATGAATGCGGTCGCGTACGGCATCATCTATTACCGTGGTTGGTCGGGAGTCATCTTTACGCCGGGATTGTCATCGCTGGCTATATCGCGTGGTTGTTTTTTGCTCTGTGGTGGCCGGCCGGGAATTACAAGACGCTAACCGAGAGTGTACGGCCCGACCCAGGCCGCGGTGCCCTGCCGCCGGGGCCGGAGGATTGGACGCCAGTCGTATAATGGTGCCGCTTGGGCGCAGCACTTCAGCGGCGCCACTTGCCGACGTGTTCGCCTGATTGTCCCGGCGCGGCCAGAGTACGCGGAGCGGCGGGTGCAGCGCCCCTACGCGTGTGCGGACATCCTTCGCTTCGGGCGCCTGACCTCGCCTCTCCCCGCAGGATGCCTTCGCGGGCGGGCGGTGTTCCGCCAAAGGGCTGGCCGTCGCTCAGCATGACATGGGTCGGGGCGCTGCGCTGGCTAGCGGCCGCGGACGCGCTGGCGCTGCCGGTTGTTCTTCTGGATGCGCTTCCATTTTCGCTTCTCCTCGGTCTGGAGCGACTGGTCGTGCTTGCGGGCGATGAAGAGCCGCTCGCGCTCCAGCTTGCGATAGCTGCGCAGGCGGCCCTCGTCGAGCTCTTCGGCCTCCAGCGCTGCGCGGACGGCACAGCCGGGCTCGCGCTCGTGAGTGCAGTCGCGGAAGGCGCAGCGCTGGGCGAGCGCGGCGATCTCGGCGAAGGTCTGGCCGGCGCCGCCGCCGCCGTCCCATAGCTGCAGCTCGCGCAGTCCGGGCGTGTCGATAATCACGCCGCGGCCCGGGAGAACCAAGAGCTGCCGGCTGGTAGTTGTGTGGCGGCCGCGGTCATCGCTGCTGCGAACATCATGAACCGCCTGCTGCTCGCGTCCGGCAAGCCGGTTGATGATGCTGGACTTGCCGACGCCCGATGACCCGACAAAGACGCCGGTCTCTCGCGGGTTGAGGTGCCTCTGCAGGGGTTCGATCCCCTCGCCGGTGGCGGCGCTTGTGAGCTGCACCGGGACGCCGGGAGCCGCCACCTGTGTTTCCGCGAGGGCCGAAGCGGTATTCTCCGCGAGATCGGCCTTGTTGAGCACAAGGATAGGCCGGGCGCCGCTCTCCCACACAGCCGTCAGGTAACGCTCGATGCGGCGGACGTTGTACTCGCGGTTGAGCGAGGCGACGACGAAGACGATGTCCACGTTTGCCGCGAGCAGTTGCTCACCGGTCTTCTCTCCGGCCTGCTGGCGCGATAGTTTGGTGCGCCGCTCCAGCAGGCGCTCGATGAGGGCGCGGTCCTCGCCCGGCAGGCTGCGGGCGAGAACCCAGTCGCCGGCTGAGGGCAGGCCGCCGGAGGCGGCAGCGTGCAGGAAGCGACCGGGCAGGAAGGCGGAGACGACCCCGCGCTGGTTGATGATGCGGTAGGCGCCCTTCAGCTCTTCGGCGACTCTCGCGGGTTCGGCGCCTTCAATATTCGGTTGTGCGGTTAGTTGTTGCTGGAAGTAGGCGTCCCAGCCGAGGTCCTCGAGCGTGTACAACGGTAAGCTCCTTTGAAAGCAACAGGGAACAAGGAACAGGCGGGCTTACCGGCGACTTCACTGGGGCAGCGTTAGCAGATCAGCGAGAGTGGTCTAGCGGTGTTGTTCTAAAACGGCTAGGCGGAGAGAACGGAAGACAGCGGCTCGCCCGCGACGACGGTGACTGCAGCTTCATTCATCTGGCGAACCCTCCTTCCTTCGTGCCCGGCCGGGCGGCCGGAATGTGCTTACGGTAGCGGAAGGGGCCGCCACATGTCAATCGGTAGAGGCAGCCGCAAGCGCCACAGCGGACTTCGCATGGTTCTCGCCCACCCGTCCCCACCGGATACCTTCGCGGCACAACGCCATCACAGCAGACGGCCGCCATCGGCGCTCAGTATGACATGACTGGGCCGCCTTCCGCCGGTCTAAACTTCTGGCTTGAACGGCTCCAGGCGCTCTAGTTCTTCGTCGCTGATTTCGACGTGGATGATGTCGTCTAGGATTTCCATGACGAATCGAATCGGGAGGATAACGTCGTGGCCGAAAAGCAGGCCACGCCGGACCACGAGGGCTTCGACCTCATCAGTATGCTCGTCCGTGAGAATGCGGCCGACATCGCCGATGTGGATGTGCGGCGTTACCCGCCAGACATGCGCTCCTTGCACGATCTCTCGCTCAAACCGGGCCTTGTGCGTGGTCTCAGTCGGCGCCGCGATCGCCCAGGAACCCATCGCCACCTGCGCGGCTGCCGCCGGGCGCCAGACAGGGGCTTCCGCGGAGATGCTGGAAGGCCTCGCCCGATTGCTCTGCCAGGCGAACGTCCAGTCGGCGTACGAAGGCATCGCCGAGAGCTTCTTCTTTGTGCAGCGCAGGATCACCTTGCCTTCTTGTGCGTCTGCCATCTCTTCAACGGGCACGCTCACAAGATTGGGCGCTCCGAAACCGGGCGCCGGGAAGAATGGGCCGGTATTCAACACGATGTGCGTCACCTCTTCGTCTCGCTCATCCACAACCACCGCGTATAGCTTGCCGGCTTTCTTGCCGTCGGCGCTGATTACCTCGGCGCCGGGGTGCAGGTTGTCGAGAAGGGCCGTGTCCACGGCTATCGTGCCTTGTACTGCGGTGCGCGCTTCTGGGCGAAGGCGGTTGGGCCCTCGCGGGCGTCCTCGCTGCGGAAGACCTGGCCGGCGAGCTGCGTTTCGAGCTTCAGCCCGTCCTCCAGCGACAGCTGCCGTCCCTGCAGCGCGGCCTGCTTGATCGCGCGGACGGCGAGGGGGCCGCACTCGAGGATCTTCGCGGCCACTTCCTGGGCCGTCTGCAGCAGTTGGGCCGCTGGCACGACGCGGGAGACCAGTCCGAAGCGTAGCGCCGTCTGGGCATCGAAGCGCTCGCCGGTGAGGAGCAGTTCCATGGCGAAGGCCAGCGGGACGGCGCGGGGCAGCCGCTGTGTGCCGCCGGCGGCGGGAATGATCGCCCGCTTGGGCTCCGGCAGGCCGAAGGTGGCGTGATCGGCAGCAATGCGGATGTCGCAGGCGAGCGCGACTTCGAGTCCGCCGGCGAGGCAGTAACCGTTGATAGCGGCGATCATCGGCTTCCAGCACTCAAAGCCGCGGGTGATGCCGCCGAAGGGCACGTTCATGGGGACGCCGCCTCCGCCGCCGGCAAACGACTCTGCCATGGCAACGAGATCGGCGCCGGCTGAGAACGCCTGGTCGCCGGTGCCGGTGACGATCGCCACCCAGAGATCATCGTCGTCCTTGAAGGCGGAGAAGGCCTCGTGCAACTCGGCGCTGGTGGCCGGATCGATAGCATTGCGGCGCTCGGGCCGGTTGATCGTGACATAAGCGAGGCGGTCTTTGCGGTCGAACAGGATGTTCTTGAATTCAGGCACTGTTCCTCCTTCGCGGCACGCAGTATAACACCCAGGCGACTAAGCCCCTGCCGGCTGCCACCGCGGCAATGTTGAAGTTTTTATGTAAGTTAAGGGCCGGTAAAGTGGTAATAGCGCGGTTAAGCGAATTGTTATTTAAGTTGGAGGAGGTGCGGATACCAATTCATCAGTTGCGGGGCTGATGAAGGTCCGAAAGGACTCGGGGTGCGTGCGCATCTCCTCCGCTTGAACGCAACCTCCAGGGGTGCGGCGATGAGGCCCTCTTCGCGATGCGAAAAGGGCCTCGTCATTTTGTGGCAGCGGCGACAGGCGCGAATGTGAGCGGAGGGGCTTGCTCGCTACTTAGAATCTAGTATCCGGGGGCCATTTTCGTTGACAGGGCGCGCGCCGAACCCGTTTACTCTTGCTGATAGTAGAAGCAGACAAAGATTGCCCGCGCCCGGGGACGCGCGGGGCAGGCGAAAAAAGATAGCGCCCTTGCCAGCCTTTTGGCTTGTCCAACGTAAGGAGCTGGACGTTGAAAGAAGCTGTCAAAGGAGGAGCAGCGGTTATCCTGGTTGCAGCATTCGCAGTCAGCGTTGTTTGGCTTGGAGG
>VBJS01000143.1 GCA_005880055.1 Chloroflexota bacterium | reverse complement strand
TGAGGCCCGCGCTCAACTCACCGCCCACACTCGGTACTCGACGCCGCCGGGGACCACCCGGCCGCGGCCGAGGCAGACGGTGCGGTTCAGCCAGTCGTACTGCTGGGCGGCCGTCTGGAACATCGGGTTTGTGTAGAAGTAGTAGTCGCTTAGCGGCACCTCCTCGCCTGCGAAGACACGGCCTGCGACCTTCATCGCGTCGCCGATTATGCCGCCGTAGTACACGTAGAGAAGCGCTCCGTCGTCCGTTTTTAGCGTGCCGCGCACGTCCAGTTGGACGGCGCCGTCTGGGCGCGCCGTGGCCCAGTCGCCGCCGCCGGGGAGGAGCGTGCCTTTTATCTTCGGCCCTTCGAAGCTTCCGGCCTTGACGATGAAGATCTGCCGCATCCCGCACGGCGTCTGGCCGATGATCTGCGGCGCTTCCAGGTCGACGTGCAAGTCGAGGAGATGCTGGAGCTTGGGCTCGCAGCCGTCAAAGCCCGGGATTGCCACTCGGCTAGCCCAGGTTCTCTAAGTAGTGGTGTATCGCTTCCGCCGCCCGGCGCCCGTCTGCCATCGCCGTCACTACGAGGTCTGCGCCGTTCACGGTGTCGCCGCCGGCGAAGACGCCCGGGCGGGTCGTCTGGTAGTCTTCGTCCACGCGGACGGTCTTCCAGGCGGTCGTCCGCAGGCCGGGCGTGGTCTTCTCCAGCAGTTCGTCCGGCTCGTAGCCGATGGCGAGCACGACGACATCGACGGGCAGCGAGAACTCAGAGCCGGGGATCGGTTCCGGCCGTCGGCGTCCCGAATCATCGGGTGCGCCCAGCTGCATGCGAAGGCATTCGGCGGCGGTCACCCTGCCGTCCTCGCCACCGAATTTCGTCGGGACGGTGAGGTACATGAACTCGACGCCCTCTTCGCGGGCGTGCTTGCGCTCCTCCTCCCGACCCTTCTGCTCGGCCTCCGTGCGGCGATACATGCACGTAACGCTCGCTGCCCGCAAGCGGATGGCAGTGCGCACGCAGTCCATTGAGGTATCGCCGCCGCCCACAACCAACACGCGCTTGCTTTCGATATCCAGGGGCTCGCGCATGTTCTCCGGAAGCTGGTCCGGCTCAAGGTTGCCGCGCACGAGGAATTCCGTTGCCTGGTAGATGTTTCCCAGCTCCTCACCCTCGATGCGCATTTGCCCGCCAACTGGGGCGCCCGTCCCGACGAAAACGGCCTGGTATCCCTCCTCGAACAGTTGGTCGACCGTGACATCTCGGCCGATCACGGTGTTGCAGACGAACTGGATGCCCATTCGCTCCAGGTACTCCAGCTTGTCCTGCAATATCTCCTTGCGCATCTTGAAGTTGGGGATGCCGTAGAGCAGGATGCCGCCGGGGACAGGCCATGATTCGAACACGACGCAGGTGTGTCCCTGCTTGGTGAGTTCCTCGGCAACCGCAAGGCCGGCGGGACCCGAGCCGACGATCGCCACCTTGCGCCCCGTCGGCGGCGCCGTTTCCGGGACGGGGACGCCGCCGTTTCGGCGCTGGTAGTCGGCGATGAAGGCCTCCAGCTTGCCGATCGAGACCGGCGGCTGCTTGCCGTAGGGCGCCGGGCGGATCGCGAAGCCCACCACGCAGGCGCCCTCGCAGAGCGACTCTTGAGGGCAGAGACGGCCGCACATGTCCGGCAGGTTGCTCGTTTCGCGGAAAACGGAGACGGCCGCGAAGACGTCGCCCTGTTCCAGGTGCAGGAACGCGCCGGGGATATCGTTGCCAGTGGGGCAGGCATCCTGGCAGGGTGCCGTGGGACAGTGGATGCAGCGCTCGGCCTCGATGATGGCGGTTTCGAGCGTGTAGCCGAGGAACGCCTCGTCCCAGTTCTTGATGCGCTCACGCGGGTCCTGCTTGGGAACAGGCTGAACGGGTATCTCGAGCCTTCGATGGTTATCGCACGGCATTCGCTTCGCTGTCGCTTTCTGGTTTCGCGATGGCAGGGCGGTTGTGTGGGAATAGTTTAGCAGAGGCCGAACAGGTTTGCGGCCGGGCTGTGGCATACGGACGCTGGCGTAGCAAGGAGCAGTTGCCGTATACAGGTGTGGATGAGCGATCTGCTCCTGTTCCTGCACGTCCTGGCTGCGTTCTGGTATGTGATGGGTTTGGCGGCCGTTCAGCTCGCCTACGTGCGGGCCGTGAGAGACAACCAGGCTGAGGCCTACGCGCTGAATGAGGCAGCGCATTACCAGGGCGTACTCCTTGTACCGGGCGCGATCGCGATCGGGTTCACCGGTGTCTTTCTCTGGGCAGACGCGGGGTACAACCTGCTAACTACAGGTTGGCTCGTGGCGCTCGAAGCGCTCTACCTCGTTACGCTATTGGTCTGCCTGCCGATTATCGGAATCGGACTGCGCCGCGCCCGCCTGACAGCGCTCGTCGCCGAGCGGAACAGGCGGCGGACGTTGCCCCAGGAATCGACCGGCAGCGCTCCAGGGGAGGAAGTGCCGGGCAGTGAGCCGGCCGCGGACGCGGCGCCGCTACTGTTCGGCGGACTCGCCACGCTTCTGCTCGTGGCGATGATGGCGCTGTCCGTCTTCCGGCCGTTCTGAGGATGCTAACAAAGGCCGGGTATTGCACATCTTTACTGATTGGGGTATTTTGAGCATGGCCCCGACGGAAACGAGGGCCACACTTTCCCCGAGCGCGAGCGCTCCCCCACTTTTGGGAAACAATCTTCTTTCTGCATGGAGTTCCCGTGAACCTAACTGAACTAGAGACCAAGACTAAAGATGAACTGGTTGAGGTTGCCAAAGACCTCGACATTAGCGGCGCCGGCACGCTGCGGAAGCAAGACCTTGTCTTCCGGATCATGCAGGCGAAGGCCGAACGCGAGGGCAACTACTTTGCCGGCGGCATTCTGGACATGGCCTCCGATGGCTATGGGTTTCTGCGCACACAAGGGTTGAAGCCGAGCCTGAGCGACGTCTACGTATCGCAGACACAGATCCGACGTTTCGCTCTGAGAACCGGCGACTACGTGATGGGCGCCGTCCGCCCGCCCAAAGACTCCGAAAAGTACTATGGCTTACTGCGGGTTGATGCCGTGAACGGGCTGGACCCGGAGACCGCCAAGCGCCGCCCATATTTCGAGCAACTGACGCCGATCTTCCCGGACGAGATGCTGCACCTAGAAGAGGGACTGAACAACCTCTCGACGCGCGTCATCGACCTCGTAGCGCCGGTCGGCCGCGGCCAGCGAGGGCTAATCGTCTCGCCGCCCAAGGCCGGGAAGACGCTCTTGCTCAAAACGATCGCCAGCGCCACCGCGAAACGCTATGACGACGTCTACATCATGGTGGTCCTCATCGGCGAACGGCCGGAGGAGGTCACGGACTGGCGGCGCTCTGTTCAGGACGCGGAGGTTGTGGCGGCGACATTTGATGACCCGGTGGAGGAGCAGACACGCGTGGCGGAGGGGGCGTTGGAGCGGGCTAAGCGGCTGGTGGAGTGCGGCCGGCACGTGATGGTGCTGCTGGACGGTATTACGCGCCTCACGCGTGCGTACAACCTGGCGCTGCCGCCCTCTGGCAGGACCCTTTCCGGCGGCATCGACCCGGTGGCGCTGCACCCACCGAAGAGGCTCTTCGGGGCGGCGCGTAACGTGGAGGACGGGGGCAGCCTTACGATGATCGCCACCTGCCTTGTCGATACGGGAAGTCGCATGGACGAGGTGATCTTCGAGGAGTTCAAAGGTACCGGCAATTGGGAGCTGTGGCTGGACCGCCGCCTCTCCGACAAGCGCGTCTTCCCGGCCATTGATATACAGCGTAGCGGCACCCGGCGCGATGATCTCTTGCTGGACGAGCCGACTTACCAACGAGTTGTCCTGCTGCGACGAATGACAGCCCTGGTGGGCCAAAACTCCTCGAATCCGACGGAGTCAACGGAACTGATCCTGGAGCGCCTTTCCCGCACGAAGACTAATAGCGAGTTCCTCGCCACGCTCAAAGAAGCCATCTAGCCTCTCAAATTTGTTAAAATTTCGCGACTACGCTGTCCGGGCTTATTGCGGCTCTGCCAAAACTGAAGTCGCCAGCAGAAAGCGCGCGCCAGCGTAAGTCGGTATCCGTCTGGCTCACTCCCATTTCCGGCGAAAAGCTACGTTTTTCGACCGATTTAATGTTTAGCAAGGGGCGAAACAATAACCTGTCAATTTGTGAAAGTATTGACAATCGGGTTATAATGGCCCGCGATTAGCCAAAACGCCGAAAGACGGGCTCCACCCCGGCCGCAAAGAAAGGGAGGTGGTGGACAGGGAGTCCGCCCACAGGAGGTAGGTTATTCGACCACCCTACATCCCACCTCGGGAGCCGGGGGGCGGCCCGAGGCGCGAGAGGTGGTTGTCCCGTCCGGCGGGGCAGTCGCTAATTGAATACCGGCAATACGCACTCCACGGGCTCCTCATCTTCCTCCCGCTGATCGCGGTTCTCGCCGCCGTTACCCACAAGGGCTCCGACGCGAGTCCTGCTTTCCTGACCACACCTTCTCAGGAGCCTACCGCGGGGCAATCCCTCTATCTGAGCTCTCCGGTAAGCGTGTCTACGGTGACGACGATCATCGCCAGACACCAGGCCGAGGCGGAAGCAACCGCTGTGCCATCGCCGAAGTACCCCGGCCGAAGCGACGCCATCAGGCCCTAAGCAACAATCTCTCACGTACGCGATCCAGGAGGGCGATACGATTTCCTCCATCGCCACTAAGTTCGGGGTGGACGAGAACTACATCCTCTGGAACAACCCGGAGGTGAGTTCTGATCCAGACCTGCTGCTGCTGGGCGAAACGCTGATAATCCCGTCTGTTAACGGGATCATCTATCACATAACCCTGGGCGATACGCTTTCGGATGTCTCAGCCGTCTACAACGTGGATGTACAGAGCATCGTTGGGTTTGGGCCCAACAACCTATCCTCGCCAGACAGTGTTACCGAAGGTATGGTTTTGCTCTTACCAGGAGCCGTCCCGCCGCCACCCGCTCCGCCGCCTTCTGCCCCGGAGCCGGCACCCCTGCCGGGGCCTGTTCCGGCATCCGGGCCTCTGCTCGCCGCAGCCCAACCCGCCCCGGCCCCGGCGCCCGCACCGGCGCCAGCGCCGGTCTCTGCATCTAGCAGCGGATATATTTGGCCCTTCAGCGCGCCGATCAGCCAATACTTCAGCGCCAGCCATCACGGCATCGATATCGACGGCTTCGGCCAATACGGACACCCAATCCTGGCCGCCGCAAGCGGCGTGGTCGTGCTGGCGTCATGGCAAGACTATGGGTACGGCAACTACGTCATCATCCAACACGCCGATGGGTCTCAGACGCTCTATGCGCACTTATCCGATATCTGGGTAACGCAGGGACAGGCCGTGGCCCAGGGTGAAGCAATCGGCGCCCTGGGAAGCACCGGCTATTCCACCGGCCCGCATCTGCACTTCGAGATTCACATCGGAGGAGTCGCGGTAGACCCACTCCAATACCTGCCCTAGAATAGCCCTGTAATGGGTAAAGCCTTAATGCCGCCTCTGGCGGCTTTCTTTTTTCTAGCGCTGCTTGTTTCAGGCTCTCCCGTTCGCCCTGCGCCCGCGGCGACCGCTGATAGCCCCGGCTACCTGGCTCTCGGCGATTCCCTGGCTTTCGGGATTGGCGCACCGGACCCCGCCGCGAACGGCTACGTGGGCCTGGCTTACCGCTCTCTAGAACAAAGCCAGCGCTACCGCGACCAAGGCCTCGACCTCATAAATCTGGCGGCGCCGGGCGCCACGAGTTCTGACCTCTTACTCCCCGGCGGACAGCTGGACGTGGCGATAGGCGAGATAACGCGCAGACAAAACGACGCTGCGCCCTCCAACGACGTCGAGGTCATCAGCGTGGACATTGGAGGCAATGACCTACTGACCGTCGCCACGCCGGACTCGCCCTGCTTCAAAGACCCGGCGGGTCAGGCCTGCCGGGAGCGCTTCGGAACGGTGCTGGCCAGCCTCCAGGCAAACCTTACGCAGGTGCTGCGGAGACTTCGCGAAACGGCTCCGAGCGCCGGCGTGTACGTGCTGGACCTGTACAACCCGTACTCGGGTACCGGCCACCCCTTAGAGACGATCGCGGAGTTCGCCGTACAGCAGCTGAACGGAGTGATTGGCGCCGTCGTCGCAGACCCGCAGTTCCAGGCGAAAATGGGGGATGTCTTTCAGCTGTTCAGCGGCCGCGGCAATCAGTGGGTGGCAGCGGACGGGCTACATCCGAACGCAGACGGCCACAAGGTGATGGCAGAAGTGCTGCTGGCGACGATCGACAACCGCGCCCCGGTGATCCCCCGGGAGCTGCTCGCGGAGAGTCCCGGCGCCACAGGCGACCCGGTGGCAGGTACGAGGAGCGGAAACTCGGATGATGACGGCATCAGCAGCCTGCTCCTGCTTGCTATCGCCGTACCGATCTCGTTCGGCGCCGGCGCGCTGATGACCGGAGCCTACTTCCTGGCGCGGGGGCGGCCGTCGTAGGAGACAGTGCGCTATCCGGGGTTAGCGCCGGTAATCGAGCAGCATCACCTGTGTGTCAGCCGGCAATGAGCCCCGGCTGACGGTGAGTTTGGGCAGAGGCTCCACGGCGGAAACACCCATTTCCTTAAGGAACTTGTCGGCGGGTTCCAGGTTGTCCTTCAGCGCCTCGGTCTTGTAGTGCATCGGAATAACAAGCCGCGCCTCCAATAAGCTTACGACCTCCGCGGCGCGCACGCCGTCGATGGTGCTTCCCCCGCCGACGGGGACGAAGAGGATATCGACGCCGGTCATGTCCTCAGCCTGTTCGGCGCTTGGCGTATGCCCCAGGTCGCCAAGGTGGCAGATGCGGATGTCTTCCATTTCTACGATAAAGGCGACGTTTGATCCAAGCTCTTCGCCCTTCTTGTCATCGTGATGGGTGCTGATCCCGGTGATGAAGGCCCCGTGTATTTCGTACTCGCCAGAGGCGTTCAGGATAACGGGGTGGCCGCTCACAGCCCGGGTGTAGGAATGGGCGTCGTGGTCGTGGCTGAGCGTGACGATATCAGCGGTGGGCTTGCCGATGTTGTAACCGGACGAAGGCGGGCAGGGATCTGTTAAAACGGTGGCCTCCCGCCCGCGTATGCGAAAGCAGGCATGGCCCAGCCAAACGATCTCCAACTAAGGATTCACTTCCAGCCAGAGGCGAGAGTGGGCCAAGGAAAGGTCTGGGCCGGTCGATTAGCCGCTAGTCTTCGTCCTCGTCTTCTTCAGAAGACTTACGACGCCGCCAGAAAGCCAGGAACGCTACCGCAGCCCCTACGAGGGCAAGCAGAGCAAGGAGCCTGCCCTTGCCTCCTCTGCGCTTTTCCTCGCCTTCTCCGTTGTCTCCCATGGGACGAACTCCTTTTGCTAGTCAGAGCAGGCTGAGCGGCAGGACAACACGCGGGGAGCCAAGCCGCGCTGAGTATAGCAAGAGCCGCTCCGACGGGTCAAATTCGGTCCGCGCCGTCGCCCTTTCCTCCAGGGCGGTCTTTCTTGACAGCGAGAGGTTCCGATGCTACTCTTTCAGGTGTTAGCACTCTCAGTGTGCGAGTGCTAATTCGTGTTACAAGATGCTTACGGAACGGCGAGAAAAACTCCTTCGGCTTATCGTCGACGAATACGTCAGCACCGCTCAACCAGTGGGATCAGGCAACATCGTCGACAAGTACCGCATGGACGTGTCGGCAGCCACAATACGGAGCGAGATGGCGCGCCTGGAGGAAGAGGGGCTGATTACGCAGCCGCATACCTCTGCCGGGCGCGTCCCCACGGACCAGGGCTACCGGTACTACGTCGAAGCCCTCATGAAGGAAGAGGAGCTGCCGGAACAGCTGCAGCAGACTATACGGCACCAGTTTCACCAGGCGGCGAGGGAGCTGGAGGAGTGGGCCCGGCTGGCGGCAGCCATTCTGGCTGCGCGCCTGCGCAACGCCGCAGTCGTCACCACGCCCCACACAGCCCAGCCCAAGCTCCGCTGGCTGGAGCTGGTAGGGGTTCACGAGTACCTGGCGCTGCTCGTAGTGGTCCTACAAGAGGCCCGCGTCCTCCAGCAGACACTGTCGCTAGACCGTCCGTTCACGCAGGAAGAACTGACCAGCATCGCCCGCCGGCTGAATGATGTCCTGTCGGGCAAGACAGCGGCGGAGATGCGCAGCGAGTCGCTGCCGGTGACGGCAATGGAGGCGCCACTGATTGACGCGGCGGCCTCGCTCCTTGAGGCGGCGGAGGAATCGGAGATTGAGCCCTCATTCCTGCAGGGCATCCGGGAACTGCTGCGGCAACCGGAGTTCTCGGAAGGGGAAAGGATACTCGGCCTGCTGGAACTGCTAGAGGAACGCAACCTGGCGCGCGCTCTGCCTTCCGCCGGCAGGAGTACCGGCGAGGTTAAGATAATCATTGGAGGCGAGCACCCGCTGGACGCCATGCGGGCGTGCAGTGTAATCAGCGCGCGCTACAGCGGCCCGGCTGGTCTGCGCGGCAGCCTGAGCGTGGTGGGCCCGACCAGAATGCACTATCCGCGGGCTGTTTCCATGGTGCGATACATGTCCTCCCTTATGGAGGAGCTGCTGGGCGTTTACTTCGCCTGAGTAGAGTTAGCGAGATGCAAACGGACCCGATAAACCCTGCGGACACGCCGCCCGATGACCCGCCAGCAGCGTCCGAGGCGCAGCCGGCCTCTGTGGAGGAGCAGCTCTCGAGAGCCAAAGAGGAAGCGCAAAAGTACCTGGCCAACTGGCAGCGGGCGGAGGCCGACTTCCAGAACTACAAGCGGCGCACCGACCAGGAGCGTGAGGAGCTGCGCCGCTTCGGCAACGTCTCCATCATCATCAACTTGCTGCCGGTGCTGGACGACTTCGAGCGCGCCTTCAACGCGTTGGACAGCCGCCTGGCCGGTCTCTCTTGGTTCGACGGCATCTACCTGATCTATCGAAAGCTCCAGCAGCTCCTGGAAAACGCCGGCGTCCGTCCGGTCGAAGCAGAGGGGCAGGAGTTTGACCCGCGCGTCCACGAGGCGGTTGCGCACGTGGAGGGCGACGAGGGCAAGGTCATCTCGCAGGTGCAGCGCGGCTACAAACTGCACGACCGCGTGCTGCGCCCAGCGATGGTGGTCGTGGGCAAAGGAAGTAACCAGGAACAGGGAAGAGGGAACAAAGAACAAGGAGATGCGCCCACATCAGAGTCATAACGTGCCGTCAGAGGACAAAGCTGACAGGCAAAGGAGAGTGGTAATTAATGCCTAGAGCAATCGGAATCGACCTTGGGACCACAAACAGCTGCATGGCGGTCATGGAGGGGGGCGAGCCTGTCGTCATCCCCAGCGTGGAGGGCGGCCGCATCACGCCCTCCGTCGTCGCTATGGCGAAGAACGGCGAGCGCCTCGTCGGGCAGGTCGCCAAGCGCCAGGGGGTGACGAACCCTGAGAATACGATCTT
>VBJS01000142.1 GCA_005880055.1 Chloroflexota bacterium | reverse complement strand
GCGTGTCCTTGATCGTCCCTTTGCCGTCCGGGATAGCCTGCTTCCAAGCCTGATAGGCCTGTACCAACTCGTCAGCACCCTTCATCTTCCGCTGCGTCCCAATCTCGTCATAGACGCAATCGGGGGACAATGACGCCTTCAGTTGGTCCCAGTTCCCGCTGCTGTATGCTTCCACGTTCTCTCGGGCGATCTTGCCAATGTCGGACACGGGGCACCTCCTTCAACACTCCAGGGCGGCTTGTCGCTTTCAGATTATAATCGCTCTTCGTCCATCGGAGGCAGTCGCAACTCGATAAGGAAGGGTTACGCGACCGCTTGGAGAAGTAGATCGACCGAGGGCAACTTGTTCCAGATTCGTCGGTCGCTAGCCGCCGTTTGCTCAGGCGCGCTAACTGGCGATATTGTAGGTTTCGCGCTGCAGATTGCGGGTCCTTGCCGTGCTCAGTGTCCCTTCCCGACACAGCGCCCCTGCGAGTTGAACTTTGGACACGGTGTCGGTGTAGGAGCCGGAGTAGGGGTGGGGGTTGGCGCTATCGTTGGCGTGGGTGACGCGGTCGGTGTCGGCGTGGCAGTAGCTATGGGGGTAGGGGTAGGCGTTGGCGATGCCGTTGGCGTCGGGGAAGGCGTCGGTTTGGGACTCGAATTGGTCAGGCCTAGGTTGAGCACTTCTTCGCCGTAGTTCTGGGCCCAGCCCGTTTCCTGTATCCAGTAAGTCACACCTACGACGGCGTGCCAAGAAACAACGCTTGAGGTCTGCCCGCCGAAGTCGTCGTTACAGCCGAGCAGCGTGAGGCTATTGAGCGCCGTGCCCGTGTAGACGCTGAGCACCGTGTCCATCTCTCCGGAAGTACCGAAGCTGTCGGCCTCAACATCTGCGTCGGTCACGGGGTTGAACTTCCACCAAGCGCTTGCCGAGTAGCCGTTGCAGCTGATCGGTTCGCCCGCCTCTGTCGTGTTGGCCATGACCCAGGGGCTGCTGCGCCCACCAAGGGCAATCGGCGCTGCGGCGGCGAAGTTGTCGTTAGCTGAGGGCAAGCACTGCTGCTCCATGATGCCGCCAGTGTCCACTTGCGCGGTACCTGAGAGCGCGCGGTAAGGATTGACGCGCCCTATGCCGTAACACATATCGTAGCCAGGACTGCCCATGTCGTCAGCATGCCCCGTCAGCGCGGCATGCACGGCGCCAGCATTGCCGAACTGCGCCCAGATCAGGCCTGCCGAGGCCGCCACGTGTGGCGTCGCCATAGACGTGCCGGAGAGCGTCCGGTAGCCGGTAGGGTCGCAGAGGGAGCAGGTGCCGGTGGGCACGGCGGCGAGCACAGATACACCAGGGGCAGAGAGCATTGTCTTGCCCTTCACGATGAACTCCTGGCGGCCAACCGAAGAGAAGTTGGCGATGTTGCCGAAGGAGTCCACGGCGCTGACCCCGATCGTGTACTGGCTCGTGCCAGGATACAGCGGCCAGGCGCCCGTGTTGGCGAGCGCGGCGACGATTAGCACGCCCTTGTTCTGGGCGTAGGACATCGCCGATTCGACAGCGGGGTCCATGCCGCAGTCGCCCAGGTTGCCCGAGGGGCAGCCCCCGAGCGACATGTTGATAATGTTCGCCCCGTGGTCAGCAGCGAAAGTTATTCCCTGAGCCACCTGGCCGAAGGTGCCGGAGCCGCCGCTGTTGAGGACTTTGACTGGCATCACTATGCACTGCCAGCACATGCCTGCCACGCCCATGCTGTTATTTGTCTGGCAGGCGGCGATGCAAGCGACGTGCGTACCGTGGCCGAAGTCATCGCTGTTCTCGGTGCCGGTGAGGGGGCGGATATTCACGAAATCATAGCCCACCATGCACTTGCCAGCGATGTCTGAGTGGGTGCAGTCGATGCCGGTGTCCACGATGGCGATCACGGTGCTGGTTGCGCCCGTCGTGAGATCCCAGGCTTGCGGCGCATGTATCTCCTGCGGCCCATATTGCGACCCGTACTGCGGGTCGTTTGGTGTCAGGGCCACACAGACCCCGTGTAGAATGTCGCAGTTGCTATTGCCCCAGCCGGCCGCGTCCTGAGGCGAAACGACACCTGGCGCGGGGCTTGAGCCGCTGGCATGCGAAAACGCCAGCGACAGCGCGATCGCGCCCGCGGCGATCAGGATAAGGATTTTCATCGTTCACCTCGCAAACTCGACACCAACTATCATCCGCCAGCGCTTGACAACTTATGGATAGACAAGTCATAGACGATGCTGGCAGAAAAACGTTACACACGGGCCGACAGGCGGTTGAATCGGGAAGGCTGACGACCCACACGGGCCGAGCACGCGTACGCGCTTCCAACTTCCGTTGTGGCATTCAGGATTTCGTCATTCCGCCGGGCGGAGTCGCTACGATGACGCAGTCGGAGAATAACTCTTGCAATCGAGATTCAGCCGACGTATCATCCGTTCGCTCCTCAGGCCATATGGCCGAGGGGCGGGCTACAGAGGTGCCTCCAGTCCAAGAGCCGACTCGGAGGCGCTTCTGTTTTCGGAGGCGAATTGGACAGGCTGAGACGCTGGGCGCCCTAGGTGGCGTTGGGAGCAATTGAACTACTGGCGGCCGGGATCGTCTGGACCATCGTGCTCAAATAAGGTCCCATCCTATGTCAATTACCCCGAGCATCTGGCTCCCGCCACGAGCTAGGCTGGACGCGTGGTCCATTGCTCGTTCTGCCATCGCCAAGCGGCCGGCGTCTATGCCGTAACCAGCCTGGGATCGGCCGAGGACGGGGATGATTGGCGCCGGGGAGTGGTGCCGCTGTGCCCGAGATGCTACGCGTTACTGCGCCAGGCCGGCGCCGAGGGCCGGCGTCTGAAGGCGAGCGGTGAGCGCTGGTGAAGACGGCGAGGACGCCGTCGCCGAGGAGCTTGCTTCGATGGGTGTGCCGGCATGTTCGCGGATGACGGCTCGGAGCGAGCCGTCCAATTCGCGTGCCTCAGCGCGGAAGGCGGCGTCGCCGAGGCGCTCGGTGAGGGCGGGAATCGACGATGTCAGCCGTCAGGTCGTATTCACTACAAGTACGAGATGACGGTCCAGGCGTCATGCCACGAACTCGCCGCGGTCGGCGACGAAACGGCGCAGCGCCGGCGTTCAAGACGGGCCGTTTAGTCCGAACCAGCGGGCCCGGCGGCTTGCTCCAAACTCCTTCTTCTCGGCTGCGAGTGCCAGGGATGCCCCGTAGTACCTGCCTGTGGGTGGTTGCCCGGAGAGGAACTGCACCTCCACACTCCCCACGCGCCCGGCACCGAACTCGATGTAGCAGAAACCGCGCCCATCATAACCGGACGGCTGCTCGCCTTTTTCCATTACGGCGATAATCTCCGCCGCCACCACGCGCGCAGCCCCTTCCGAGAAGACACCGGCTTTGGGCGTACCAACGCTGGTCACGTCCCCCACAGCGTAAACGCCGGGAAAACGTGTCTCCAGGGTCAGAGGGTTGACAGGTACCCAACCGCCCTCGGTCATGCCGCTCGCCGCTACCACGTCCGGTACCCGGTGCTTCGGGATACCGAAGAAGAGGTCGTAGGGCATCTCCGAGTCATCGTCCAGGATGGCGACGCGACGCCCTGGGTCGAGGGCGCGCACCAGCCGGTTGGGAACCCAGGTGACGTTCCTCTCCCTGAAGGCCTCGAGCAAGGCCTGAGAGGTTTCGGGCGAGGGTGGAACCGGCGCCCCGAACGGCATTACAAGGCTGATCTCGCATGCGTCGCGAACGCCGCGCGTCTTGAGGTAGTCGTGCAACAGGAGAGCCGCTTCGCTCGGCGCCGGCGGGCACTTGAACGGCGTCGACGTCACTCCGACGATCGCGCGGCCGCTGGAGAAGGCCGGGAGCACGTCGCGCAGGCGCTCGGCGCCGGCGACTGTATAGAACTCGTTGCCGCCTTCCGAGAGCCCCGGTGTCGCGCCCATGTCATAGTCCGCGCCGAGGGCGACCACCAACACATCGGCATCATACGTTCCGGCGTCTGTTGTGACGCGCCGAGCCTCGGGATCGATCGCGGTGATCGTTTCTCGGCGAAAGGTCACGCCGGGTTTCGCGATATGGCGGTAAGGGACGCGCACGGCGTCGGGCGTCTCACGACCGAACATCACGTCCAGCTTCGAATATCCAAAAACGAAGGAGTCGCTCTGGTCGATGAGCGTGAGGTCCAGCCGTTCCCCAAGCGCGTCGGAGAGGATCGAGCTGAGCTCGAGCCCGCCGAAACCGGCGCCGAGTACGAGTATGCGTGGTTCCATTTGGTTATCCTCCTGTCGAAGGCCAGCTTACGTCGCCGATATTTACCAAGCCACCAAGACACGTGGCTGGTGTCGTCGTGGTTAACCGCGCCAGTTGACCTCGTATATGCGTACCGGCTCCCGCGCTCCCCTCAGCTGCACCTCCCGGCCATCATCGAAGGCAAACTCGTGCGTGTCTTCGATGATCTCCTTAAGCCGTTGCGAGACCAGTATGCCGCGGCCCTGCGCCTGACTGGTTATGCGAGCTGCCAGGGTCACGGCCCTTCCCATTCCCGGTGTGTAATCCAACGCGCACCGAAAGGGGTTCGTCGGGGTGCTCCTCGTTGTATTCAGCGAAGTCGCGCTGGATCGAGATAGCGCACTCTAGGGCGTCGATTGCGGCCGGAAAGGCCACCATGAATCCGTCGCCTAAGCTCTTGAACCAGGAGGCCTCGTGGGCCGCGAGCTCAGCGCGGACGATGGCGTTATGGGCGCGCAATATGTCCAGCCATTGATCATCGCCTAGGCGTTCCGTAATGTCGAAGGAGCCCACCACATCCGTGAAGAGGAAACTGAGCACGAGAGGAGTGGGCTGCGGTGGCTTTGCTTGCCACGGCACCTCGTAGAGACGCCAGCGCTCCGGGAAACCCTTGAGACGGACCCGGCCCCTGTCCACAAACTCAACGTCCTTGTGGGCGCCGACGACGCCGCGCACGATCTCGGAGACCAGGATCTGGTCGCCGACCGCCTTCGCTTCAATGCGCTTAGCCGCGTTTACCGCCGCTCCAAACAGATCTTCCCCTTCCACGATGGCCTCGCCGGTGTTGATCCCTATCCGTATATGGACCTCCCGGTCCGGATGGCGGCGGTTCTGCTCAGCCAGTGTCCTCTGGATACCGACCGCGCACTCCACGGCCCTCCGCGCCGAGTCGAACGCCACCATGAAATCGTCGCCGGCGGTCTTGACCACTCGCCCGCTGTGCGCCTCGACCTGTTGACGCACCACGTCTGAGTGCGCCTGGAGGTCCCTGTGGGCGGGCGCCTCACCACGGCCTGTCCGCAGCTGCGTCGAACCGACAACGTCCGTGAATAGGACCGTTACCGTTGTAGTTGTGCTCACTGGAGCGCCCCGTCACTCGTCTTGGCCGCCCACACCCGCAGCGGCTCGCCCACGCCTTTGAG
>VBJS01000141.1:4920-5730 GCA_005880055.1 Chloroflexota bacterium | reverse complement strand
GTACCTGCCACCGCTTTGACGCACGCCCTCTTCGCGCGCTTTCGCTCGCGGCAGACAGACCCCTTCGGCGCCAGGTTGATCGCTGCCCTCCGTCACCAGTTCGGCGGGCACCGGGTAGTGGCGCCCCTGGAAGGAGAGACGACACAGGAGACGCCCAAAGATGAGCGCGCAGGCGTCGACTAGAACCCGCGCCCGTCCACTGCCCGCGTCGGCGGAGCTGATGCCGGAGCCCTGTGCCCTGGTGATCTTCGGCGCTTCCGGGGACTTGACACGAAGGATGCTCTTGCCGGCCCTGTACAACCTGGCCCTTGACCGGCGCCTGCCCCCACGCTTCGCCGTCATCGGCTTCGCTAGAACCGAGTGGGACGACGAGCAGTTCCGCCGACAGGCCCGCGAAGCAGTGGCGGAATTCTCGCGAAGGCCAATTGACGAAGATGTCTGGCAGAGCTTCTCCTCAAACCTCTTCTATGTCACCGGGGAATACCACAAGCCCGAGAGCCACGAGCGGCTTACTGATTTGCTGGACAGAGTTGAGGAAGAACAGGGAACAGCCGGGAACCGGATCTATTACCTGGCGCTGCCGCCCACCACCTTCCCGCTAATTATCCAGCAGATACGGAAGACCCACTACAGGGAGCGCGATGGCGAGGAACGGCACGGCTGGGCGAGAGTGATCGTGGAGAAGCCGTTCGGCGGGGACCTCCGATCCGCGCTTGAACTGAACCGGCATATCCATTCCGTGTTTCGAGAAGACGATGTTTACCGCATCGACCACTACCTGGGCAAGGAGACTGTCCAGAACATCTTGGT
>VBJS01000141.1:0-4791 GCA_005880055.1 Chloroflexota bacterium | reverse complement strand
ATGGAGCCACCGCTGGCGTTCAACGGGCGCTCCGTGCGGGATGAGAAAGTGCATGTCTTGGATGCCGTCCAGCACATCCAGGGCGATGCCGTGAGGACAAGTACGACACGCGGGCAGTACGGCCCCGGCTGGGTGAGCGGCGAGGAGGTGGCGGGGTACCGGCAGGAAGCGGACGTGGCGCCGGAATCCCGGACCGAAACGTTCGTGGCGCTAAAGCTGTGCATCGACACCTGGCGCTGGGCGGACGTGCCCTTCTATCTGAGAACGGGCAAGCGGATGCCCAAACGGAGCACGGAAATCGCGATCCAGTTCAAGCGCGCGCCCCATCTGCTCTTCCGCGATGTTGTCGATGTGGCTGCGCTGGAGCCGAACATCCTGACCATGCGCATCCAGCCAAACGAGGGCATTTCGCTGAGGTTTCACACCAAGGTGCCGGGCTCGCCGGTGCGGATCCGGGCCGCCAATATGGATTTCCTCTACGGGGCTTCCTTCCTGATGCAAGCGCCTTCCGCGTACGAGACGCTGTTGCTCGACGCTCTACGCGGCGATAACACGCTCTTCGCCCGGGCCGACGAGGTGGAGGCAGCCTGGTCGATTGTCGACGATATTGTTGAGGGCTGGCAGGAAACGCCGGCAGCAGAATTTCCCAACTACGAAGCAGGCACATGGGGACCACGTGAGGCAGAAGAGCTAATAGAACGAGACGGACGCGAGTGGCGGAGGCTATAGACTCCGGGCCGCTCACCCTTACCTGGTCAGGCCGGGGCGTCGATCCTGCCCGGATCGAGGCGGAACTGGTGCGCCTGCGTTACGGCGCGGCCGGTTATTCCGGCGCGGCGGAAGGTGCCGCCATCCGGACGAGCCTCCTCAATCTCGTCGTTTATGCGGCAAACGAGGCTGTAGCCGATGAGGCTAGCGAAACGCTCGCCCGCTTGACCGGCCACCATCCTTCACGGGCTCTGATCATTATCGCGGACTCTTCTCAGACCGAGTCGCGGATCGATACCAGGCTGGCAGCGCACTGCCACCTGAGTTCCGGGCTGGAACAGCAGGTGTGCTGCGAAGAAGTGGTCCTCAGCGTGCACGGGAACGCAGCCGAGCATCTGCACAGCGTTATTATCCCTTTGCTGGTACCCGACCTACCGGTATACGTCTGGTGGACCGGACCGTTGCCCAGGGGGCGCCACATCTTCGAGGAGCTGATCGAAACGTCCGACCGCTTCATCATCGATTCCGCCCGCTTTCGGCATCCTACACACGGACTTTCGCGCGTCGCTAACCTTTGCCGGGAGACTCCGGACTGCGCGATCGGCGATCTGAATTGGGCGCGATTGCGCGTATGGCGGGAGTTGCTGGCTCAGCGCTCTGCCGCTCAGAGCGGCTTCTCGAAGGCGATCGATCACGTTGAGATCGGCTACACACCGCGGGCGGACGATGACTTTTTGCCGGCGCAGGCTTTTCTGCTGCTGGGTTGGATGGCCGGCCACTTTGCCTGGACGACAGACCGGCTTGACCGCACAGCAGGAGGCGAAATAACGCTCTCCGGCCGCGACCGTTCGATAGCGGTGCGGTTTCAGGCGACGGGCCACCCGAGCGCCGAGGCGAGCTCGTTAACGAACGTGCGCCTTCAAGCCGGCGGCGCCTCGCTGACGATTCGATTGTCAGACGATGGACGACACTTGCTGCTCACCGAGCAGGGCCTCGAGCGAAGCACGCAGCAAACGATCGCCATAGAGCCGCCTGGGCAGGGCGAACTGCTGGCGGCGCAGTTGGATGACCTGCCGGGCGAAGACACAGGCTACGACGCTACATTGCTGGCCGCGACGCCCGTTCTCGAAGCGTTGGACGTCGCCCATTAGACAGGGCTGCCTGTCTGCCAAGGGGACAGCTGAGAACCAAAAACTGGTGGCCGGACCTTCACGGTCGAGCCGTGATTGGTGCCGGCCACCGGTATTGGGCGGAAGAGCCAGTCCCACTGGGGGTGCATCCCGGGGCGGAGCCTCTCCTTGTCAGCGCGCTCTTGCCGCCCGACAGCCACACTCTAGGCGACTAATTCTCTCTGCGCACTAAAAGTTGAGGCCTTTCCGCTAACGTTTTCATAACAAACATTAAGACGAGCTTGACGGTAGTCTGGCGCCCCGGCAGGACTCGAACCTGCAACCCCGCTGCTTAGAAGGAGTCACGTCGTTTTTAGTTTGAAATCGAGACGATTCGTATCTGACTGGCGACGCTAACGACAACAGGCAGATGCTCAGCAAAGCGGTAGCCCAGAGCAGCTGCCTTCACCAACTGTAGAATCGCGTCTTTCGGCGCCAGTCTACTTCAACTCGGCTGACGCTCGGGCCCTCAGACCGTAAATCATTGGCCAGTTCGGGCAGACTTACGTTCACCTCGAAATTCTGTTGATAGTCTCCGGTTTTAGTAGCGTTTCCGGCGGATGCAATGTTCTCGGGCGCAGATCGTCGTCGCCGGCGGGCTCCCCGTTGCGCGCGAGCCCGCGAATCCATGGGCGCGGCGGCTCACTCGCATTTGTTTCCACTTTTCACAAGCCCGCATAAACCCGCCTTGCGTTTGCGTAACAATCTTTTTCCGCTCGTGCAAACTTTCTTGAAGAGGGAGACAATGGAGTCGAAAGGAGGAACCCAATGCCGACACTACGGGACGAACTAATGGAGCGTGAGAAGCAGGTTCTGGAACGCCTTGGACAACCCCGATTTCTACCGTGAGAACATGGCGAAGGACGCGCTCGCCGTCATCAACGGTGAAGTGAAGACGCTCGATGACGCTGTTGCCATGACCCATGAGATGCCGGTGAAGCGGGATAACATTCGCTTCCAGAATCCGCGATTTGTGCAAATCTCGCACGATACATACGGAGGCACGGCGGAGCAGAAGGACGGGCGAGCGCTACGCGGCCAGGATCACTTCCGTGTACACCCGACGCGACGGCAAGTACCTGCTCGTGCTAACGACGCACACGCCGACCGCCGACGCCGCGACGGGTAATGGCAAGCGAACACAGAAGGAAGCGGCAACATCGCACACCCGCTAGCATCGCATACGAGATGACGCCACCCGTGGTCAGGCGGAAAACGGCCTGCTGAATGGAGGAAGTGATGCAAAAGACAATCCCGCACCTGTGGTATGACGACCAGGCCGAAGAGGCGGCGAACTTCTACACGTCGATCTTCAAAAACTCAAGGGTGATCGCCACCACTCCTTACCCGAAAGCGGCCGAAGCGGTCTCGGGGAAGACGGCTGGATCCGTGATGACAGTGGAGTTCGAGTTGGACGGAGAGCGGTTTGTAGCGCTGAACGGCGGTCCGGACTTCAAGTTCAACGAATCTATTTCATTCATGGTCACGTGTGACGACCAGGCCGAGATCGATTACTTCTGGGGCAAACTGACCGAGGGCGGAGAGGAAAGCGTATGCGGCTGGCTCAAGGACAGGTTCGGTCTTTCATGGCAGATCGTTCCGAAGGTCCTGAGCGACATGCTCAAGGACCCGAACGAGGAGAAGATCGAGGCGGTGACAGCCACCTTCCTCAAAATGAAGAAGCTGGAGATCGAGCCGCTGCGACGGGCGTATGAGGAAGCCAAGGTTTACGCCTGATCCAGCTTCGAAAAGCCAACAATCAACGAGCTAACATGCGGCGCCCCGACCCCAGGGGCGCCGTTGCTTGCCCCCATCTTCGGCCTCCTTCCTCGCGCCACGTAAGTGACGCAACGTCAAAAAAGCGACCCACTGCCTGAAGGCAGCTGCTACGCAATTCAGCATGAGGCAGCTGGTCGTTTTGCCGGCGCCGGGGGCGAATTGGCGGCCTGCGGGAGGCCGCCGGAAGGGTCCGAAAGGCCCGATTTCGTATCTGGAGGAGGCCAGCATTGGGTCAGGGGGGAGAGGTGCTGGCGCCCCCGGCAGGACTCGAACCTGCAACCCGCTGCTTAGAAGGCAGCCGCTCTGTCCCTTGAGCTACGGGGGCCTATCTAATTATACCGTCGCCCAGCCTGCCGCCGATCCGGCAGAAACGCTTATACCTTCTCATGCTCTGTCTGCGCCACTTCGGTCCCGTCGTCCAGGCGAGCGATCTGATAATCGCCGAACAAGTTCGGCGCTTCCTTCTGCATTAGCCGAAGGAGTTCCAGCGCCACTTCGCGGATTTCCGTCTCCGCGAACTCGCTGCCGCGAAGCTCGATGAAATGGCGCAGGGCGCGGGAGTTTGCGGTTACGAAGATCATCGTCTCGGTGGCGTTGGGCAGGACGCTGCGGGCGGCCTGACGCGCCAGCTTACGCCGGTGCGTGCCCTTCTCGCCCCGCTCCGCCAGCTTTTGCGTGAGCCGCTCCGTCAACTCCAGGTAAGCGCCATGGGAGGTCTCAATCGCCTGAAGCCAGAGCGAGTGCAACTCCGGGTCCTCGGCGATCACCTCCGGCTCGACGTAGTTGGCCTCTGACTCGTCGACGTAGCGTTGCGAGAGCTGCGAGTACCCCCAGCCTGCACGGTGACGGATAAGTTCGTGGGTGAAGGATCGTGAGACCCCGGCGATGATGAAGTTCCAGACGGCGTGCTCGAGCACGGAGCCATGCTTCTGCTCGAGGATATTGCCGATGTACTCCTCGTTGGTCTTCCGGCCCTTGCCGAAGGAGAGGTAACAGAGCCGCCCTCCGGCCTCCACAAGCTGCTCGCCGCCCACCTCCGTGTCGGTCTCCCAGCTCATCCCGTAGTCTTCGAGGAAGCGGTCGATGCCGCCGCGATCAACGTCCTGCCGTCCCACCAGGTAGACGCGCGGCCGCG
>VBJS01000155.1 GCA_005880055.1 Chloroflexota bacterium | reverse complement strand
GTGGTCACCGTCCGTGTCCTGGCGTCGACCTGCTTATGCGAGTAGGCGCCATCAGCGGTATCGAGATAATTGGCGACCACCCAGTCCGCGAAGACGCGGCCGAAGTCTGTCCCGAATTGCGCCAGGTACTCGTTGATCCCCGCGATACCGTCTCCTTGTTCGGCCAGCAGCTCCTTCGCTCGCTCACGCCCTCCGTAGTGGTCCAGGAGGTAGCTGCAGAACAGCTCAGAGGCGGCGTAGTGTATGCCCGATTCGCTGAGCGGCGGCCAGTAGTTGAGCTGAGTGTCAGGCTGCGCCAGGAATGAGGACAGCCAGTCGGAGCCACCTCCCAGCTCCTCGGCCGATACTTGGGAGAGGCCCTCGTTCACCCAGGACTCCTCCCCGGGGTCCGCGTGCCAGTGCACCAGGTGCTGCAACTCGTGCGCGAGCAGCGCATTGTAGGCGGGCCCAGGGCTTCCCAGGGCTCCTGCGTCCAGGTACACCATCTCGCGCTCGTTGCTGTTCGGCACGATTACGACGGGGTACTCATCATCGGCGGAGAAGTAGCCGCCGGCGCCGCTGAGGTTCGCGTGGAGGACCGTGATGCGCGGGTCAGAGTCCACGCCCGGCGTCCACTCGGTGCCGAAACGGTTGTGCACTGTTGGGTAAACCAAAGACTCGAAATCGGAACCAATCTGCGAGAGCGCCTCCTCCGTGTAAGGCGATCCATCCTCTACGAAGAAGTAGGCGTGGTCGGTTATCCGCCGCAGTGTTGCCGAGATCGTCACGATTCTCGGTGTGTCGAGGTTTAGCAGCGAGAACCGCTGCTGGTCTCCAACGTTGTAAGAATAGGGTGAATTCCTGGCCACCATCGCAGTGTTTGCCGGAACTCCCCGGAACCGCTTCGCCAGGTCAAGCAGGTCTCGGTCCGGGAGCGCTCTTGCCGGAGCGGGCGCTGTTGTCGACGGCGCAGGCGAGGGGAGGGCCGGTGTGGAGGCGGCGCGTGATGGGAATGGCGTTAGGCTCGGGGACTGGGCGCCGCCACCGCAAGCGCCGCCAAGGGCCAGAAAGAACAGGAGGGCGAACAGCCCCTTGGCCGTCGCCCTCCCTGTCACCACACCTTATTCTACGTCCTCATCTATGCGCGCGGATGGGCCCGCTCGTAAACCTCGCGCAGGTGGTCGCTGGTCAGGTGCGTGTAGACCTGGGTGGTGGAGATGTTAGCGTGTCCCAGCATCTCCTGGACGTTGCGCAACGGCATACCGCCCCGCAGCATGTGCGTGGCGAATGAGTGGCGCAGCGTGTGCGGCGTGATGTCCGCGCTGAGGTTGGCCGACTTGGCGTATCCCTTGAGGATCAGCCAGAACCCCTGGCGGGTCAGCCGTTCTCCTCTGCGGTTAACAAAGAGCGCTTCCTCACCTGGGTTGCGCACAAGCAGAGTCCGGCCTTCTTCCAGGTACTCAACCAGCGCCTCCACGGCCTGGTCGTGGATCGGTATTGTCCGCTCCTTGGCGCCCTTGCCCAGGCAGCGCACGTACGGACTGCGCGGGTCGAGGTTCAGGTTGGACATATCCAGAGAGACGAGCTCCGTTACCCGCATACCCGTGGCGTAGAGCACTTCAAGCATTGCCTTGTCGCGCCTGGCCTCCGGCGTGGACCGCCTGGCTGGTTGTTCCAGGAGCTCGTCGACATCATTGGGGCTGATGGCCTTCGGCAGCGTTTTTCCGACACGCGGCGAGGTAAGGCCGTCGGCTGGGTTGATCTGAATCTCTCCTTCGGCATTCAGGAACGCGCAGAAGGAGCGAATTGCGGCCACTTTTCTTGCCACCGAAGTCTCGCTGTAATTACGGTTGCCCTTCATATCAAGGATGAAGTCCTGAATCAGCGAGCGATCCAAGGACTTCCAGCCATCGGCTGAGGGCTTGGCCCCAATGAAGGCGGCGAGCTGCTGGAGATCGTTCCGGTAGGCGGCAACGGTGTTAGCGGAGCTGCCCTTCTCCACTGCCATATATGTCAAGAAGTCTTCCAAAGACTTTCGCATAGAGGCAAGGACTCCCGGTCTCTTGAGCCGTTCGGGGGAGTTAATCGCCATATTCTATTTTCACCTCCTTTCGACTGTCCAGCGGGCATTGGACGAATTGTGCCTGAGTTTGTTGATAAACATAACGTTGCGGTGGAAACTCGAACCAAGCGAACCGCTTTATCAAGAGAACGCATTACAGTATCGTCAGTTAATGCTTCACCTGTACGAGTTGGCGCGGGCCGCCGGTCTTGCTATAGACAGAATGCAGCGCTTATGTCGCTGCTATACGTCAAGAAGCAGTATCGCCCGGCCAGCCGCTGCGGCCGAGGAGCGGGACAAAGCGGCAAGGCCCGAGGTTGTGTCGCCTGGCGCCCTCAGGAGTCTTCACAATCCGTACAAGCTCCTGCAGATCGCGATTGCCCACGGGAATGACGAGACGGCCGTTGATCGCCAGTTGCTGGAGGAGATCCATCGGCACTTCTGGCGATGCCGCCGTTACGATGATGCCATCGTAGGGCGCGTCTTCCGGCCATCCCAAAACATCACGGGCGACGTGGACGTCCACGTTCGTGTAGCCGAGCCTCGCCAGCCTCCCAGCCGCCTGCTCAGACAGGGGCGCGATCCGCTCCACGCTTATCACCCGGGCCGCCAGCCGGGAGAGGACCGCCGCCTGGTAGCCGGAACCGGTGCCCAACTCGAGGACCTTCTCGTTCCCATGCAGCATCAGGGCCTGCGTCATCAATCCGACGATCAGCGGCTGCGAGATTGTCTGCCCGTAACCGATCGGCAGCGGGCGGTTCTCATAGGCAAAAGCGCGGAGGTCTTCGGGCACGAACTCTTCACGCAGAACGCTCCCCAGCGCCTCCAGTATGCGTGGGTCGTTCACCTCGCGCGCGATTTCGGCAAGCAGGCCCTGGCGGGCCCGCCCTAGCTTCTCCGTCGCCGTCTCTGCCATCAAGGGCCTCTCCTTCGAGTATAGCAGCGGAAACAGCAGCCGTTGGCTGGCGCCTGGGCGGCCAGATTGGGTATACATGAACCAGACTGAGGCGAGATGAAGCTGGACTTCGCAAAGCTGCCGGTGTTCGAGGGTGTCATGACCTTCCTCGTTATCGTGATCGCCCTCACCTTCGTCTTCGCCTTCAAGGCCACCGAAGGAAAGAGCGAAAAGGGCGCTGCGACAGGCAGCCCGACCGCTGCTGCTACCGGTTCGGGCGGGACGGGCGGAGGTCTCCAGGTTACGGCCGCGGACTACTCCTTCAGCCCAACCGAACTGACCGTCAAGGCCGGAGCTGCAGCCACCGTGACGCTAAAAAACGATGGGCCCGCGACGCACAACTTACGCATTGCGGGCGCGGACAACACCTTCAATACCGATGACGACGCGGTGACAGACCCGCTCGCGGTGACTGCCGGGCAGACAGCGACCATCACATGGACGGCGCCCACCACCGCGGGCGACATCAAGTTTCAATGCGACTTTCACCCACAGCAGATGCAGGGCACCATCAAGGTCCAGTAGAGACGTTGCAATCAGGCGGCGGTGGCGCCGCTCGCGCCTCCGGCGCCCAGGTCTCCTGGCAGCCGGCCCAGCTAGGCGGGCTTTATCGCCGGGCAGCCTGCCGGAACGGCCACCGGTAGACCCGCTACCGCTCGCAGGATGAGGAGGGCGTCCTTGGAGTCCACACCCCCGCTGCAGTTCACGTCCCCCTGCCGCACGCCTCCGGGCAAAAGAGCTCCGATGTCCGTGCAGGGCTCGCTCTGCGAGACCGATAGGCCGGCGCTGTACCGCAGCACCTTCAGTGCATCCGTCGAGTCCACAGCCCCATCGCAGTCGGCATTGCCGCTGCCCGGCGCGCTCCCCAGGCGATAAATTGCGTTGTTGTACGTCAGAATCAGCAGTTCCCCGTTCGGCATCTGGGCAAACGAACTGATGTGATAAGGCGTGTCGGCAAGCAGCACCGGTGCGCTGTCCGGGCTCGTCGTGTCCAGTGCCCAGATGCGCCCCGAGCAGAAGTCGCCGTACACGTAAAAGCCGTCCAGCTCGGGCATCTGCGTTCCCCTGTACACGAAGCCGCCGATGATCGCGCAGTCGCCGTCCGTATGCCCGTATGCTACGCGTGGCGGCAAGTAGGGCGTCTTGTCGCAGCCGTTCGGGTCCGGGATGTTGAAGCAGGTGAAGCCTTCCATCACGCTCCAACCGTAATTGCCCCCCGCGCTGATCTTGTCCACCTCTTCCCAGTCCCAGGCGCCCACGTCGCCGGCCCACAGCTCTCCCGTCAGGCTGTCGAAACTGATCCGGTAAGGGTTGCGCAGGCCGTAGGCGAAGATCTCGTCCGCGTGGGGGCCGGACCCATCGGCAAACGGATTGCTCGGCGGGATCGCGTAACCAACCGCCGGCGACACATCGATGCGGAAGATCGTTGCCAGCAGGTTGTCCAGCCCCTGGCCGGCGTTCGTGTCGTATTCAGCATAGAGGCCGCCGCCGTCCCCCGAGCCAACGTACAGCAGGCCGTCTGGCCCGAAGACCATGTTGTTCACGTTGTGCCAATAATTCGGCTGAATAACCTGCAGGAGCACCTCTTCGCTGTCCATCTGCATCACCCCCCCGGCGACCCGGTATCGCGCGATCACGTTGCGCTTCGG
>VBJS01000154.1 GCA_005880055.1 Chloroflexota bacterium | reverse complement strand
TAGCTCGTCCATCCCGGGCGCAGGATATCACCGCCGACATGGAGGCCGTTGATTTCCGCCTGGTAAACACCGAGCGCGGTGATGTACAGCCTCGCGGACACGACTTCGCCCGGGAGGTTGAACTCCCGTCGCAGCCAAGGGCACGGCAGCGACTGAGTCGTGTCTTCGTCCCAGTCTGGGGTCATGAACGCCGCGGTCCAGTCGCTCCGGTCCAGGAGGCCGTGCTCCCAGGAGCTAACATCGGACCAGTCGCTCTCGCCGAGGTCGGTCCAGACCTTGACCTTCCACTCAACGGCGACGCGTGACGCGGGCGCGACTCCGGCCGGGACCCAGGTCGATTGGCCGGACTTGACGCGATGGGAGTCCCAATCACCGGCGATGATGCGATAGGCGTGTTGCACAGTCGCAGCGACGGGCAGCTTCCAGGAAAGCCGGGGCCGTTCGGCGCCAATCCCGAGCGGCGCAGCGAGGTGGTCGACCCGCAAGTCATGCGGGCGCGTACTGTCAGTCACAGTGCTGTGTCGCAGCCGCGATCGCGCGCATCGGCCCGCCCATCCTCCTCGTATTCTTCACCTTTTAGACGGCCCAGGCGTTCGCCGCGGCGGCGAGGGACAAGGCGAGTAGCCGGCGTCGAGTTTGGGGTCGGCGGTATCTTCATTTGTCGTCCTGCTGCTCCGGCCTGATTCTGGTACTACGCTAGACCCTGTTTCGACATATGAAGCGGCCCTTGGACGCGGGTAGAGGAAGTATATCGCTCGCAAACGGTCATTCGCTCGTCAGGCGAGCCGGCGAGGTGCATTCTAACATCGCTGTCGTGAGCGACGCGCCATAGGAACCCGGGTTCGCGGCTTGCGCAGGTAAGAATGGCGCCCCCGACAGGACTCGAACCTGTGCACCCGGCTCCGGAGGCCGGCGCTCTATCCACTGAGCTACGGGGGCGACGCTCACCATTATAGAGCTTTGACAGCCCTGGCAAGGACGCTTTGGTTGACACCCCTCCGGGCTTGGGCGATGCTGCAAATGTAGCATGGCGACGTTGGAAACCGATTTCCAGAACAAGCAACAGCGGCTGCAAAACCTCTGCCGCGAGATGCTCTCTCGCCGGCGGCTGATCATCGCGAGCAACCGCGGACCTGTGGAATACCACGCTGAACCGGACGGCTCCCTCACGGCCGCGCGCGGCAGCGGCGGCATGGTGACCGCGCTGATGGCCGCAGCCCGCTTTCTCCCGGCCACCTGGGTCGCTTCTGCAATGACCGAGGGCGACCGCCGGGCCGCAGAGCGGGCCAACGGCAACCTGCTCCGCGTGCCGGACCATGAGGTGTTTGTCCGTTTTGTAACCGTGCCGCAGTCCGTATACCAGCGGCACTATTACGTCTTCTGTAACCCTCTGCTCTGGTTCGTTCAGCACTTCATGTGGAATACACCTCGCACACCCAACATCGGCCGCGCCGTCTACGAGGCCTGGGAAAGCGGCTATATACCGGTAAACGAGGCGATAGCGCAGGCCATCGTGGACGAAGCCCGCGGGCAGAGCGAGCCGCCCTACGTGCTTCTGCAGGACTACCATCTCTACCTTGCGCCGGCCTTTGTACGTCGCGAGGTGCCGGCCGCCACCATTCTGCACTTCACCCACATCCCCTGGCCGGGCCCGCGCTATTGGGGCCTGCTACCGGAATTCATGCGGAGGCAGATCCACGAAGACATGTGCGCCTGCGACATCGTGGGCCTGCAGACCAAGGCGGACGTCCGAAACTTCCTTCACGCATGCGAGGCGATGCTTACCGGGGTGGATATCGACTACGGGAGGTGCGTGGTCCGTTATCGGGGACACGTCACCCGTGTCCACCACTATCCGATATCGATTGACGCGCCGGGGCTCCAGCAATTCGCCGCGTCAGATGAAGTGGAACAATATAAGAAAAAGCTGCGTCCGTTGCTCGGGCAGCAGCAGACTATCGTCCGCGTAGACCGCTCCGAGCCGAGCAAGAACATCGTGCGGGGTCTGCGCGCCTGGGAACTGCTCCTGGAACGCCACCCGGAGTTTCGAGGCAAGGTTAACTTCATCCAGTTCCTGGTGCCATCACGCAGCGAGTTGGGTGTCTACCAGACATACACCGACGAGATATTTGAGCTCGTGGATTCCATCAACGACCATTTCGGAGATGTGGACTGGCAGCCGATCCATGTCTTCTATGAGAATAACTACGCGCAGGCGATCGCCGGCATGTATTTCTACGATATCTTGCTCGTCAACCCGATCCTGGACGGCATGAACCTCGTCTCCAAGGAGGGCCCGCTCGTCAATAAGGGCGACGGCGTCCTGATCCTCTCCGAGCTTGCCGGCTCCTCCGAGCAGCTGTCGGAGTTCGCCATCAACGTCTGTCCGACGGACCTGGAGGGTACGGTCAGAGCGATGCACCGGGCGTTGCTTATGCCGGCGGATGACCGGCGCAGGCGCGCGGCTGCGCTGAAACGCCTTATCCAGGAAGAGGACATTTCCTTCTGGCTCGAACGCCAGTTCCGAGACCTGATGGCTATCGACCGGACAAGCTTCTGACCAGCTCGCCGAGAAACCACTCGACGCCTGGAACACCCGGCAGCCAATAGTCGGCGACTGCGAAAAGCTCCTCGGAGGCTTCCTCATTGCGCACGGCAATACTCGCGGCCGGAATCCCTTCTTCTAGTAGCGCGGCTGCTGCTCTGAACATGTCGACGTCCGTCGCGTCATCGCCCATGCAGATCAGGGACTGCACGCCGAGGCGGCCGGCCAGGACTCGGGCGGCAGTCCCCTTGTCGACGGCCGTCCGCGGGCGAAGTTCGATAACCTTCCGGCCCTCGTGAACCGCGAACGAAGCACCGGCCCTGGATCGGCTAATCGCATCGAGTATTGTCTGGCGCGCTGCCCTTTGGTTTTCGGCCGTTCGATAGTGGAACGCCAACACCGGCCCCTTATCCTCGATTCGCACGCCCGACGCCGAAACCGCGTGGACCTGCTGCAGTACTCGGCGCGCTTTGGCTGCGTAGCTGCGGAGGTCGTCAGCCGCCTCTGTACGGCCCTCAACGTGTAGGGTCAGGCCATGGTTAGCCGCGTAGGCCGCACCTCTCAGTGGGCCCATCTCTATCGCCTTTTCCAGGCTTCGCCCCGTAATCAGCGCCACGCGGACGCCCAGGCCGATAAGCTGAGTCAGGAGCTCGCGCGAACGGGACGATATGGCGGCCTTGTCGGGGTCGGGCACGATGGGCGATAGCGTCCCGTCAATGTCTGAGAACAGGCCTAGCGGGGAGCGGCCGAGCAACGGAAGCAGCGGTTCAATGCTTGACAGCTCCGAGGCCACGTTCCGAGTTTATCATCGCCCGCACGGGCCGCCGCCGAGCAGTAGCCGACCGGGCCTACCCCTGCCCTCTCTGGCGGTATTGAAGCGCCTCGGCAATGTGAGCGGCTGCGATTACCTCGGAATGTCCGAGGTCTGCTACTGTCCGCCCAACCTTGAGGACGCGATGGAACGCCCGGGCCGAAAGCGCTAGCTGGTTAACCGCTGTTCGCAATAGCGCGCGCGCCGCCTCATCCAGGAAACGCTGGCAGAACTCCCGCACTTCCACCGGTCCCATTTCAGCGTTCGCCGATAGTCGCGACTCCGAGAAGCGCCGTCTTTGCAGCTCCCGGCTCTCCTGGATGCGTGCCCTCACCTCGGCCGACCCTTCGCCTGCCCCAGCATCCGTTAGCTTCTCGTAGTCTACGCGTGGGACATCGATGAAGATATCGATCCTATCGAGGAGCGGCCCGGAGATACGATGCTGATAACGAGTGACGGCGGACTCCGAGCACGTGCAGCGCTGCGAGGTATCGCCATAATATCCGCAAGGGCACGCGTGAAGGTCAGAACTACACCTATGCTCGGAGGGTGGTCCGCCTGTAGGGCCAGCGATGCCGAAGCGCGGGTCAGGCGGTCGGCGCCC
>VBJS01000153.1 GCA_005880055.1 Chloroflexota bacterium | reverse complement strand
CGGGGAGCGCCGTGATCGCGGCACGCAGCGATTCCGATGTGAGGAAGGCCGAGACCTCCACCGTATGTGTGCAGTAAGAGACGCGGCTGAACGGGATTAGGGTCGGAGAGATGCGCGCTTCATCGATGTCGAGGCGGAGGATGTGATGCACCCCCTCCTCTGAGAAGTCCAGCGGTTCCGGGCTTCCGGGATAGGCGAAGACAGGAGCGCTGTCCTCAGCGACGCGCGCGCCGTGATAATGCCCGAGCAGCGCGAAGTCGGCGCCGGCGGCGCGCACATCTGATGCCAGAAAAGGACAGTGCGCCGGTTTCCCGGGTGGGACTGCGCGCGTGTCTGAGCCGTGGAAGAGAAGGACGTGCCGACCGGCTCCTTCGACGCGGAAACCTTCGAGCAGGTTGCGCCGCAACGTTGGGCCATCGTGGCCGGCGCCCCAGACGGTAAGCCAAGGCGAGAACTGGACTGGGCGGAACGCCGGCTCACGGAAAATGGTGACGTTCGGCGGCCAGTCCATCCGTGCATAGAGGGAGTCCGGCATGTACGGGTCGTGGTTGCCGGGGGAAACGAGCGCCGGCACGGGCCCCAGCCGTTCCAGCTGTTCGCGAAGGAAGTGCCCGGTATCCATGGTGGCGCGCTCATGCTCGTAGAGGTCGCCACCGATGGTTACGGCGTCCACTTTGGAATCTACCGCCAGATCTACGAAACGCCGGAACGCGTCGCGCAGCTCTTGACGCCTCGCGGCGGCGATCCCGGCGCTCATCCCGGCCGCGCTAAAGGCCCGGTCAAGATGTACGTCGGCCGTGTGCAATACGACGAAAGGCAAATGCTAATCCGTTTGTGCGTTTTCTTAATTGTAATCGCCTTCCGCCGTTCGTCAAGCGGCCCGTGGCATTGACACCCGCTCGCCGCCGCTATACGTTGACGCCGCCATGCCCAAGAGATACAGCCGCGAAGAATGGGAGCGCTTCCTGCGAGGCCGGCGTGTGGCGGTGCTCGGCACCATCGGCAAGAATGGTGCGCCGGCGCTCACGCCAATCTGGTTCCTCTACCGGGAGGGCCGGCTGCTGATGCGCACAAGCAAAGAGTCTGTCAAGGCGCGAAACATAAACCGCGATTCCCGCGTCACCGTCTGCGTGCAGGACGAGCGCCCACCGTACGCCAGCGTAACGGTCTACGGAAGAGCGAGCATCGAAGCCGCCCGGCCCGGCCTCGGGCTCGAGATCGCCCGCCATTACCTCGGCGCAGTCGGCGGGCAGGCCTACATGAAGGTGGCTGCGGAAGCGATTGAGCAGGAGGGCGGAGAAGTGACGATTGCCGTCACGCCGGAGAAGGTGCTGACGCAGGACTTTTCGCCGGAGACGCCTCTGTACGGCCGGGCCTGGATGACGCTGAAGCGCATCCTTCCGCCGGGTTTGTAGCCGCGGTAGCGCCTTCGCCCTCGGCGCCGCGGTCGCAGAGCGCCCGAACGATACGCAATAGTCCGTACGGGTGTCGCTCCTCCAGCGCCTCGAAGGCGCCGCGAAGGTTGCCTCCGCCTTTTGCGTCAATCGCGGCGATAATCTGCTCCCGCTCTCCTTGGGCCAACAACCGGCCGGCGTCGATCTCCTCGCCCGCTTCGGCCGCGTCCGCCAGGTGACCCCAGATCGTGCTCGCGGCCAGCCCGCGCTCCGCGGCGATCTCCTCGATGCGCTGGCCCTCGCCGAACCGCCGCAGCGTCTCGCGGTGCGTGTTGCCTAGCCGCATCTTGCGGACCGGCACCGTCGGAGCGTCGTCCGTAAACGTCTGCCTCGGATTCGATGCCAGATAAGCGGCGATCTCTCGCATGAAAATCGTCCCGAACTCGGACAGCTTGCTTCGTCCGACGCCGCTGATCCGGCCGAACTCGGCCTCGTTTGCTGGATACTCCCTCGCCATCTGTCGTAAAGCGACGTCCGAAAAGATAACGTAAGCCGCGACATTGCGCTGATCCGCGAGGGTCTTGCGCAAACGGCGCAACCGCTCGAACAACCCCTCGTCGCAGGGTAGAAGCGAGCCCTGGCCGGCCATCAACCGGCGCCCTTCGGGCGTCAGCTCCAGGACGTTGTACCGGTTGGCGTCTTGCATCAGATAGCGCAGGCGTAACAGCTCCCGGCCGATGGCGACCCATTCGCTGCGGCTGCGCTCTTTTCCGCCACCGTGCGCCTTCAGTTCGTGATGGCCCAGGCGCCGCACCTTCTCCGTGTTCGCGCCCGCCAGGACATCCGCCACGTGGGTAAGCCCCAGGCTGAAGCCGCTCTTCTCCTTGATCCGGAACACGGCCGCCAGGAGTTTGCGGGCGGCTTCCGTTGCATCGAACATTTGACGCGGCGAGAGGCAGTTGTCGCAGGCGCCGCAGTTCTCGGCACAAAACTCCTCGCCGAAGTAGCGCAGCAGGGCCCGCCGGCGGCACTCGCTGCTCGCCGCGAAGCCCTCCATCTCCGCCAGTTGTTGCCGCGCGATCTCGCGCTCCTTCGCGTCCGGCTTCTCATCGATGAACCGCGAATACTTCACCGCGTCGCCCGGGCCGTAAAGCAAGAGACATTCGCTGGGCAGGCCATCCCGCCCCGCGCGGCCCGTCTCCTGGTAGTAGTTCTCCAGGCTCTTGGGCAGGTCGTAGTGCGCGATGAACCGGATGTTGGGCTTGTCGATGCCCATGCCGAAGGCGATCGTGGCGCAGATCACCTGCACGTCATCCCGCCGGAACAGGTCCTGGTGGCGCCGGCGCTCGTCCGCCTCGAGACCGGCATGGTACGGCCGGGCCTTAATGCCGTCTTCGTTCAGCCGCTCGGCCACATACTCACTGGACCGGCGGCTCTGGCAGTAGACGATACCGCTCTCGCTCGGCCGCCGGCGCACGAGGTCAAGCACCTGCTGGTAAGGCCCGCTCTTGGGTAGCACACGATAGGTCAGGTTGGGCCGGTTGAAGCTACCCAGGTAAGTCGCGGGCTCCCGCAGTTGCAGATGCTGGAGCACATCCTCGCGGACCCTCTCCGTCGCAGTCGCGGTCAGCGCCATGACCGGAATCTCCGGGAAATGCTGCCGAAGCTGGACGAGCTGGCGGTATTCCGGCCGGAAATCGTGCCCCCACTCGCTGATTTAGTGGGCCTCGTCGATGGCGACCACCGAGACCGGCAGCCGCTTCAGGTAAGCCAGGAACGCGGGAAGCATCAGCCGCTCGGGCGCCACGTACAGCAGGCTGTAGCGGCCCGAGTCCAGGTCTCGAGTCCGTTGCTGCGCTTCGCCTGCTTCAATAGAGGAGTTGAGGAACGTGGCGCTGATGCCGCTTGCCTCAAGGCCGTCCACCTGGTCTTTCATCAGCGAGATTAGCGGCGAGACGACCACCGTTAACCCGCCGCGCACCAGCGCCGGCAACTGATAACAGAGCGACTTACCGCCGCCGGTCGGCAGAAGCGCGAACACATCGCGCCCGGCCAGCGAGGCCCCGATTATCTCTTCCTGTAGCGGCCGGAAGGACCCGAAACCGAAATGCTGCTTGAGTGCCGTCAGGAGCGGACCGCTGCCGGGCATATCATCACCTTACCTCATGCCTGTAACTGGGTGGAACCGCGCGAAAGCATATGTCGCGGTGCTGCAGCGATGCGAGAGGGAAATGGCATCAGTCCCGATTTTGCCAAACAAACTCCGCGCGCTTCCGCTCTGGTAAAGACCTCCACGCGAACGTTGACATCGCCGTATCGCCCTGCTAGCGTGCGAGCCACCTATGTCCCCGGACGAGGGCGCCTTCGATCTCCTGATCCGTGGCGGTACCATCGTCGACGGCAGCGGCGCACCGCCTTTCGTTGGTGATATCGGGCTGCGAGAGGGCCGCATCATCGCCGTTGGGCGAGTAGAGGGCCCGGCCGCCCGAACCATCGATGCCGCCGGCCTGGCCGTCTCGCCGGGGTTCATCGATGTCCACTCGCACGACGACGCGGCGGTGATGAGCACCTGCATGGACTTCAAGCTGATGCAGGGCGTCACCACCGTCATCGCGGGCAATTGTGGAGCGGGCGTCGCCCCGTTGAGGGACGATGGCAGCTTCGCCATCCCCGGCATGGATACCGTCCTCGGCGCGTTGCCGGAGGTTACCTGGCGGACCTTCGGCGAGTACATGCAGGCGGTCGAGCGGTCCGAGCCCGCGATTAACGTCGGGTGCTTCGTGCCGCACGGCGTCGTGCGGTATCGGCACCTCGGTATGGATCACCGGGCGCCCAGCGCTGCGGAACTGGGGGCGATGCGGGCGGACGTGGAGGAGGGGATGGCCGCCGGCGCGCTCGGCTTGAGCACGGGGCTGATCTATCCACCGGGGGCGTTTGCGCAAACCGAAGAGCTCATCGCGCTGACGGATGCCGTGGCGGAGCATGGGGGAATCTACATGAGCCACATCCGCGACGAGAGCGGCCGCCTGCTCGATGCCGTTTCTGAAGCGATTCGCATCGGCCGCGAAGCAGGGACGCCAGTCCAGATCTCGCACCACAAGGCATCGGGCCGCTCGAACTGGGGGAAGACAGAAGACTCAATCGCCCTAATCGAGCGAGAGCGCGACGCGGGCACGGACGTGACCTTCGACGCTTACCCCTACACCGCCGCGAGCACAGTTCTCGCCGTCATGGCCCGCGCACCGGAGCCGCTGCCCCCGGAGGCCATCCTGGTATCGTCAGTAAGCGGACAGCCGGAATGGGAGGGCAAGACGGTCGCGCAGCTCGCGGACAACTTCGCTTGCTCCCCGGACGAAGCGATCAGGCGCGTCCTCGCCGCCGACCCAGGCGCTCTCGCCGTCTTCTTTCTCATGCACGAGGACGATGTGCGCCGCGTGCTGGCGCACCCGCTATGCATGATCGGCTCGGATGGCATTCCTTCGGCGGGCAAGCCGCACCCACGCCTCTACGGCACGTTCCCGCGCGTCCTCGGCAAGTATGTGCGGGAGGAGAAGTTGATGGCGCTCGAGGAAGGCGTACGCAAGATGACGTCGCTGCCGGCGGCGCGCATGGGGCTCGGCGATCGCGGCCTGCTGAAGGCGGGCTACGCCGCCGACATTGCCGTCTTCGATCCAGATGCAATTAGCGACCGCGCGACGTACGAGGACCCACGGCAATACCCGGCCGGTATCGAATACGTCATCGTGAACGGCCAGGTGGCGGCCGAGCGCGGCGAACTTAGGACGGCCGTGCGAGCGGGCCGGCTCCTGCGACGTGGCGCTGCGTCAAGGCCTCAGGAAGAGCGGGAGGCAAGCCATGGCCACTGAACAGGTGCTGCCCGGTGTTTACAAGATTGGGATGGGGTATGTGAACGCCTTCCTCCTTGTGGGCGATGATGTGGCCGTGGTCGACTCCGGGCTGCCCAATCACTTGAACGTCATCACGGAAGCAATAGCAGTGGCCGGACGAAAGTTAGAAGATCTGAAGCACGCACTACTCACCCACCACCATGCCGATCACACCGGTTCTCTATCGGCAGTGATGGTAGCGACGGGTGCGCAGGCGTACATTCACCCGCTCGATGCCCCAATCGTGCGCGGCGAGAAGGCAGCTCCCGGGCCAAACACGACGATCATGGCCGGCCGCTTGCTCGGCCCGATCATGCAAAGGCTGACGCCGAAGCTGGCGCCGATAACGGAGCTCCAGACGGTGAACGACGGCGAGCGGCTGGACATCGCCGGCGGCGTCACCGTCGTCCATACGCCGGGGCATACTGCTGGTCATGTCGCCTACCTCTGGCCGGAGCAGGGCGGCGTGCTTTTCGCCGGGGATGCTGCCGGCAACGTGTTCGGCCTCGGAGCGCCGACGGGTATGGTCGGGGGCATGTTCACTGAGGACATCCCGGCTGCCCGCGAGAGCTTTCGCCGCCTCGCCGAGCTGGAGTTCAGCACCGCCTGCTTCGGCCACGGTGGCGTGATCAAGGGCAAGGCGCACGCCGCTTTCCGGCGCGCCCTGGAGAGGCTGGCGAAGTGACCCGCCGCGCCCGTGTCCTAATCGATAGATTAGTGGCGCGCGTCGTCGCTTGCCGGGCGATCAGCGCCCGATGTCCGGCGCCGCGGCGTGGCCGAGGATGCGGTGCGGCACGTACGGCTCCTGGAGCCGGCGCATCTCTTCGTCTGCCAGCGTAATCTCGGTGGCTGCGACCGCCTCGTCCAGCTGGTACATCTTGCTTGCGCCGACGATCGGGGCTGTGATGCCCGGCCGGTGCAACATCCAGGCAAGCGCAATCTGCGCCGGCTTCACCCCCCGTTCGTCGGCAAGGCGGGAGGCGGCTGTCTGCACCGCAAAATCTGCTTCTGAGTAGTACATCTGGTGGGCGAAAGCGTCGCTCTGTGCGCGCGCCGTCTCGCCCGAGCGATCAGTGGTGCGGTTTCCGGCCAGGAAGCCGCGGGCCAGCGGACTCCACGGGATGACGCCGATTCCCTGGTCGATGCAGAGAGGGATCATCTCGCGTTCCTCTTCCCGGTAGACCAGGTTGTAGTGGTTCTGCATCGAAACGAAGCGCGTACACCCATGTTGGTCGGCGGTGTACAACGCCTTTGCGAACTGCCAGGCGAACATGCTCGACGCGCCTATGTAGCGCACCTTTCCGGCCCTCACCAGGTCGTTCAAGGCCTCGAGCGTCTCTTCGATTGGCGTCTGGTCGTCCCAGCGGTGGATCTGGTAGAGGTCAACGTAATCCGTCTGCAGACGCCGCAAAGACCCATCGATCGAGGCGAAGATGTGCTTGCGCGACAGGCCACGCTCGTTGGGGCCGCCGCCCATCGGGCTATAGACCTTAGTCGCAATGACAACATCCTCGCGTTTTGCGTACTCCTTGAGTGCCTGTCCAGTCACCTCCTCCGAGGCGCCAAGCGAATACACGTCCGCCGTATCGAAGAAGTTGATGCCAGCCTCAA
>VBJS01000159.1:4780-5707 GCA_005880055.1 Chloroflexota bacterium | reverse complement strand
CGCGTTAAGTGACTGGCTCACTACTCGGTTCCACTGATAAGGTCCGCGCACCAAATCACGAACGGAATGCAAGGCAAGCTCCGAAAACCGCGAACGCACTAATACCACGATCGCCCAGTTGCTGGAGGATGGGCCGGGTGAGCGCACCAGCAGCCTCGCGCGCGACGCGCTACCGCGCAACTAGTTTTTCCCATCAAATTCACGGCCAGCGCATCCACTCTTAGCCTCCGACCCTTGTCCACGTCCCGCAGCCTTTGGAATCGAACGCGCGGTCGGTCGCGCCGATTTCGACGGTGATCATCGAGTAGCCGATGCCGCTATCTGCCACTGCCGCATCCCCGTCGCGCAGGTTACTCAGCCGGGACCAGGAGCAACCCTCCGAGGAGTCGGAGTTCCGCCATAGGCCGGGGGCAACTTCCTCGTTTACCAGCCAGGTCCCCGGGCCAAAAGGCCCGTCGGGCGACGAGGATGGCGGGCTCAAGACCTGGGTCCACCAGCCGCATCCCTCCGACCAGAATGCCGCGTCGCGTGCTGGTATTTCCACGGTGAGAAAGGTGCCCGCGGCGGCGACGGTATCGCTGCTGCCCTCGATTGAACTCAGGCGCTTCCAGGCGCAATTTCGGGAGCGAAGAGCCCGCCAAATGCCCGGAGCGATCTCCTCGCCCACAAGCCACATCCCGTTGCTGAAGGTAGCGCTGCCGGGCGCGGGCGGCGTGACGCTCGGTCCGATTGGAGGAGAGGATACCCCGGCGACTGCTGCGCCGGCTGAGGACGGGGGTACTGGAGCTCCCGACTCGCTTGTCGTCGTCTGAACGCCTTCTGGGCTATCAGCCTTGCGAAAGAAAATCAGTCCGAGCGCCACGAGTACTACCGTCGCGCCGCCGGCGATGAGCAGCCAGCCGAAAGGAAACGCGGCCAGCCGCGACG
>VBJS01000159.1:0-4767 GCA_005880055.1 Chloroflexota bacterium | reverse complement strand
ACGCCGTCCTCGAGCGCCTTTTGCGCGAGCGCCCGCAAGCGGCGGCGATCGTACTCGGCGCGCTTTCGCGGGTCGTTCAGGACATCGAAAGCGCGGTTCAGCTCGCTCATTTGCTGAAGCGCGTCGACCCCGGGATTCAGGTCCGGGTGGTATTTGCGAGCCAGCCGGCGGTAAGCTGCCTCGATGACGTCGGGCTCAGCTCGCGGTGAGACCTGGAGGATCTCGTAGTAGTCAGGCTCGGACGTCATTGACCAATTATTACGGCCCTGGTGAAGCTGAGTCGACCGGACTGTATAGAAATAATTTGGGAGTCCACTGGCAGTATGCATTGGCGGAGACTAGTTTACTTATTACTCTATCCCGTGATATACAGACAGTCGCCCACAAGCAGCTCAAGTATCGAGGTGCACCATGATGAATAGTCGAGTCCGCCCTCTTGCCGTAGTCCGTCTTTCCCTGGCGCTGATGGTTGTGCTCGGTGGTCTTGCTGGGCTCGCGTTGGTCCTGCGCCCCGGCGCTATGGCCCAGGGCGTAGACGTGGAGATTTCCCAATTGAGCTGCAACGCCAATCCAGAACTGGTTGTCGTCACAAACAAAGGCGCGACGCCGGTCGACATGACCGGCTGGAACCTGCAGAGCGACCCAACCACTTCGGAGTCGCTCCCGTTACAGCAATTCGGCTCGCTTTCGGCCGGTGCGACAGTTACGGTGCAGTCAGGGCCGAAAGCGGAGGGATCTTTCGTTTGGTCGCATACAGAACTCTTTCGCGACAACGATCCTTCTGACTTTGCCCAGCTCGCCAGTGACGCCGGGCAGGTGCTGTTGAAGGTGAACTGCGCCGCGGCCGCTCAGCAGTCCGCGACACCAACGGCTGCTGCCACGAGACCTGCGGCAACCGTCGCGGCCGCGACCGCTTCGCCGGCTGCGCTTAGCCCTGCATCACAGCCTTCCGGCGGAGGGCCGCCGGATGCTGCGACCTCTATCTCTCCTGCCCTTCTGATGTTCCTCGGCAGCTGGTTCTTGACGGGGGGCCTAGGGACGTTTGCTCTGTCCTTCAGAGGGAGCCGCCGTAGCGCGTCCGTTTTGGCACTGGCTGAGCCGCAGGCAGTGGGGGTTCCGGCCAAAAGCACCGCCGAGGTAAGTACTTCCGGCCGCCGAGTGACCGCTGACAAGTCGGCGGGCTATATTCTCTTCGTCGGGATTGCGCTTTTGCTTGGCGCCGTCTTCCTGGCGTTGCAAGTAGGAGGACGCAAGGAGAAGTAGCGAGCCGTTCGCCTCCAAGAATCCGCCGCAATCGGGCGGCGCGGGGCTGCTGCCCCGGCACTGTGACTGTTTATGCCGGATAGAATCATCGGGCGCCGGAACCGAAACGAGGACGAATGGCACTGGCTGCCCGTTCCCGTCGAACAGCCGAAGCCGGACTTCGGCAGTCGCAACCCTCGCCGGAGCCTGCTGCTCGCCGCCGCCGTCGGCGCCGCCCTCAGTATCATAGGGGTCGTCCTTCTCCTCGTCTTCGCAGACAATTCGGCCAGCGAACGGCGCCCGCCGTCCGCGGCTGGCCCAGGCACGGCTTCAGCGGGCGGGGGAAGCACCACAACCACGGCGGCGTCCGTCACAGCGCGGGCAACTGCTACTGAAGTTACGCCCCCGCGATCTCCGCCGCCAATCGGAAATGTGCGGATCTTCGTGTGGCGTCGGCAGGACCAGCAGTGGCTCGATTCCGACGACGTGAAGGACGAGCCGGGTTACGCCGAAGGCGAGGCCGTGCCCTTCATGCTCCAGCTCCTGGGTGCTGCAAGTGGCGCGGTATACGATGTGACGATCGAATACCAGTGCCGCACTCCTGCCGGCGCCGCCTTCGACCATCTTGCGGGCGTCTCCGATGAGAAGGACAGCGCCACCCATATGACTTCCCCCGGGCCCGTTCGGCGAGAAGACGCGTCCATCCCCGTGCCCGATGACCCTTCGATCGCGTTTGATCAGCCCGGGCGCCGCTTTCGAGCCTGGGGCGCAAGCTTCGAACGTGCGGCTGAAGGCCCGCTGCCGGCGGGGCCGTGTGAGAGTACCAAGCGAGTTACGGTGAGCCTGCTCGCGCAGGGGCCGATCTCCTTCCTGATTTGGGGCGGACACCTCGCTTCCGAAGGTGATTGGGGACGGGGGCAGGGCGCCTCCAGTCAGCCGGCCCCGATCTATATGGCGGTTAGCGTAAACAGCTCAGAGACGAAGAAGTTGGGAGTCGCGCCCGACGCTATCACACCGTAACTGGGCACGAAGCAGAGCTGCCCGCCGATGCTTGGGTCACCTCCGAGGGCCTTCAACAAAACGACTCGGGATCGATGAGCGCCGCTTGACGCTTTCGATCGCGAACGAAGCGAAAGCAGATGCTGCCACCACATGCCTTTGACGCGGCAGCAACACGTCCCAAGCTGGGCCCGCCGAGCCCGGAGGACCTCCTGGCGCGGCTGGATCAGGCGGTGCGCCCACCTCGACGACCGCATCGAGCTCAACCGTAACCCCCTGGGCCGCTTGGTCCGCATCGCCGAGCTGGCGGAGAGGAGTTACCGCTGGGCCGAGAGGCGTTCAGGCAGAACGCGGAGATGTTCGTCATCTGCACTGCCAATGCAGGCGATCTTCTGCCCGAGCTTGCTTGTGACGATGGCAAGGTCTGCCCGCTGACCTTCGTCCTCTCGAAGACCATGCTCTTCAACTTAGGGATGACGATGTCGTTTAATCAGCTGATGAACTGGCTGTCCCTCTTCGGCCGTCAGTACTACTATCGGCTGCATGTTTCCGGACACTGTCCATCGGAAGATCTGCAGGAGATCCTCTCAGCTGCTGCGGCTCGCTGCGTTGTCCCTGTACACACCCGTCATCCGGAAGAGTTCAAGAGGATGCATCCGAATGTGCTTAGCGGAAAGCCAGGAGGGACGACCGATTCCCATACATTGAGAAGATCGTTCAGGCAGTATATATCTGGAAGCCAGCCTAGGTCTTCGACGGGGTGCCCAGCGAGACCAGTGCAAAGACCGCTGGCGGTACGGGCGAAAGCCTTGCAGAAGGGCCGCTGGGCACGCCCCGTGTTCTCGGCCAGCGACCCCTCCGCCGGTTTCCAAAACGGTTACGCGTGGCAAGTCGTTGTGGTGCGGTCGCAAAAATGGAAGTTCTTACCAAGTCCGCAAGGAGAGCAGAATGAATCTGCCGTTGGTCTTCGGCGCCTTTCGGTCCTGACAGCCTGACATGGCTGGTCGTACTATGCGCGACGCGCCCCGTCCCCTGACAGTCTCCAAAAGAGGCGAACCGGTAGACGATGACAGCCAAAGGGAGCGGAAGCGCGAGAAGCCCGTGTACCAAGAAACGCCCTGGCGTCTCTTTGGGCGGGCTTCTTCTTCGTTTCGGCGCCTGAAGCCTGCCGAACGACCCGACAGCCAACGATGCTTCCATAAAAAGCAGAAGCTCGACGGGGGAGGGCGCCTGGCCGTCGAGCTTCGGTAGGGAGACCGCAAGGGGGATGCGGTCGATGAGCAACCCCTTTGTACGTGACCCGGTTGTCGTCCGGCAATTACCCGAAAGTCTCGTCACCAACCCTCGGCCCATTACTCGTGTGCCGATAGTACCAAGACACGCTTCGGGTTGTCTATCGCGCTTGCATTGCCGTCTTACTGTGCGTTCTCGGCGTACGAGCGCGCTGCAGCTGCCAGGCCAGCGCCCGGCTCGACCTTGAAGCCCTGGGCGGCCAGCTGCGTCTCCAGCGCGTGCAGCAGGGCGAAGACGTTCGTCTCGCTCGATCCGTAGCCCATCAGTCCAATGCGCAGGACCTGGCCCTGGAGGACGCCGATGCCGCCACCCACCTCGATGTTGTGCGCCTGCAGAAGCCCCTGCCGCAGCTTCATGTCGTCGATGCCCTCCGGCACGCGGACGGTCGTGAGGGGCGGAAGGCGGTATCCTTCCTGGGCGTGCAGCTTGAGCCCCATGGCGTGGACTGCTCCAGCGAAGGCGGCGGCGTTGCGCTTGTGCCGGCCGATGCGCTCCTCAAGCCCCTCCTCCAGCACGATGCGTAGCCCTTCCCGGAGGGCGTAGAGCATCGTCATCGGCGGCGTGTGGTGGTACATACGGACGCTGCCGCCGCCCCAGTAGCGGCCGAGCATCTGGAGGTCCAGGTACCAGCTGCGCGGCGCCTCGGAGCGGTTCTGCACCACCTCCATCGCCGCCTCGCTTAGCGTGATCGGCGACATCCCGGGCGGCGCGGAGAGGCACTTCTGCGTGCCGCTGTAGCAGACGTCGATCCCCCAGTCGTCGATGCGCAGTTCGCAGCCGGCCAGGGAAGTGACGGCGTCGGCGAGCAGCAGCGCGCCGTGGGTGTGGACGATGCGGGAGATCTCTTCGAGCGGCTGCAGGACGCCGGTGCTGGTCTCGCCGTGGACTATGCAGACGACTTTCACCTGCCTGCCCGCGTCCTTGAGCGCGGCCTCAACCTGTTCCGGCTCGATGATACGGCCCCATTCCTGCTCCAGGAGGATAACGTCGGCGCCGCAGCGCTTCACCATGTCCGCCATACGGATGCCGAAGAATCCGTTCTGGCAGACGACGGCTGTGTCGCCGGGTTCGACGACGTTGTAGATCGCCGTCTCCATGCCTGCCGTCCCGGTACCGGAGACGGCCATAGTCATGCTGTTCTCGGTGCGAAAGACGGTGCGCAGCGGGCGCTGGGTATCGTCCATCAGCTGGATGAACGCGGGATCCAGGTAGCCGATCACGGGCTGCTGCATC
>VBJS01000146.1 GCA_005880055.1 Chloroflexota bacterium | reverse complement strand
AGGTGGTGCGTGTCTGCTGGGAAGTCTCCTCTACACCGCGCATCTGCGTGCAGAGGTGGTTGGCTTCCAGGTAAACGCCGACGCCGTGGGCGCCAAGCATCGTTTCCAGGGTGTCTGCCACCTCTTGGCCGACGCGCTCTTGCACGCTGAACCGCCTGGCGAAGAGGCGCACCAGCCGCGTCAGCTTGGAGAGGCCCATGATCCGCTCGTGCGCGACGTAGCCGACATAGGCGTGCCCGTAGAACGGTAATGCGTGGTGCTCGCAGAGCGAGTAGAAGTGGATGGGGCCCAGTAAGGCCCGCCACGGCACTCGGTGGGGAAGACGCGGAGGAGTTTGGGGTCGCCGTCGTAGCCGGCCGTGGCGTCGAAGAGGGCGCGGATGAAGCGCCGCGGCGTGTCACGGGTGCCGGGCGTATCGAGGTCCAGGCCGAGCGTGGTGAAGATCTCCGCGGCGTGGGCCTGGAGCTTCTGGAGCTGCTCCTCGGAGATGTTGCGGCGGTTCTTTTCCAGCGCCGCCCGGAAGTCGTCATACTCCGGGTCGCCTTCAAGCACCAGCTTCTCTTTGGGCGCGGGAATCGTGCTGTCGGTCATGCTTTGGCCTCCGGTAGTCTGCCCTTCAGGTCATCGGGCGTGAACGGGCCGGGCTCGGCGATCAGGCGACGGGCGGCGTCGAGCTGCTTCCAGAGGTTCCAGAGCAGGACTCCGCGCACGCGGCCTTCGCGCAGATAATAGACGACACCTTTGCGGAACGGCTCCTGCCAGTGGCTGACGGTTTCCAGCCGGGAGTCCAGCTCGCCAACCGCCTCGTAGCCGAGATCGAAGAGGTCCGAATAGAAGAAAGGCAGGTAGTGGTAGGGCGTTTCCTGCCCGGCCATGTTCTGCCCGGCGGTGCGTCCCATCGCTTTCGCATTGTCTTCGTGCTCGACGCGCAGGCGGCCACCGAGGGCGGGATTGAAGAAGGCGGCAACGTCGCCCGCAGCGAAGACGTCTGGGGCGGTCGTCCGGAGCATTTCGTCGACAACGACGCCGTTCTCGACCTGCAGGCCGCCTGCCTGGGCCAGCTCGACGTTCGGCACGATGCCGAGGCCCGCGACGATGCCGTCTACGACGACCTCCCGCCTCTCGCCGCCGTCCTCCGCCTGCGCGGTCAGAACAAACTCCTCGCCGCTGCGTTCGACGCCCGCAACGGTGTTTCCGGTGAGAAGTTCGACCCCTTTCTCGCGATAGTAGTCGTTCAGGTTCTGCGAGAGGCCGGCGGGGAAGACGCGCCAGCCGATGCCGGGCTCCGGGAAGAGCATCACCACTTCCTTGCCGTTCATCGCCAGCGCGGCTGCAATCTCCGAGCCGATGAAGCCGCCGCCGATGACTATGAAGCGCCGGCCGGTCTCCGCATCCTCGCGGAGGCGGCGGTAGTCTTCGACGGTGCGGTAGTAGTTGATGTCGTCATCGCCGAAGGGGAGGCGGCGGGGGGTGCCGCCGGTGGCGAGCAGGAGCTTCTCGTAGGTGTGCTCGTCGCCGACTGCTTCGACGATGCGCTTGTTCGGCGGGTCGATGGACGCGACACGCGAGGAGAGCCGCATATCGACGCCGAGCTCGTCGGTGTTGTACCAGATCGTATCGAACTTCTGGCCCGTCCAGAGTCCCTTGGTGAGCGGCGGCCGGCGGTACGGCTTGTCCGGCTCCATGCTGAAGAGGCCGATGGTGCCGTCCGGGTCAGCCTTGCGAATCGCCTGGACCGCCGCGTGGCCGGTCATGCCGCCGCCGATGACGAGGTGCTTGTAGTGCGCCATGTCCCTTACATTCCATCTTACCCGCCTCGCCCGGCAGCCCCGGCGAGGGCCTGGTTGCATATTCGCTGCAGAATGAGGCGCCCTAATCTGCTGATTGACGACTACGGCGGCGTGTAAGTGACCCGCACGGCGGCCCAGTCCAGGCGGAAGGCCCGCGCCGTGCTGCTGGCGATGTTTGTGATGCGGAGGCGGAAGTTGGCGTTCGTGAAGTCGTTGGCAGCCGTCCAGGTGCGCCCCCAGCTATCGCTCGCCGCGCCTAGAGTGAACGTGGCCTGCGCAGTGCCGAGCGTGGCCGTTGTCTTGACGGCAGTCCAGGTCGCCCCGCCGTCCCAGGAAAGCTCGGCGCACATTGCCGGGCTTCCGGATGTGGCGTCCGCCCAGGCGTCCAGCCGCACCTCAATGCCGTTGATGGCGGAACCGGACGGGATGGACATCCCGTAGTTGTAGAAGAGATGGCGGTCCCTGGCCGTTGAGGAGCAACTCAGGCTGCTGCCGGTGCCGCTGCTGGGGTCCTCGGCGTAGACGCTGTCGTCGGCGCAGGCGTTGGCGGGGCTGGTCTGAAAGCCGTTGTTGTCGCCGCTGTTCGTCGTAACGGCCGCATTCGCGCCGCAGTTCAGGAGGCCGGTGCTGCCGGACGACGCCTGCCCGCTGTTGGCGCTCTCCCAGTTCTGGTAGTAGGCCCGCACCACGTAGTAATAGGAGCCGGCGCCCGGGCTGTCCGTGTACGTGGTTGTCGTGCGCGGCGTGACCTGCGCGATCTGGCTGTACGGCCCGCCGTTCGCCGTGCCGCGGAAGACGCGGTGGCCGCTGGCGTAAGTATCGGAGGTGGCTGTCCAGCCCAGCGAGACGGAGCTGCCTCCGGTAGCCGTTAACCCAGTCGGCGAATTTAGCGTATCAGCCGTGAAGTTATTGCTGCCGTTGGCCAGCAGGTCCGTGAAGCGTGCGTAGGCGCCGCTGACGACGAACAAGAATACCGCTGCGGCAGCCACCAACGCCACGGCCACCAGCCATCTCGGGCCACGACGCGGCCCGGCTCGCGTGCTCACTTCACGCCGCGGCGTCTTGGCTCCGCGGCTCCTTCGGTCTGCGGCCGAGCACCTGTAGTGCGAGGAGAACTGCCGCGGGCGCTATCAAAAGGCTGAGAATCCCCAACGGGCTACGCGGCAAGCTCATGACGAGTCCGCCGTAAGGGATGGTTACCCACACTCTTTCAACAGTTGTGGAAAAGCTCATCTCGCCGGGGTCCGGCGCCGCGTTCGCATCGCCCTGGACGGTGAAGAAGCGACGCTCGCCGTCCTCGCGGATGGCAACGATCCGGTGTGTAACGCGGGCCTCCGCTTGATCGCGCCGGAAGCTGATGATATCGCCGACGGCGAGCGACTGCGGGTCTACGAGACGGTTAACCGTGAGTGAGCCGGTAGCGATCGCTGGTTCCATGGAGCCGCCGCGGACAATCGTGACCCGAAATCCGGAGAAAAAGGCGAGAACGATAGCGCTGGAGAGCGCCGCGATCGCAAGAACGGCCAGCCTCGTCGCGATTCGCCGCCCGGACAACTTCACGCTCCGTTTCGAAGGGAGTGTCCCTTCGTTCTCCGGCGTGGACCGGGGCCCCGCGCCGTGGCGCGGGCCGCCCGAGTCCCGATTGATCTGCTTATGCCGAGCCCCATTACGGGTTGTTGGACGTCTGCTCGGCGTCGAAGGTGAACGTCGTTGTGTTGCTCAGCCCCTGCAGGGTGTTGCCGGCGCTGAGCGGGAGGACAACGCCAAAGCAGAGGTTTTCGCTGGCGCCGCCGTTCAGCGTGCGGTCTCCCGACTGGTTGCCCTGGGCGTTGTTGCCGATGAGCGCCGCGGTGCTCAAGAGACCCGAGTAGAGCTGAGTATCGTCAGTTAACGTGGTGTTCGTCCCGTCTGTGTTGTGGTAGGGGAAGTCGCACGAGGCGCCGCCTCGGAGAGCTATGCGAAGGTTCATGGCGCCGGCCAGGGTGGAGCTGGTGTTGCTCCCCGTCACGGCGTAGCGTAGCTGCAGGCTGCCGGCGTTGTTCACCGTCAGCGGGCCCGTAGCGCGGTCTCCGGGGGCGCCTGCCGTTACGGCTGTCCAGATAGCGCTGGTGGGTGAGGTGGTGATATCCAGGGTGCCGGTATCGAAGGTGTTGCTGCCTACCGGGGCGCTATCGGTGAATAGGGCCTGGCTACCAACTCCAAAAATGGCTGCGACAAGGGCCGTGGCCATAAGTACCACCAGCCCCGCCTTCAGTTTGCGCATCGCGCTGTTCCTCCTTCTGTTCTTCGCTTGGGTAGACGGTCAATCAGCGCCGCCGTAACGAATAGAGGAAGTTTGGTTGATAGGAGGCGTCCGTTTGGGCCGGACACCCCCCAAATGGCGGGTTTGCGCGGCGGAGCGATTAGAACCGCTTGACAGTCTTCACAGCGCCGCTTACGATGCGCGAAACGCCTCAGACAAGGGGAGGGGGAGTGTAACCCGTCTCTCGGTCTTCGACTCCGGTTGACAGATGGGCATGGTCACGCCCGCCGCACGCCTCGATGGCGTCGTCTTCCATACGGCCGAACCGGGCCCCGTGCGGCCGGTCCGCGATCCGGGAGGCGACGCCTCCTCGTGCGACGCAGGCTTAGCTGAGAGAGCCGGTGACGAGCGGCCATTCTTCTTACCCGCTGGTTGAGTTCGAGCTCACTCGCATACTCGAGGAGGCCCCCGGTCTAGATGCGGCGGCGCCGCGGATACTTCAGACGCTTTGCGAGGGTCTCGGCTGGCAGGTGGGCGAGCTCTGGCTACTGGATGCCGATGCGAATCTACTGCGCCGGACGGCCGCCTGGCACTCCCCGGACGTCGACGTTTCGGCAATGGAAGCAATCACTCGGGGTGTTGCCGCCACCCCTGCCTCTGGGCTGCCGGGCCGGATGTTCAGGACCGGCAACATTGAGTACATTCCGAACGTATCCTCCGACCCGGCCTTCACTCGCAAGGAAGCGGCCGCCCGGGCGGGACTTTGCTGCGCATTGATATTCCCGCTCACAGACGGGCGTGCGACGACCGGCGGGATCATCCTTCTGCGCCGCGAACCCCTTGAGCCTGACGGTCGGCTGCGGACGGTGCTGACAACAGCGGGCCGCAGGATCGGCGAGTTCGCGCGAGAGCACCAGGCGATAGGGCGCAGCGGCGCTTACTTCCGCAACGTCGTTGAGAACCTGCCGGACGTCGTGGCGCTGATCGGCCTCGACGGGACCATTCATTACGAGAACGTCGCGATAGTGCAAGTGCTTGGCTATGACCGCCGCGAGCAGATAGGGCGAAATCTGTACGATTTCGTCCACGCAGAGGACGTGCCGTCCGTGCTAGCCAGCATCCGGGCGGCCCTTGAACAACCCGGGATCACGTGGAGCAACCGATTGCGGTTGCGGCACAAAGACGGCTCCTGGAAGGTACTGGAGGCTGCATGTTGCGCTGATCAGCGCGAGGGAGGCCGGCGGGCGCAAGAAGGCCCGGCCGGCGGCCTCAGCGCAGGCCGAGGGGACCGGCCGGGCGATTACGGAGCGCGAGGTCCGGGTGCTGGAACTTGCCGCTCAGGGGTTGACGAATAAAGCGATCGCCGAGGCGCTGGCAGTCAGTACGCATACGGTCAAAGACCACCTGCGCGTGGCAATGAAGAAGCTGGGAGCGCGCAACCGCACGCAGGCCGTACAGACAGCGACCAAACGCGGCCTGATTTAGGTTCCGCTTACGTCTGCATCCTGACTTCGCTCCGCGAGAGGAAGAACGGCGCGGCTAGAAGCGCGATGAGGGTCATTCCACCGGCGATGTAGCGCTCGAACTCGACGCTGTCGGAGGGCAGCGCTTTGGAAGCATTCCAGCGCGGGCGGAGAATGACATCGGAATTCACGCCCCGCTTCTTTTCCGAACATTTGTCCGCAATTTGACCATAAACCCCTTGACGCGTACAGAACGCCCGTTCTATTATCTCTCGCACAGGTGTTCTAAT
>VBJS01000140.1 GCA_005880055.1 Chloroflexota bacterium | reverse complement strand
GCGACCGCCCCCAAGTGGACCGGTGACGAGCCGGAGAACTTCGCGCTCGTCGCCCTCACCGCGGCCGACGACCCCGGCCTGCTGGTGCTGCCGATCAACCGGGTGACGAACATCGAGATGCCAGCCGACGAGGCACGCCAGCGCCTCGCCCAGCTCTTCGAGTTGACTCCAGCGGACGCCGACCATGCAGCGATCTCGATCATTTCTCGCGGCGGCACGGCGGGCCTTCACGTGAAGGACGCAGAGGCGGTCGACCGCTTGATGCCTCCCGACCGCTCGCCGGGATGGCGCCGGCTCGACTACTCCATCGCCAATCATGTCGTGTTGCAGTACTGCCTGGGCCTAACTCCGGAGCAGATGCGCGACTACAGCCGTCTCTGGTTTACCGAGGACGCCGCGGAAGCCGTGGCGGAGGTGCAGGGCGGCAAGGCGACGTACGCGGTGCTCATGCGCCCGCTGCCGGTCGCGCAGGTGCTTGACACCGCTGACGCCGGGGAGCGGATGCCTCAGAAGTCGACGTTCTTCTACCCGAAGGTGCCGACAGGGCTGGTCTTCAACCCGCTAGACTCTTAGCCTACGCCGCAGCGCTTCGACAACTCACGACGAACAGAAAAGCAGGCTACCCAAAGCCTTTAGGGGCGGCGGCGGCGCTTATTGCCCTCGGTCTGGCTCTGACCGCACGCGCTCTTCTCCAGCCCGGGCTGCCTATTTTCTAGTAGAAGCGTTTCTCCCGGCCGAAAGATGCTCTGTTACGGCCTGCTCCAATTGCTCGATATCGAACGGCTTCTGGAGGAACCCGTCGCCGCGATGGCGCCGCGGTTCCCCAAACGCACTCATCAGGAGCACCGGGGTCCCGGCGAGTTCCTCCCGGGACTTAATCTGGTTGGTCAGCTCCACGCCGTCCATGCCCGGAAGACGCACGTCGGTGATAACGAAATCCGGCCTCTTCTCCTCGATAACCCTCGTCGCCGTCTCGCCGTCATTCGCGCCGAGCGCGTTGTAGCCCAGCGCCTTGATCACGGCTGTAACAACCCGTAGAATCGCCGGCTCATCTTCAACGACTAAAACTGACGCTGCTTGTCCCAACTTATCACCCAAAATCGCGAGTGTTCCCCGAGTGTGAAACGGCCCGCCTAGCGAATAGGTTAGCTTCCGGGGCGTCCAACGATAAGAACAAGCCTCCGCGCCTTCCCGTTTCAAAAGCGTTACAGTGGTGCCTCTACCCTCCGCTGCTGGCTGTTCATCCCCTCCGCGCAGCCATACAATCAATCGTAGCAACTGAGATTATGCCCGTAACCACCGCCAAATACTCCCCGGCGACCCTCCATGTCCTGACGGACGGTCCGCCGTCAAGCGAGGAGGAATTACGATGACGCCAGAGCCACTCGTCCTGGCAGTCGACGACGAGGCCGGGATCCTCCGGCTGATGAAGCTGGAACTTTCCGCTCAGGGCTTCAGAGTGATAACAGCCGGCAACGGAGATGAGGCATTGCGCCTGGCTGAAGAGCAACGGCCGGACATCATGCTCCTGGATATAGTAATGCCGGAGATGACGGGGCTGGAAGTAATGCGCAAGCTGCGGGAACAGATGAGCATCCCCGTCATCCTGGTGACCGCTAAGGACAGCGATATCGATAAGGTTCGAGGCCTGGAGCAGGGCGCCGACGATTACATCGTCAAGCCGTTCAGTCCAGAGGAGCTGAGTGCCCGCATCCGCGCCGTGCTTCGCCGGAGCGTAGGATCGAAGAACACCGAGCGGCTGATCAAGATCGGCGACGTCGAGATTGACCTCAACCGGCGCGTCGTTACACGCGACGCCGAAGTGGTATCGCTGACGCGGACGGAGTGGCTGTTGCTACAGTACCTGGCCGCCAACGCGGGCAAAGTGATGCTGAACGCCGAGCTGTTAAGCAAGGTCTGGGGCCCCGAATACCACGACGATGTCCAGTACCTGCGCGTCTGGGTCTCGCGCCTGCGCCGCAAGCTGGAACCCAATCCGTCGGAGCCCGTAATCATCAAGACTATGCAGGGCATTGGTTACATGCTGGACGCGGAGTCAATGACCTCCGCTACAGCGCCCGCCGGCGGCTGAACGCCGGCAGCGCGTTATACCTGCTCGGGGGCCAGCCCCATCCCGTAATTCAGCTTTAGCGGCTCCTCCAGCATCGCTTTGCGCATGGAGTTCAGAGCGCGATGCTGGAGCGATTTGACGGCGCTCTGGCTGCGACCCAGTATTCGGCCCGCCGTGGCGTTATCGAAGCCCTGCAGGAAGCGCAGCACCATTACCTGCCGCTGCTCTTCCGTCAACTGAGCCAGCGCCATCAGTATCTGGCTGCGGTCCAGTGATTGCTCGGCCACATGCTGCGTCGCATTATCAGGCCCGGCCAGTGATTGGGGAAGGTCCACCTCGCGCCGCCTGCGCCGCCTGCGTTGGAGGTCGATCAATCGGTTCCTGGCGATGCGGAAGACCCACGCGGAGAAGGCGACGCCTCGGAAGTGATAGCGGTCAATGGACTCCAGGACGCGCAGCATGACTTCAGATGCCAGGTCCTCCGCTGCCTGCACGTTACCCAGGTGCACCAGCCCATAGTTGTAGATCTTTGGATAGTACGTTGAATAGATTTCGGCGAGGGCCGCCTCATCAAAGCGGCGCGCCCTCGCCACAACTTGCTCTTCGGCCGCGGCGTCGTCGGCAACCGTTGCCTGCAATACACCCGCTGCGCTAGCCGCCATGCAATGCAACCCGGTCCGCCGGAGCGGCTAACGGGGCTTCACCGGCGGCGTCAGTAAGCGCGCCGGGAGCCCCGTTTGCCCTACCGGGCTGAGGGACATGAAGGCAGTGGATGCAGCGAACCACCCAGCCGCTGCTCAGCGCGGATACCTGCAGATCACCGCAGCAGGCCGGGCAGCTCGCACCGAAGTGTCGCGACTTACCTTCCAACTTCCGTTTCCTGTCTGGTCCGCTTAGTAGTCCCGGACGGACCGCGCGTGGCGCGACCGGGTAACAACAGAGCGACCGGTAGTTGCCGCAGGACCTGAGCTGACAGCCAATAGCAGGCCGATGATCAGCAGCGCGGCGATAGCGTACACCAGCATGCCGATCAGCGTCTCCGGCTCAAATACACCGCCACCACCGACCGACTTGTGCGATACGATCCCTTCAAACGGGCTTACCAGCGGCCCGGTGATGTCGTAGATGAAGTCCACGAAGCTGTTGTTTGGATTGGCGTTCGCCATCGCGAAGCCCATGCGGAAGCCCAGCGCCGTCTCCACGGCCAGCAGGACGACGAAAATCAGTCCGCAGAGGCTTCGCACCCAGCCGCGGGCGACATACCAGGGGCTCGCATGGGTGGTCGCCACCTCTTCCTCGCCGAGGGCTGTGTCACCCCGAGTGTGCATGGCTCGCTCCTCTTCCGCCACCGCCACGTCACGCCGGTCGCGCTCGTCGTAAGGCACGCGCTCGCGGTCGTCGTAATACTCCTCTCGGACCGGCCTGCGGTCCTGTTCGTCATAGTCCGGGTCGCGTTCAATCCTCTTTCGTGTAGCCACGTCAATCCTCCTCATACACAATGCTCGATGACCGAGCTGGTAATACCCGATTTTTGGTGGTTGCCACTCCGGGCAACCCGTACAGCCATTCACGCCTCCTTCACGCTCCTCCCGGAGCCGTGCCGTAAGCGTAAGTGAGCGCCGGTTGCACCCAAATAAGGGGTGGATTAGAAGCACTTGCAAATGCGTAACACCGCTGTGCACCTGCGCGCCTCTGTGCTAAATTTGGCAGGCACCCGTTCTCGTCCCTCGTTAGCCTCTGGAGGAAGCCGAATTGGACACGCAATCCTACGAGCAAATCCTCTACGAACGCCGCGGCCCTATCGTCCTTATCACGCTCAACCGCCCGGAGAAGCTCAACGCCTGGAGCGCCATGATGGAGAGCGAATTCCTGCGTGCTATCCAGGCGGCCGGCGATGACTCCGAAGTACGGGCTATCGTGGTGACAGGCGCCGGCCGGGCTTTTTGCGCCGGCGGCGACATTAGCGGCTGGTCACAGGACATCGAGAACCGCGGCCGCGGCGCGCCGGCCCCTTCACCGCTCACGTCTCGGGAAGGCAGCCCGGAGGTGCCGGTGACGCTGAGCCGCGCTAAGCCGGTCGTTGCAGCGATCAACGGGCCGGCCATCGGGATCGGCCTCACGATGCCAATGGCCTGCGATATCCGCATCGCCTCCGATAAGGCCCAGTTCTCCGCCCGCTTCGTGAAAGTGGGCCTCACGCCTGAATGCGGCAGCACGCGCTACCTCTCCCTGGTCGCCGGCATCGGCAACGCCCTCTTCATGGCGCTGACCGGCCGCATTATCGACGCCCAGGAAGC
>VBJS01000139.1:12132-16758 GCA_005880055.1 Chloroflexota bacterium | reverse complement strand
GGCGAGTACACCGGCCGCGAGCGCGACCAGGATCGCGACGACGTCCGTCCCGATTTCCCCGCGCGCAAGCAGTTGCGTGAACGATGCGGCGATCGTCGCTGCCGCATCACCGCCGAGGACTGTCGAAATGAGCGCGTTGTTCAGCGCGACGAGCGCGCCACAGATCGCCAGGCTCGCGTTTGCGAGCACCGCGGCGAGCACGATCCGCGGAACGATGACCTTCGCGGCGTACCGTGCGTCGCTGCCGGCCTGCGTCATCACGAGCACGCCAGCGCCGACGAAGGCAAGCAGGAACAGCGCATCGGTGACACCGCGGACCACCTGCCAGGTCTCGCGGAGCGCCGGCAGCGCGGCGAAGTCGGGGGTGCGGAAGAGCAGCTCCGCAGCCGCGGCAACAGCCGGCCGCAGCAGCGCGGTCGCGACCGCGCTGAGCCACGTGTTGATCGCCGCGCCGACAAGCGATGAGACGTCCATCAGATCACGCCTAGCCAGCGCAGCGCCTGCGCGAACCTGAACATCGGCTCGACAACGAGCACGAGCCCGATGCCACACGCTGCGAGCACGAAAGTCTTGCCGCGAAGCGCGCGAGACGCGACAAACAGCGCGGCGGCCGCGAGGACGAGGTCGCCGACGACGACGCCGAGCACAAGCTCGCGCCAGCCGCTTTGCGAGAGCCGCGACGCGCTCGCGGTCAGCTCGGCGAGCGCCGGCGCAAGCGCGCCGACGACCCGCGCGACGATGCCGGAGCCCAGAACGAGCAGCAGGATGAGCGCGGCGCCCAGGAAGACCTCAATCACGCCGAGCGTGACGTAGATGGATTCCACGAGTCCGCCGAGAAATGGCAGTTCCACGAACTGCAGCAGCCGATCCTTCAGCCAGCCAAGAGGCGCGCTCCACTTGTTCACCAGCGCGGAAGCCTCGTACCACGCCAACTGATGCAGGCCGCTGACGACGCAAGAGCAGACGTGATGCAAAACGCCGTGGTCGAGATTCATGTGACGAGAACCCTCCTCAGGATGCTCACGAAGAGCGGTGCGAGCGCCGCGAGCGCGTAGCCGATGAGCGCCGAGCGGATCGCGGCCTTGCCCTCCTCCATCGCGCGCGGGCTGCCGTTGGCCATGAGGTAGCGGCCCCCGCCGATCGTCAGATAGAGCGTCGCCAGCGCCGCGAGAATCCCCGCGACCCACGCGCGGATGCTGTCGATGACCGACGTGAGGTCCCCCTCTGCCGCGAGTGCAGGGAACGGCACAAGAACGGCAAGAAGCAGTTGCGCTGCGAGAGCAAGCGCTGCGATACGGATGACGACCGAGAGACGTGGTCGTACAAACCACTGCTGCTGATCGCGAAGCGGCGTTTGTGTCATGCCGCTAGTTGACGCGACGGCATGCGCCCTGAGTGAGGAAGGAGTTCCGGCGAAAACCCGGAACTATTTCCGGTTAAACGACTCGGTTGGCGCTAGATGTTGTGCGGTGTGACATCACCGAGTCGCAGCGAGGAACCATCATTAGGGGCGTCGGCGCTCGGACGGCGGATCTCGGCCCGAAGACGCTTCTGATCGCGGATCTCGACTCGACGGCCGCGTGTCTGGACCAGACCGCGAGCCTCAAAGTCATCGAGCACGCCGCGCAGATATCGATCCGTCATGAATGCCGCGGCCGCGAGTTGCTCCTGAGTCAAGGCATGGGCCTCGCGCTCGCGGAGCAAGTCAGCCTCGAGGAGGACGTCGGCGACACGACTTTCGGCGGAGCCGAACGCGAGCACGAACAGCGCGTCACGCGACCGACGGTGTAGCTCATGCATGCGCCCTGCAAGCCACCAGAGCGCCTCGCGGTTCTCGCGAAGCACCCAGATCGCATCCTCGTGTCGGATCTGCATGACCACCGTGGGCTCCATCGTCGTCACGGTATGCAGGCGTCCGGACTTGATGAGCTCGAACTCGCCGAAGAACTGTCCAGGTCCGAACCAGCCGAGCAGCACTCGGTGGTCGTCATCGTCTTCGAGCCAGCACATCACGAGGCCCTCGTACACCACGAACAGGTCTTGGCCGGGATCTCCGAGGTGGTAGATGACCTCTCCCTTGTCGAATGACCGGACGCGCATGTGCTCGACGATGCGCGCGCGTTCGTCCTCCGTGAGCGTGAGGACGGGAATGCCGCGCGCCTGTAGCTCGTCCGCCATGCGCCACTTCTGTTCGAACGTGGGCACACCGTTGTGCCGCGGGACCGCGCGCGGCCTTGTCTTTGGTTGGGGTCTTGGCGAGCTGACGTCCTCCACGTTCACAGGAAGTATCGGCAGCAGGACAAGTCTCGATAAGAGGACGCACTGGCGGAGAGAGAGGGACGGGCCGGGCGCCTCCGCCGGCGACGCGAAGCCGCCTCCCGGCCCGTTCTGGCAATCATCGCTTCGCTGCAGGCGGACGCCGTGGTTTCTTCTGACCATTTAAGGCGAGCCACTACTACCCCGTGCGCTCAGAGCGCACGGCCGAAGCTACGGACGCTCGCCTCCGCGCCGCACGACTCGGTTGTGCAAACCATGTCCGATGCCGCCGAACGTGGAATGCGGACGTTCAGGCAGCGTTGGATAGCGCGAACAGCCAGGGCCCGTCGACGCGCACGACGGCACCCTGGAACCGAACCACGGGGGGATCACCAAGCCGCGTAGTCATCGCGATGAGATTGCCGTCGCCAGCAAGAGCTTCGGCCTGCCATCCGAAGGCCGTCTCATCATCGGCGTACACGCGCATCGGTTGCGTGAATCGAAGCTGCGACTTTTCGTCCTGGAGTTGCAGCACGATCCGGTGCGCATCGCCGGCGGATTCGACACGCAGAACTCGGAACCGGTGAGCACCGAGCTCCATTTCTTGGGGCAGGCTGCTTAGGTCCAGTACCGCCCGAGGCTCGCGGTCATTCAGCGCTACGAATGGGACGCGGAGCTTCGCGTTGTCCAGCGATGTCCTCGGGAAGATCGCCGTGAACTTGCTGATGAAGCTTCCATCAGACACATGCTGTTGGTAATCGGGCAGAAAGACCCGGCGGATCTCATCGACGCGCTGCCCGTCTAACTCAAGGGCGAGTGGATCGGCGCGATCGCCGAAGACGCGCCGGAACTCAGCCGATCGCTCGACGAAGTCCCTCGGATCGTCGCGAGAGTATGTAACTGGGGTCGGCAATGGGGCCGCGACCTGCCGAATCTCAGAATCTCGGCTTCGAGCTCATCGAGTTGAGCAAGCCGAGTTCCGACGATCCGCAAATAGCGTCCTTCAAAGAGATGGAGGTCGGTACGGAGACCGACCAGGATGAGTTCCGCATCCGCAAGTTGCTGCTCTAGCTGCTTGAGCTCGTCGAGCTTCCGATGCAGTTCACCCTCTTCAGGTGTTTCGACTGCCTGCAGAGACTTCGGCACCACGCTTACACGACGGTCGCGAGTTGGGGGACGCGTGCTGCGATGCGGGCAGCGGCTGGATCTTTGATGACCAGCTTCCCGATCGGCGTCTGCCAGAGCATGTTGATCAAGATCACCAACCGAGCCGCCACCATGCGCCGCCGGTGCCGTCCGCGCTGCGGCCGAATACGAGGGTTGGCTGCGAATCGGCCTGCTGCACCATGAAGCAGATCCAGCCCTCGGCGGTCGCGCCCTGATAGAGCGTCGCACCGTAGGCAGGAGCTGGGGGCACGCACGTTGGGTGGTTGTACTGAAGACCCTGCGCCGAGATCACGTCGAAATCGAACGAACTTGTGCGGTAGGAGATGTCGAGGCTGGGCGCGGTCACGTACTCAAAGCGCACGAGCGCCAAGAGGTACTCGGCAGCTGGCTGTGGCGCTGGATTGAACTGGTTAGCGGCCTTCACCTGCTGGTTCGCTGTTGCGCCTCTCACGGTTTGTTTCACCGTGATGGCGAAGTTGTACGTCTTCCCTACTGACGTCCAGGTGAGCCGAAGTGGAACGCCTGCCACAATCGGACTCTGTCTTGAAAACCCAACAGCAATCGGCGTAGGTGTTGCTGGCACAGCGATGTTCAGTGCGTAGTTTTTTTCTGCGATTGGCGGACAGGGCTGGGCGAACGAGGGGCACTGACTCGGATCGCCGCCGAGACCGAACAATCCTCCAAGGAACGTCGCGTAGCCGACCTTAGAGAACTGCAGCGCCCACCATTCGCCAGCCGGGGCGCGCCCAGTGAGGTCGATCACGTAACTGCCCTGTGCATTCGTGCTTGTGAAGCAGCCCGTATCTGGGTGGTATGGATTTGTCGCATTCGTGGCTAGGAGCCTGACGCATACGCCTGATATTGGCTGCCCTGAGGCGCGGTCCGTGATGACTCCGTGGATCTGTAACACCGCAGCGCTCGTCGCCACTGAAGTCGGGGCGGGAGTTGCCGTGGCGAGCCGTGGCGTTGACACAGGAACAGGCGGTGGTGGTGGCGCGCTCGGCGCTGGCGGGAGCGGCGTCGCGAGCGCCTCGGCGAATGGCGGTGCGATTCGGTCGACGATTGCCAACTGCACGCGTCCGATTGCGACTGCCTCATCGAGGGCTGTCGTTTGGCTCACGGACAGACTCGGAGCGACCTGGACAAAGACATAGACGTTGCGCGACGCGATCGAGTAATCGAACCTGCTGAGCCCGCCAGCAA
>VBJS01000139.1:1719-12123 GCA_005880055.1 Chloroflexota bacterium | reverse complement strand
GGCCGATCCGCGATCATGCCGCCACGTTCCTTCGTCGCTCCGCACTTCGGTAACGCCGACTGGGCTTCTTTGGCTGACGGATACAGGGTCAGTTCGATCAACATGTAGGCGTAGTCAGCGCCAACCGCCGCAAGCGGATCGAAGTCTCGGCGCCAATACGTGTCGGTCCCGCGGTCTTCCGCGATCTTGTATCCAGACAAGGGAAACGACTCTGGCGGCAGAATCAATTGGCTCGCGGCGAGTGTCACGACACGCGCGCTTGGCGTCGATGTCGCAGAATCCGTGGCCCTCGCAACCGTTGAAACAAGACTCTCCGACCGAGATGGCCCAGGCGATGCCGTCGCCGGGTCAATCGCAGTCGTACACGACACTGCTAGCGAGACGACGAGAAGCGAGAGCATCGGCGAGCGTGTGCGTGCGCTGCGACGCTCTGCGGAGACGCTCATCGGTACCACGTGGCGACGCCACCGTGATGTGAGCACGTGCCGCTGTGGTTAGCGCTGTAGCTGTATGTGCCGTCGCGGCAGCGAGCTGTAGGACCGTACGCCGGTGCGATTGTCGCTGCCAGGATGGCGGGTCGTGATGTACCGCTCGAGAGCCCGGGCCCGCCTCCCCGTGATCCGGCCTGCGACCATGCGACGGCCGCGATCAGGAGTAGAGGGATGATCAGCCACGTCCAGGTCCTTCCGACCGTCGTAGAGGACTGCGCTCCCGCCGCTGACGTTGCGTCAGGAACACGCGTCTGCCTCGCAGTGGCTGTCAATCTCGCGCCGCGCACGCCACGACACGCTGGATACCGAACGCAGCCCCAGAAGGGACGGCCATCCGCACGCCGATAACGGCGGACCATGGGACTCCCGCACTGAGGGCAAACCCAGCTACTCATGTTTCGGAGAGCGGCTTCTGCTACCCCGCGTGACCCGTTCACAGGGAGCGCGACTCTGACGCGCACAGTCGATGTCCACCAACAAGACCCTCCCCACCGCACACGCCCTGCAGCCCCGTCGCACACGCCACCCATGCGCCGGACGGGCTTGCACTGAACAGTAGGATTCACGTCAAGCACGACTGTCGTTATCAGCTGTGCTGGGGAGCTGGCGAAGGGTGGGAGTGGTGCATCGGTCCGTCTTCTACGCATGCCTGGCGTTGGCGATCGCCTGCGGCCCTGAGGCCGCGGTACTTGCCGACCAATCTTCAGCCGCTCCGAACTCGACGTCCAACCCGCGGGCGTCCACGACATCGACCGCGCCGCGTCCATCGCCAAGTGCCGCGAACTCGACGCAGCCAGCGACGGTGGCGCCGACGACACGCACAGTGGCACCGACGGTCGCGCCAACGCAGGCGCCGACAGTCCCGCCGACCGTCGCGCCGACGGCGAGACCGACGGTGGCGCCCACCGTCAACCGGTGCGGCGCACCACCGAATCCATGGAACTACACCTTCTGTGGTGGATCGTTCATCACTAACCCGCCATCGACCTTCTGCTCGTACTTCAACTGCATCGCTACGTTCTCAAACGGCCGCGGCTACGTGATGCAGTGCTCCGACGGAACGTTCAGTAAGTCGGGCGGCATCTCCGGCTCGTGCTCAGGACACGGTGGCAACGCCCGAGCGCTCTACGCTCCTTAGCAAAACTCGGCCACTCAATCGATTCGCCCTGTCGCTTGTCCTCGTGCTGCCATATGTCGCCGCGCTCTCATCGTCCGTCACGCTGGGGGCGACATGTGGGGTAGAGCGATGGTCAGTGAAGACCGGGACTGATCCTGACGCCGGCTTAATCAACATGGGCGCTACGACGAACACCACGATCGCGAGCCTCACGGCTCTCCCGGCGCCCCGACCGATCCCGCTAAGCAACCGTGTGCGACCAACGGAGACAACCGTGTTCAGCATCACGGCGACGCTGACCGTCTACAAGCGCGAGGATGACTCTGACTACCACCTCGTCATTGCTGACAGCAGCGGGAACACGATGATCACCGAGATCGCCGATCCCGCTTGCGTGGGCGCGGGGAGCCCACTGCTCTCTGGCATTCAGAACGCGCGCGCGCAGTTCGACGCACGGCTGAGGGCGACGACGAGCTTCAAGACAGCGAACGTCACGATCACCGTGACCGGAGTGGGCTTCTTCGATTTCAAACATGGGCAGACCGGCGTCGCGCCCAATGCGATTGAGCTGCATCCTCTGCTCGACATCAGCTTCGGCCAAGCGGCGCCACCGACTGCGTGCGTGAGCAGCACCGGTCCGGGAATCCCACCGCCAGCCACGGTCACATCTGGCGTCGATGGGTTCCACGCTTCGTGGTACGGCCAGAGTGGTTACCAAAGTCTCTGCCCGGGTGCGGTCTCATCCGCGGTCGTCGCGTACTACAACTCGGGGTCACGCGGCTGGGTGAGCGGGAAACTCGGAGAGGTCGCCTACCTTGGCACATGGAACCCCGTCCCCGGCCAAGACAAGCCCAGCGACCTCGGTGGTGATGGCACCAACGGCTCGCCGAGTACTGACTGGCCACGGTACAACCGCGTCGCCGTGCAACCCGGGGATTACGTCGGCCCCGGACAGATCGGCTGGTTTGAGTTCACGGTTCAAGCACCCGCCCTTCCAGGGCGCTACGTGCTGGCGATTCGACCTCTGATTGAAGGCTCAGAGTGGATGGAGGACTACGGCGTGTTTTGGTACGTGACCGTGTTGCGATCAGACGGCTCTTCGCCATGAGAGGAGTCGTCTGCACGCATGCGGGCGAACTTGGTCCATCGCACCATGTTCGAACTTAGGCGAGCTCTATTTTTCCAACTCTCGTGGCGGAGTCCGCAGGAGTCGCCACTCTTCTAGTTGCTCTGGTCCCTTGTCGCTCCGCGCGAGTTTCCGTTCGCCAGTGCGTCGAACCCGAGCTTCTCCAGGAGTCTCGTGCGGGGCGTGTTCTTAAGGATTACGTCCGCGAGCAGTGCCGTCGAAACAAGGTCAGCGAATGCGTGCTGAAGAACCAGCACTGCCCGGCCCCCATAGCCGGCGCCCCGATGCCCGCGTGCGACGTAGTAAAGCAGTGCCGCCTGTCCGGGGCACGCGGTCTCTCGTCGAGAGCCTCACTAGACCGACCGGTTCTCCGACCTGGATTACCCAGCAGCGATGTTCGTGCGCAGTGAGCGCGACGGCGAGGACGTCCTGCTGAGAGCGAGCGGGCCGCTCGAGGAAGAGCTTCCACGCACCTTCGGGATCTTCGGCAAACCAGGAATCAACGAGCGGCCCATCGATCTCCGGAATCGGTTCCCGAAGCGTGACATCGCCTACTAAGGTCGCGACCTTCACACGGTCAGCCATTGGTGGCTCGCAGAGCGAAACACGCCTTGGAGACGAGGCGCTATCCCTTGGGCGGGTACGGGTCCTTACCGTATGTGCGCTCGTCTTGGATCTTGCCGTCTAGGCCCTTGATCCGCACCTCTCCGAGGGACTCCTGCTTGGCGCGCCGCACGGCGGATTCAATGGCCGGTTCCTTGGTGTTGTGATGACTGACTGTCGAACCACGCTCCTTCACGACGTCCCAGCCGCCCTGCTCCTTCGCGCGTTGTACGTCATAGGTCACACGCTTCGGCATCCGTGGCTCCTTCTCAGATCTCACACGATTGCGAGGCCCGCACGGCCAAACGTCCCAGCTCAATAGGGTAGCGGCGCAGAACCCACGATCGGCCAGGTCCGTCACATCATGTTGCGCTGACTGAACCCAGGATCGTGCGCAGCATGTCAGTGAAACCTTCATCGCGAAAATCGGCATCTTCGGTTGTGCGAAGTCGGACGAGCGGCTCAACGATGCGCCAGACATCCGCAGGCGGCTCGGCAAACACGATGGGTGCGAACTCGCAAGCACCGCCAAGACGCCGCTCATTGGCGTGCGCAAACTCAAACGCGCTGATCGATTCCAACGAGTCCGCGTAGTCGGCGGTGCACGCAATCACGAACACCGGTCGCCGCTCGATTTCACGCGCGAGTTGCTCGCGAAGATCACCGAGCTCGCGATCATGCGCATCCAGGTAGATGTCGAAGTGTCGCCCATCGCCATACGCCTCGATGGCGTCATGAAGTCGGCGGGCCAAGTCCATGTGTGTGCTGCGGTACGACAGAAACCCCCTGATTCGGCGGAGTTCGAGTGCTCGCTCGGCGTCTCCAGTCATCAGCCGAACGACCTCGCCGTAGCGGGCCGCGAGAGTCTCGCGGGCGAGTCCATTCAAAGCTTGGATCGCGCCCCGCGCTGCGCCGGTGAGCTCTGCCATCGGGACTGTCACCTCTTGCGTGCTCGCAATTGGGCGTCCGTCAAGTGTCCGTGGCTCCCGATTCCACTTCACCTACGGAGGTGTCGGCCGCGCTCTCGCCGAACCGCGGGGTCGCAAAGTGCGTAACGTGCTCTGGCCCTGCTACCGGAATGGTCATGCCATCAAGCTCGATTGGGACGGCCGGAATCGAGTGCGGACGACCTCACGCCACAACAGTTCGGCGGCTCGACGCGATCGTGGTGGGACATCGTCCAGCTGACGGTCCGGCAGGTTTAGCGCGCTGGCAATTGCAGCAGTGAGTGCGCCTGCGCCTGCCGGATACCCGTGGAAATAAATGGCGCGCGCGATCCGGCGCTTCATGCAGAGTCCAAAGCATTTGAAGTTCGACTGTCAACGCGTCGTCAATCTAATCGCGAGGCGATCGACGGCGCATGTCGCCGTATTCGGGCCCATGGGCTTATTGCCGACCCCGACCACATGGTCCGTCAGGCCACGGAGCTGAACTGCAAGATGGTGGGCACAGCGCCATGGTCCTGCAAACCACTCGGCGGCGACCGGCGTTCTCAGCGAACTCCGAATCCTTTGGCGCTCTTGATTCGTCGACTCAGTAACGGCGAGAAGCGACCTTGGTAGCGGTCTTGGAGCTCAGCGCCTTGCCAATCACCTCCGCGACCATCTCCCAATCGACCGCTGTGAACACGGCGTAGTCCTGCGTGAGCTCGTCACCTGGACCTATTTCGCGGCGCGCCTCGAGCGTGAATGCATCCCGCAACCAGACATTCGGATCGCACGAGTAGTTGCCGCGCCCAAGAATCTCGTCGCCTTCCAACATCAGGTTGACCCCTTCGTCAATCGCCAAGCTGTTGTAGTGCTTGACGGTCTGCGCGATTCGCCGAAGCTCATGGTCGTCAACAAGCCGACCGCCGAGCACTCCAACGACCTCGGCACGCCGAGTGCGGCTCGTCGCGAAGCAGCCTTGACCTTCGATCTGGGAGGCGCGCACGACGATACGTGGGTCAACCCAACACCTAGAAGGGCGCTCTCATTTGCCAAGAACTACTTCGTCAGCAACTTGTCGACGCACGGCCCGCAGACGACGGGCGGTGTCTTGAGGCCAAGCGAAAAGCCGAGTCCCTCCGGGACTGGGCGGCCGCAGAGAGTTTGCTCGTCATAGATCCAGCGACCATCTTCAATCCGTCGACGCACGACGTGCTCCGGCAGCTGGAGGCCGCGCTGCTCGAACTCCGCCGCCCGCATCCAGATGTAGAGCTGGTCCGTGCTTTCCACGCGCCTAGCATCAACCACCCGGCAACTTCCCGTCGAAGACGGTCGTACAACCTTCGAGCTCGACCTCGGACTGGGACCGACGACTGACATGGCGCGCTAGTGAATCCGCACTAGCAATTAAGACGTGAGAATCCCGACGACGAAGAGGAGAGCGCTCATTGCGATTGCGATGCGTGCAACGCCAAGCTGCCGTTGACCCGTTCGCGCCTGCTCCAGGTTGATCTCGCGGTCAACGAACCGGTCCAGATCGGCGAGTCGCCTCTCAAAGTAACGTTCAGAGAGGTCCTGACGGCGCTCGACAACTGCGACGCGCTCGGGAAGTGATGGCCGCGGCGATGCGGCAGCGCGGGACACGAGGCGTCGACGCCTCATGAGCGATGCTCGCATGCGCAGCTGCTACATGTAGTAGCGATAGCTGCGCTCCGGGATGGCATCTGCCGGAAGCTCTGCCATGATCGGCCCGACCTCATACGCCATGCGCAGGGTTATCGGATCGCGACCGCCAATCGACGCGCTATTCCAGTTCATCTTCGTTAGCCCCAGCGTTTCCTCGCTCACTCGGCGAATCTCGTCGGGATCGAGCGTCGGCGCGACCACCTCGATCGGGGACGGGATGTGCGGACCTGGATAGGTATCCCACGGGCGGTACAGGCCCGTCGTGTAGAGGAGGTTGGTCTGGCGGTTGATCGTGAACAGCGTTCCCCGCTTCGGTGGATATGCCCAGGGCGTTAGCAGGCGATAGTTCGACGCCGAAAGTGTGAGCATCTCGAGCACTGGTATCTCGGCCAGCGCCGCAGTGAATCCATCGCGCTCCTCAGCAGAAAAGAGCGTTGTCTTGTGCAGCGTGATGCGCACCGGAAGGCGCTCAGCATGGGCGCGATACTCACGGAGGATCTGCTGGCCGAGGTCGAACGCCTGCTCGCGGCTGAGCTGGATACGCCGATCTTCACGAGGCAGCACGGGCTCGGACCCGCGGAGCACGAAGCCCTCGATCTCGGTGGAGAACGCCTGCGCGAGGCTCGCGTACGTCACGTCCCGCGTATGCGAGGTCGTGCGGTGGAAACTTATTCCGACAAAGCAAACATGCGGTGCGACGTGTGCCAGTCGCCAAGGTATGCCACGTCCTTTGTAGTAGAGGCCGACGCTCAAGCTCCACGCTCGGGCAGCTGGGTCGTCGCCGCCAGCGTCGTCGCGAAACAGATGCCTCGTGACCAATTGAGTCGGAACGTGCCGCGGGAGAAGCATCACTCGGGCCTTCAGCGCACGGCGCAAGTCTCGGTGGAGAGGCTCGTCCCCACTCTGCTCCGTCGCGAAGTCGAAACTCAGAGGGAGTTGGCGCGGATCGACGGGCCGCCCGTGTCCGATGCGCTGTCCTGTCTGATCGAGAGTCGCGGCAGTATCGAGAATCTCATCGGAAACGGCGCACACGATGACATTGGGACCCTGCTCACGCTCGGCAAGAAGTCCGACACCCTCCGTGTAGAGCCGGACGATCGTGTCGAATCTTGAGCGACCGGTCTCTAGTAGCGCCCGTTGAAGGTCGATCCCGCTGATGGGTCGCACCCACCGCTGGTCAAGTTCCAAGGGGGTCTGGAAGACGCGTTCGAATCCAGAACCACCGAAGTGCCTCGGTCACGGCGTCCTCTGGACCGACAATCCCCAGACGAACCGCGGGCTGGCTCTTGTACCGCAGGCTAAAGGGGCCGGACTCTTGGAGCCCGCGTTTGGGGTCCGTGTGTAGCTCACGTCCGCCGAACTCAAGCAGCGGCTCAGGGAGTTCGAGGGTCCGAACCTCGACGGTCACACCCGTGCTCCGGCCGCGAGCGCCGCCTGATTAGGGTGCAGTGGCGTGACCTCAGTCACGATCGGGCGCGCGGATAACTCGATCGTTGTGCCGCCGGCGTCCAGATGGGCTGTGGGCTGGCCATCGCACAGGACCGAGGACCAGAACACAAGGTCGAATCGGACCTTGTCGTTGTACTCCTCAGTCGACGCACGCGTCGCCAGCGATGACGCCTCGCGTCCGATGACGCGATCGCGGCCGCCGTCGCGCGTGAAGACGAACGTCGGCACGATCGAGAGCAGCCAACTCCCACTCTCGCGCTCGAGCGCGAACCGCGCTGCCTTGTGCTCGCAATACCGGCGCACGTCGCCGGGCCAATGACTGACTCGGCGTCGCTGTTTCTCGCGAGCGCGGCTCCGATATTCAACATACCGCGCGACGCTCGTGCGACAGGCGTAGTAGGCCAGCCGATCCTTGAAGTCGGTGTTAAGGCCTCGCCGGCCCAGGTGTCGAAACAGGATCTCGTTGAAGAGGTGGACGATGCGTCGTGCCCTGATCTCGTCGTCCCAAGACTGCGTCAGCTCCGAGCGAAGCTGCGTGACATCCACGTAACCGCGCAGTGGATTGCCGGGCTCTTCCAAGTTCGAGAACGTGATGAGGCGCTCCTCATACAGAACGTACGGCGGCAGCGCGAACAGGTCTTTCCCCCGGAGCTCGCCGTAGCGCAGCTTCGTCGGCGCAGAGTGAATCCGATCCGGCAAGGCCGTCACTTCGAGCGCGTTCAGTTCGTAGAGGACGGTTGGTGTCGACGGTCGGGCTGTGGCCGTCAGTTCATCGAGTTGCGCTGGCCGTCGGAGCAGGCGGGCGATGAACCACGCGTTGTCGTCTGTGACCTCGGTTCGGAGCGCCCCGCCGATGGCCTCGAGTTCCTGGAACGCGTCGGCAAGGCCTGAACCAGCCTTGTCGACGAGGCCGGTCCCGTAGAAGAGATCGGCGAGCACGCGGTTGCGGTATCCCGTCAACTGGGTGCCGCGTTCGCCGAGTGCGAGCGCGCGCTGGAGGAGATCGGGCGGCGTGTCCTGCGTAACCTGTCCTCGGAGCAGACGCCGTCGCAGATCCGCCTCCAAGCCGCCCGGACTTCGGATGACGATCTCCTCCCGGCTCACGGATACCTCGATTGGATCGTCCGCCTCGTAGTCGCGATGCACGAGGGCATTGGCGATGACTTCCTTCAGCGCCGCGGTCGGATACGGTGGCGCGAGGCTCGATCGGGGGCCCTTCATGCGTATGGGCCGATTGAGTGCCGCCAGTTGCGCGCTCAGTTGTTCGTACTGCTCCCACATCGTGCCGTCGATCGCGCGTGGCGGCTTCTTGTCGACGCGCAGGTTCACCCATGCTCCGGGTGCGGCGCTGCGCGGTGCGCCTAGGAGCAGTGCGCCTGCGATAGTCAGTTGGGCGCTTCCGCCGTCGCCCACGACAAGGCCGGCCTCATGGGCGACACGCTGTATCGATCCCGGATCCGAGCCGGCCGGGAGATCGACACGCTCCGCATAGGACCGCAACAGCGGTGCGACGGCATTCCAGTCCACCTCACGCGCAGCCATTTGGCTCGGTCGAAGCTCGAACGGCATCTCGGTCGTCGCAGGTTGACTGGCGGCGTTGCTGCGCGCTCCAGAGACGGCGGGCGCCCGCGACATCCAGCGCGCAGCGAGGTCCGACATGAGTTCGTCAAACCCGTCGACCTGGACGATGAAGAAGTTCCGACCAACTCCGCGCTCGAGCTCCCGCACGTTAGGGTGAAACTCGGTGGTGCCGACGCGGACGCACCAATAGATGCCATGCCGAAAACTGGCGGCCTCGGCGATGTTGTTCAGAAAGAGCCCGCGCATCACGGAGGGTTCGCTTCCGCGGTAGCCGACGACAATCACGGGATGATCGCGGACGAGCGGCACCAAACGCTCAACGAGGCGAGGATCCAGCGACTCGACTTCATCCCGCAGTATCCGATCTTGGTAGTGCTCGACCGTGCCGTGGAGATACACGAGTTGGGGTCGCGTCGGGTTGGTGCTGATGACGCCGTACTGGCTCTGATCCGCGATGGTCACGAGACCGCCCGCACCGAATGCGAGCGGCAGCAGATTGTCGAAGTTCGTTGTGAGCACCGTGCGCAATCGTCGTCGGCGTAGCAATTCGGCTAGGTGCTGATATCCGGCGCTGGGCGTGGTTATGCCGCCCAAGACATCGAGCAGGAACTCGCGCCGGCGCTCGCGTGGCCGGACCGCATCGAGAACGTTCGGAAAGAGCTCGGCCTGCTTGATGTCTGCGCGATACCACTCCTCGGCGAGGAGCGCGGCATGGACATCGCTCGCACGGATCGCGGGGTCATCGGGCGTCCAGCCTTTGGCTGCGGCGACGATCCATCGCATGCCGAGGCGGACTAGGTCGGAGCTGGTCGGCACGCCGGAACGAACGGAGGCGCCGGCGCCCAACAGGACGACTGGATCTTGATCGACTACTCGCGAAAACAAATCGCCCACGCTCAGCGTGGGCGACGCGCGGTTCATATAGCCTCCCGCGGCAGTCGCCGACGAGTCCTGTTTTCAGCCTCCCGGTATTGCGCTGATCACGGAATGGGCGTGGGCCCATGGAGGCCTCTCCTGATCGCGTATCAGTTTACCGCAGCGAGTGTCTTCTACAAGGGGGCCGGAGTCGCCGGTCTTACGACCCGCCCAACGAGGTTGTGTCAGTCCGGTCTGCTGGCGAGCCCGCTGACGATCAGCCTCCGGGAAAGCTGACGCACCCGCGCCCAAGAACCACATGAGGTTCGGCGCGCGTGTCGCATGGATCCGGACGAACTCAGGCAGGTTCAAGCGGATTTGAGCTAAGTTGCCAGGTGGCGCCGATCGTCCTTAGGGGTCAGGAACCTTGCCGTCGCAGGTCGTCCGGCAGTCTGATGCAGCGCAGCCCTCGGGCGCCCGCGCGCACCTGCATCCCGTAATCACCAGTGGCGACGCTCACGCGATCGCCGACAACCGTTGCCAAGTATGCGGAGCGCGTCAGCAACTCGT
>VBJS01000139.1:0-1655 GCA_005880055.1 Chloroflexota bacterium | reverse complement strand
CGGTGTATCTGACTGCACATCCGAACGGAGCTTGGCAAGCGTCCTGAGGACTTCCTTCGCCCGCTGCCCCGCCTCACGCGACCTATACGAGAGGTCGTCGAGCTCATCAAGGACGAGCAGTGGGATCACGAGTCTCACAGACGCTGATTTGGTTAGGTCCCGCCACGGTATCTGGTCGAACATGCGGTAATGAGCAAAGACGTTGGTGTCGGGCACGACCGCAACATGCCCGGCCGGCAAGTCGAAAATCTGCTGCGTTTCGCGCAGACGATCAGAGAGACTCCGAAGGCGCTCGCTCTGCCACATGGCTTCGGCGCGTATGAGCGAGTACGCGTGAGGAGTCTCGTTCGTGATGTGGTACAGATTCCAGTACCTAACCGTGAAGAGGCCGCTCCAAGGCTCCGCAGCAACGAAGAGATGACGCAGATGCGACTCAGCCTTCTCAGCCCAGTTCAGGTACGCATCGCGTTGATCCGACGAAGTTATTCCGATGGTTCCGTGGGCGAGCTTGTCAGCTTCTGTTGCGAGCTCGCTTAGGGCCTTGAGCGCCTGGGCCACCGTGACTCCCGAGCGGAGCCGCACATCGTTCACGCCCGATCAGGGGACGCGCGCCCCGGCCGTGGTGCCCCTGCGTCATGTTCCCACCACGCGTCGGCCATTCGATCGAAGAGGTCCCGCTCGTCGCTCTGCCCGGTTGTCACCGAGTCCAACATGAACGCGGTGAGCGGCACGAGGAACTCTCCGCCACGCGGGAGGGAGAGATGGTCGAGTGTTCTGCCCGAGCGGAAGAACGACGGCCGGCCGTCCGCGAGCCTGTAGTTGAACGAGAACGCGACGGGATCCTGATGTGCCAGTCGGTGCATCAGGGCCCGGCCTGCGGTCGCGTACCCGGCGAGCTCCGGGAGGGGTGCTCCGGCGCGCTCGAGCGCCTTGAGCTGCGCACCGCTTGAGGGTGGCGGCTTGTCCATCTGAAGCCACACCTGCGGGTCACCAAGCCCGGAGCGGACATACCAACTCAAGACCGCGTACTCCGTAATCAGGCGCGCCAGCGCGAGCGCCTGGATCTCGAAGCCTTCGAACAGGAGCAGCCATGCAGCATGAATCGTGTTTCGCGCCTGGACGAGCGCCTGTTGGGCGACGAGCTCAACGCGAGCGATCGCGTCAACCGGGCCCGACGGCAGACACGCATCGAGAAGTGCAAGGCCCTGTTCGGCGAGTGCGACGAGTTCTGGGTCGAGCGGCCGTGCCCGCGCGAACGGACCGTTCTCGGGCGTGGACGGTGAGCCACCGTGATCTCCCACGCACTCATTCTCCGCGCGCAAGCCCCGGCCGGATACCTCGAACGGACGCGAGCCGGTCGGACCGCGAACGCGTGCAGATCTCGGCACCTTCAGTGGCGCGCAGGTAGTTAGTTGAGCGTGAACGTCGGCTATTCGGCACAGCAGTGCGAGGGGCCTCGGGTGTGTGTAGGTCGCGCGAGACCGACAACGAACCCGTCATAACCATCACACCAACGCTGCCCGGTATTTGTTCCCTCCGCCGCTTTTCGCCGCTTGGCTGCTCACTTACCGACCGAACAATAATCCTGACCCTCAATCTCTTAACTTTTGGCCAATTCGCTTAACTCGGCGGATTCCTTCGGGAACTCGGGCTGC
>VBJS01000138.1 GCA_005880055.1 Chloroflexota bacterium | reverse complement strand
CAGGGCTGAAGAGCATCGTCACGGAGCCGCTCGTGTATCTGCTCGACATGGACGTGACGGTCGAGCCGTCAAACGACGGGCGGACGGTGACAGTCACGGTGCTCGACAACGACGCAGACGCCCGTGGCGAGAAGGCGCCCATCCAGCGAGCGCTCGTGCGGGCGGTCTCGCACGGAGGGCGGGTGCTGGCGGAAGCGAAGACCGACGCCTTCGGCGTAGCAGGCTTGCCACTCCCGGTCGACGTCCCGCCGGAAGACGTCGTGCTGTCTGTGCAGCACGAGTCCTTCAACCCGCGGCACCTCCGGCTGGACGGCACCAACGTGGTGGAAGATGTGAGGCGAGTGCTGTTTGGGGGAACCGGTGGGGAAGAGGGAGAGGAGGGGTAAGATGGCTGAGCAGATTTCGCAGACGGGCGCATCTGGGGTGCGCAGCGAGGCCAGCCAGAAGACGATGCGATTGGGCGACGCACGCGGCCTGGGATACGCCGAGTACGGCGATCCGGCGGGCAAGCCTATCTTCTACTTCCACGGCTGGCCGTCCTCGCGGCTCGAGGCGTGGAACTACCATGCGGCGGGTTCTCGACTGGGCGCTCGCATCATCGGCGTGGACCGGCCGGGCATCGGGCTCTCGAGCTACAAGAGAGGGTACAAGATCTCGGATTGGCCCGACGACGTGGCGGCCCTGGCGGACTCGCTCGGGATCGAGCGCTTCGGAGTCGTCGGCATCTCTTCCGGGGCGCCGTATTCGTACGCACGCGCTCGATTCATTCAGGAGCGGTTGACTGGCGCGGCTGTAGTGAGCGGGGTGGGTCCGCTGGATATACCGGAGCCCGGCAAGTACGTCTTGAAGGACGAGCTGCGGGCGATCTGGGTGGCGCGCCGGACACCCTGGTTGGCGCGAATCCTCTTCGGATACCTGTTCTCGCGCATGGCTAGGAACCCGGAGAAGTCAATGGCGAAGATGATCGAGCATATGCCCGAGTCGGACCGGGAGATACTGACAAAACCAGACCGGGACGATGGCTTCAGTGAGGCCCTCAAGGAGATGGGTCGCCACGGCATGCGGGGCGCCGTTCAGACCATCGCTCTGGAGGGCCGGCCGTGGGGGTTTACGCTGGAAGAGGTCCGCATGAAGGTACACGTCTTCCATGGCGAAGCGGACAGTCTGGCCTTCCCGGAGACGGCCCGCTACGTGTCCGGGCGCCTTCCGAATTGCCAGCTCCACCTGTATCCCGGCGACGGTCACATCGCCACAGTGATCAACCGAGCGGACGATGTGATCAAGACGCTTCTCGCCTAGCCGCGCCGGCTCTGGCGACCGGCATTAACGGGCGCCTCCCCGGCAACGCGACATTTCGTGGAGCCACGATGGGCTCCGCCACAGAGATAACGGGGCGTCAGTAGATCACGGGCCGCCCCGCCGCTGTCAGGCCACGCGTGGAAGACTGAAGCCATCCGCCACATTTATAGACCGGACTAGGCCTGCGCGCCGGCCATCGCCGCCATGCGCTTCTGCATCTCCTCCGGCGAGACGTCCTCGATGTGGGTGTGAAGCCACCAGGTGACGCCGCACGCGTTCACGCCGGCGCTGCGGTCGCCGTAGAACTGATCGGCGGGTTCGCGTTCTGAGGAACCGCCCTCTGCGAGCGCCTTGCGGTAGGAGGCGTCGCAGTCTTCGACATACAACACGAGCGTCGAATGTCCGACCGGATTGTCGGGGCCGGCATCCGCGAGCATGACGACGGAGTCACCGATGCGCATCTCAGCGTGGCCGATCTTGCCGTCGGGGCCGGGCATGCTCACGGTCTCCTGGGCGCCCAACACCTGCTCCGCAAAATTCATGAGACCGGCAGCGTCCTCAACGATCAGGTAGGGCGTAACCGTGTGGTATTCATCCGGGATAGCCTTGACCATGTGGATGCCTCCTTTTGCTCTCTACCGTCTTGCGGAGCGATTATAGCGCGGCCTAGGCACCCGAAACGCAAGGCGGCGTTGCGTCACCGTAACAGTTGCGGGCGTCGCCTAGAATAAAGATATGGCGACTTGGATTTGGGTGACCTTCGGCATCATCGCCGGCATCCTGCTGATTCTGATCGCCGGCGCCGGCTTCGTCTGGTGGAAGATTTACACCTCCGAAGAGAAGAAGCTCGCCCGCCGCATCGCGAAGCTGAACGTTCGCGATAAACTCTCGCTGGCCGGAGCGCTCTTCGGCGATCCGCGCATCGGCATCGCGCCGAAGCTTATCGCGGTGGGGCTCATCCTCTACCTCGCCTCGCCATTGGACCTGATCCCCGACTTCGTCCCAGTGGTCGGTTATTTCGACGACCTGCTGATCGTGATAATCGGCGCCGGGCTGTTGCTGCGCTCGATCCCGGAGTACGTGCTGGAGGAGCACGTCGGCCGCGTCGAGGAGAAGCGGCGGCGGGAGAAGCTGCTCGAAGCAGGGCGGTCCCGGTAGCGGCACGAAACGGCAGCCTATATGATTTCCCAGATGCAGCCACACGATCTGCCGCTGGCCCTCCGTGTTATTGAACTCGCAGCGTTTAGTCAACCCCTCTCCCCAATCACGGGAGAGGGGTCGCGCGAAGCGCGGGGGTGAGGGATAGCGTGGCTGCCTACGTAATCGCGCAATTCGATGTAAATGACATCGATATGTATTACGACTACGCCTCGAAGATATTCGCGACCCTGGAAGGGTTCGGCGGGAAGATACTCGCCGCAAATGATGCCGAGGTGCGCGAAGGCTCGATCCCGCACCTGCGCACAATCGTCGGTGAGTTCCCCGACCTGGAAGCGGCACGCTCCTGGTACGAGTCTCACGCTTACCAGGCGATTATCAACCTGCGAAAGAACTCCACCACCGGCCACCTCTTCATGGTCGAAGGCCTGACCATGCCGCCACGGAACAAGCCATGAGCACGTTGATCGACAACATCCGGCTGGAAGAGCGACGACCGGCCATGAATGTCGCGATGATGAGGGCAAAGGTACCGGCCACAAACGGCGGCGAAGTCATGGGCCCAATGGTGCAAGACATTCTCGCCTACATCGAAGGAGCTGCCATCCAACGCACGGGCGTGCCCTATCCGAAGACATCCTGGGCGCCGGGCTCCGAGATCGAGGTCGGCATACCCGTGGCCCGCGGAATCGTCGGCAACGAGCGCGTCCGGCCGGCCGAGTTGCCCGCCTGCCGTGCCGCTGTCCTTTGGTTCACCGGGCCATACGACCGGCTCGGGCCGGTAATCGGCGCCGCGTATGAGTGGATAGAGGAGCACTCCCTCAAGGCTGACCTGCCGTGGGAGTTCTACCACTCCAATCCCACCATCGACACTGATCCCAGCAAGTACAGGACGGAGCTCGTCTTCCCGGTGCGAGAACGGTGAGCATCCTCATAGACTCCTCCACCACCTTCATCATCCAGGGCATCACCGGCCGCGAGGCCGTGAACATGACGCGCGAGTGCCTGGACTACGGCTCGAAGGTCGTCGGCGGGGTAACGCCCGGGCGGGCGGGACGCGACGTCTATGGGGTGCCGGTCTACGACACCGTGAGGCAGGCTATCGACGGGGCCGGACGGGTGGAGGGCTCCGTGATCACCGTGCCCGCGCCGTTCGTCCGCGACGCCGCCTTCGAGGCGATCGAGAACGGCATCAAGCTGATCGTCATCGTGACGGAGCGGACTCCGCGCTACGAGGTCGCACAGGTGCTGGAGCTGGCTCGCATGCGGGGAACTCGCGTGATCGGGCCCAACTGTCTCGGCATCATCTCCCCCGGCAAAGCGAAGATGGGCGGCATCGGCGGCCCGGCGGCCAACACTCGGCAGGCCTACAAACCGGGCCGCATCGGCGTTATGTCGCGTAGCGGCGGCATGACGACGGAGATCTCGAACTCCCTCACGGCAGCCAGCCTCGGCCAGAGCACCGCCGTAAGCATCGGCGGCGATCCGCTCATCGGCTCCACTTACGCCGAACTGATGCCCCTCTTCGAGGCCGACCCGGAAACGGACGCCATCGTCATCTACTCGGAGCCCGGCGGCCCGATGGACGCTCAGCTTGCCGAGTGGGTGAAGTCGAATCCTGCCGCGGCAGGACGGCTGCCGATCGTCGCCTTTATGGCCGGTCGCTTCATGGACAAGATGCCCGGTATGCGCTTCGGCCACGCCGGCACAATCGTGGAGGGCAAGGCGGATACCGCCGCCGAGAAGATCCGCCGCCTGGAGGAGGCAGGGATCTCGGTGGCAGAGGAGATCTCGCAGATCCCGGAGTTGGTCAAGAAGCGATTGGGGATCGCATGATGCACGGGGCATCAGACGAACGCAACGAAAGGAGGCCGCTCGATGGAGCGTGCTGATGTCAACGCAATCACCTTGGAGTACGAGGTGCAGGGCTCAGGGGAGCCGGTGCTGTTCATTCACGGCGCCCTCATGGGAGACACATACCGGCCCTTGATGGCTGAACCGGCCCTCCGGGGCTACAGGTTTATCGGCTATCATCGGCGCGGTTACGCTGGCAGCAGCGGGCCGAACGGCGCCTTGCCCATTGCGGCGCACGCTGCTGATTGCCTGGCGCTTTTGCGGAATCTGGACGCCGTGCCCGCTCATGTCGTGGGGCATTCATCGGGCGCCATTATCGGCATTCAGCTCGCCCTCGACGCTCCAGACGCCGTCCGGTCGCTTGCCCTTTTGGAACCCGCCCTGCTCGGCGTTCCCAGTGGCGCAGCGCTCGTTGAGGCGCTCGGGGCGTCCATGCCGATATACGAAGCTGGTGACAGGGCCGGGGCCGTCGATACCTTCCTGAGGGGCGTGTGCGGCAAGGACTATCGCCACACCGTCGAGACTCAATTCCCAGGGGCGCTCGAGCAGGCCGCCGCCGACGCGGACGCGTTCTTCACGGGAGAATTTCCCGCCATCGCGGAGTGGGAGTTTACCAGAGA
>VBJS01000137.1 GCA_005880055.1 Chloroflexota bacterium | reverse complement strand
GATTGTGGTGGGGAACGCGCCGGCGGCCACCGCTTCGCCCACACCCGCCCCGAAGGAGGCGGTGGACGTCGAGCTGAACGTGGCGATGGGTGATGACTTCTTCGAGCCGAAAGATCTAACCGTGCCGGCGGGGAAGAAGTTCCGGATAAACCTGACCAACAACGGCCAGCATGTCCACGACCTTCGGATCACCGGGCCGGACCTGGAGTTCGATACAACCGATGACCTGAAATCGACGCCGCAATCGGAGAAAGCCGGGCAGACGGGCGAGCTTGTGGGGACGATCGACAAGCCGGGGGCGTATCCGTTTAAGTGCGACTTCCAGCCGGCACAGATGACGGGGACGATAACCGTCCAGTAGCGGGCGATCCCAATTGCAAATCGGAGTCCGGCGCCGCGCCATTGTCGTCTCGGCGCTTGGGCTGGCGTTTTTGCTGATCGCCGCTGCCATCGGCCTCGCGCTTTCCGGTGCCAGCGGTAAGGGCGCAACAAGCGTTGTTCCGCGCGTTGGGCAGGACCACTGGCACGCCCGCATCGCCTTCTATGTCCGCGGCGCGAAGCAGCCTAACGCGCCCACGTGGGAAGGCGGCGTCCATACCCACGGGGACGGAATCATCCACATCCATCCGTTTAACGACTTCGAGGAGGGCCGGGGCGCTCGGCTCGTGAAGTGGTTCGAGTACGGCGGCGGCCAGCTGACCGCCGATACCATCCGCTGGCCCGGCAGCCAGCACTCGTACACGAACGGCGAGCCGTGCAACGACTTCACGCTGGGCGTAATTCATGTCTACGTGAACGGCGACCCGGTGTTCGACTGGAGCGAGTACATCCCGCAGGACGGTGACTCGATCGTGATTGACTTCGGCCCGCTGCCTTGAGGGTTAGGCCCGGGGCGTTAGGACACATGTCATTCTGACCGCCGATGGAATCGCCCAACGAAGGGGCGTTTCGCCGGGAACGAATCCTGCGGAGCGGTGAGGGGACGACCGTCGTCGCGCGCAGCGAGGCTCGTACGCACCGCCGGCGAGTGGATTCATCGCTTGACATCGTCCCAGCCCGCCGTATACTCGAAATCGGGAATGGGGAGGTTCGGGGACAAGTCGTCAAGAATGGCGAGAACTGAGAGGCAGACATGCCCGTAGTCACAATGTCGGGCAACATCGCGAGCGGGGCGCGCGAGGTGGGCCAGGCGGCAGCGCAGAGGCTAGGGGTGGACTTCGTGGACCAGCAGTTGATGGTCAGGGCGGCGCAGCGCTGCGGGGTGCCGGTAGGCACGGTGGCAGAGCACGACGAGCGCCGCGGCAGCTTCAAGGAGCGCTTCGCGGGGCTGCTACGGACATTCCTCGAGCGCTCCGCGGCCTCCGGAGCCGACCCTTTGACGGGAGCAACAGGGCTCGAGATGATACTCTCTCGCAGTTATTCCGAAATGGCCGCGGAGGAGCCGCAACTCAGCGATGATCTCTACTTGAAGACGATGACGGCGCTGATCGAGGAGCTGGCGGCAGGCGGGAAGATTGTGCTGCTGGGTCGGGGCAGCCAGATGATCTTGAAAGACATGCCGGCCGCTCTGCACGTGCTCTGCATTGCGCCTCAAAAGCTGCGGGCGTACCGGTTGGCAGAGCGCGATAGCATCGGGCTGGAGGAGGCGACCCGCCGGACGGCAGAGAGCGACCGGGCGCGGGGGGCGTTCTACCGCAAGTTCTGGCGTGTAGAGGTAGAAGACCCGAAGCTGTACGACCTGACCATCGAGACTTCGCGGCTGCCGTTCGAGGTCGCGGCGGACCTGGTGGCAGCGGCAGCGGCGGCGAAGGCGGCGGCCGCGTAGGGTCCGCATCCATATTAGCGGACAACCGGTATCTCGACCGCTACAGGGTGCCCACCCCGTGAGTACCTGAAGAACGTCGTAACTGTGCCAATTGCCCCTTGACTCATATCTAACGTGCGCCCCACAAACTCTTTTTCTGCAAAACAAGGCTGCTGCTAGGTCAGCGCCACTTACCCCTTCGAAATGGGCGCTCTGGTCATTTAATCTGGGTTCTGAAGCACCAGACTTACGCCGATTGAGGCGCGGTTTCCAAGCGTGCGATTAAGGCCCGCAAGTAGTCCTCGCAGCGATCAAGGCGGGCCTGCATGCCCCAGGGGTTCGCCGGGGCGAGGGGGAGGCCCCAGCCGCGGGCCTCCGCGCCCTCACCAACGATCTCGAGGAAGCCGCGCTCTTCCTGGGAGGCCTCCCCGAAGAGCGTGACGAGCAGGTGGTGGGTGTCGTCCACCCAGCAGCCATAGTCGTAGGACACAGGACCGCGGCCTCGCAAAACGGGTGTTAGATGCAGGCGCCGGCGCAGCTTTTCAAGGGGCGTGGACATCGCCCTCAGGCTAGTGGAGAGGAGGTGGAAGCGCAAGCTCGTTGGGAAACGGGCAAATGGGCGAGGGCGACGGGCCTGTCGCCCCTACGTGACTGGGACTACGTGACTGGGACGCGAGGTTCAGGGTAACCCGACTGCTCGGGGTGGGGCGTTGGTACTCCGCGCGTCCGCCACGCAGCCAGATCCCTTCGCGCCTCGCGATGACAGTTACTCGAATTCGGTTCGGAAGTCGCCCCAGCGATGGGTATGGTCTGATCGAAGGCGGGCGAAGAGGTTACGGTACTTCTCGCTGGTGATGGAGCTGACCGTGAGGACGTAGGCGTCCTCGTGGTTGTCTGAGTAGTAGCGAGGCCGCATACCCACCTGCTCGAAGGCATACTTCTCATAAAGGGCGAGCGCAGCTTCGTTGGTAACGCGGCACTCCAGCGTCATCAACCCCTGGCCGTTGCGCTGAGACTCGTCGATAGCGGAGATGAGGAGGGATTCGCCGATGCCCCGCCTGCGGTGGCTATTGCGAACGGCGATGGTCACGATATGCGCTTCATCGGGGAGCATCCAGAGCCCGATGAAGCCGAGGACGAGTTCGCGCCGTTCTTCGGGCGGCGGTAGGGCCGCTGCCTCCGCCTCGGGGCGCAGTAACTGCCTTATCTCGCCGATGATGCGGCCGATGCGGCCGGATTCGCGCTCCGGCGGCGGCCCGGGTGGCTCCGGCTGAGCAGAAGGCGTCCAGGAAGGGTTGTGCTGCACCACGACGGCGTAGCGGGCGATACGGTTCTGCTGCAGCTCCCGCTTGAAGGCGGTGGGCGGCCACATCGAAGGGAAGGATTGGCGCTCGATCTCGACGACCTGCGGGACATCGGCGAGGCGCATCGGGCGAACCAGATACTGGGTAGCGGTGCGCATTTTCTGAGATTTTAGCATAGGGCCGGGCGGACTAATCCACAAACGGCTGCCGTTTGACCCTCGAACTGTGCAGCGGCATGCCGCACAATGACACCAGCCGAATGGTCTCTCTACACGCAGCCGAGGCTGAGCAAACGGTCGCCCCGCTAAGGCGACGGCTGCGCTGGCGGCTGCGCGGCCGCTTCCCGGAGGGTGAGCTCGCCTCAGCGCCGTACGCGCCGTTGATCCGCCACCTGCTCTGGCACAGGGGCGCCCGTACGTCAGCAGAAGCGGCGGCCACGATGGAAGGGGCGCAGGTTGCGTACGACGCGATGCTGCTGCCGGATGCGGCGCCCGCCCTGGCCCGCCTTCGCCACGCGCTGGAAGAAGGCGAACTGATCACCGTCTATGGAGACTTCGACGTCGACGGCGTTACCGCTTCAGCCATCCTCGCCGAAGGGCTGGCCGAGCTGGGCGGACGCGTGATGACGTATCTTCCCGACCGCTTCTCCGAGGGCTACGGAGTGAACGCGACAGCAATTCAGCGGCTCGCCGATGGCGGCGTGTCGCTGATCCTGACGGCGGATTGCGGAACGAGCTCGGTGAGCGAGGTGGCCCTGGCGAGCAAGCTGGGCGTCGATACGATCATCGTGGACCACCATACTGTGCCGCCCGTGTTGCCGCAGGCTGCGGCGCTGGTGAACCCTAAGCGGGCGGAGAACCGCTACCCCGACGCCGAGCTGGCGTCCGGCGGGCTGTCGTTCAAGCTGATCTCGGCGCTGTACGCCTCGCTGGGCCGCCAGTTCGCGTCCGAACGGTACCTGGACCTCGTGGCGCTGAGTACGGTTTGCGATGTCGCGCCGCTGCAGAACGAAAACCGCTGGCTGGTTAAGCAGGGGATTCTCGCCCTGCGGCGGACGCAGCGGCCGGGGCTGCGAGCGCTGATCGAGACGGCGGGACTGAGCCCCGAGCGGCTGGACGCGGACTCCATCGGCTACACGCTGGGGCCGCGGCTGAATGCGGCCGGACGGCTCGCGCACGCCCGACTTGCGCTCGAGCTACTGATGGAGGCGGACGAAGAGAGGGCGATGGAGCGAGCGCTGGAGCTGACCGGCCTCAATCGCGAGCGACAGGAGGCGACGCAGGCAGCGATGGACTTGGCACGCGGGCTTTTGGCGGAGGAGGACCCGGATGCGCCGCTGATCTTCGTCGGTCACCCGGAGATACCGTCCGGGATTGTCGGCCTGGTGGCGGGACGGCTGGCGGAGGAGCACTACCGGCCGGCCGTGGTCTACGAGCAGGGCGGGGAGACGAGTAGAGCGTCATGCCGGAGCATCCCAGAGTTCGATATAACCGGGGCCTTGAGGACATGCCCGGAACTGATGGTGCGTTTCGGCGGCCACCGCGCGGCAGCCGGGTTCACGGCGGAGAACGCGAAACTGCCGGTGCTAAAGGAAGCGCTCGTGCGGCGGGCTGCGGAGGAGCTCGCAGGGATCGAACTGATGCCGGTGCTCGACATTGACGCGCAGGTCCCTCTGCACCGGATCAATGGCCGGCTGATCGAGCAGTTGTTCCAGCTGGCGCCGTTCGGCTGCGCGAACCCAGAGCCGACATTCCTGAGTCGGGACCTAGAGGTGGCGGACGTCCGGACGATGGGCGAGGGGGGACAGCACCTGCGCCTGCGGCTTCGCGACGGCCGGGTCACCTGGCCAGCCGTGGCTTTCGGATTCGGCGCGAGGGAAGACGGTACTCCGTCTGTAGCGGCGGGCGACC
>VBJS01000136.1 GCA_005880055.1 Chloroflexota bacterium | reverse complement strand
CCCGCGCCGCCAGGATCGATCGGACCGTCGTCATGCCGCCATTCCACGGCAGCTATGCGCGCGCGAACGCCGCGCTGGCACGGCTGGTCGCTCGCGATCTGGCCCGCTTCATTCCCTTTGCCGGCGTCCATCCGGGGCGTGATGAGGGACACGTTCGCACTATGGTCGGCCGAGCGAAATCGCGCTGGGGCTTTCGCGGCATCAAGGTTCACCGCTTCGACGCTCCGATCACGCGGGAGATCTGCGAGACGGCCAGGGATTTGCGCCTGCCGGTCATCTATGACGTGATGGGCAATGCGCCGCTGATCGAACAGGTAGCCGGCCAATACCCAACCGTCAATTTCATCGTTCCCCACCTTGGAAGCTTCGGGGACGACTGGCGCGCCCACCGGCAGGTCATCGACCAGATGATCCGCTTGCCGAATGTCTTCGCCGACAGCAGCGGCGTTCGCCGATTCGACTACCTGGTTGAAACCATCAGGCGAGCCGGTCCGGATCGCCTTCTCTTTGGCTCCGATGGACCGTGGCTGCATCCGGGAGTCGAGTTGCACAAGATCCGCCTGCTTGGCCTACCCCGAGATGAGGAAGACCTGGTGCTGGGCGGCAACCTGCTGCGCCTGATCGGGCGCCGTTGACATGGATCGCGCCCGGCTGGCGGTGGATTATGCCCGCCGTCACCGAGCCCGCTTTGTTGACGAGCTGTGCGAACTGATCGGTTTTCCCTCGGTCAGTTCTGATCTACGTCGCAAGAGTGATGTCGAGCGGTGCGCGGCGTGGCTCGCCGACCACCTCAGACGGATCGGCCTGGCTGATGCGCGAGTCTGGCGGACGTCCGGCCACCCGCTCGTTTGGGCTCGCAGGCAGGGAGCGGCAGGCGCGCCGACCATCCTGATCTACGGTCACTACGATGTCCAGCCCGAGGGTTCGCGAGAAGCGTGGCAAACGCCGCCGTTTCGTGGCACGCTCCGCGGCGACCATCTCTATGGACGCGGGGCCAGCGATGACAAAGGGCAGCTGTTTACGCACATTAAGGCGCTGGAATCCTACTTGGCAACCAGCGAGCTGCCGGTCAACGTCGTGGTCCTCCTTGACGGCGAAGAGGAGATCGGCAGTCCAGGGCTGATCAAACGCATGCAGCAGGGGAGCGACGCGCTTGCTGCAGATCTCATCGTCATCTCTGATACCCGGATCCCCTCGCCCGAGCGCCCGGCGCTAACCTACGCATTGCGCGGCAACCTGCAACTGGAGCTGGGCGTCAGCGGTCCGGCCCGAGATGTGCATGCTGGCTATTTCGGCGGCTCGGCGCCGAACCCGCTCCAGCACCTGAGCGGGCTGGTTGCCCGGCTTCACGCTCCCGATGGCCGGGTCGCGATCGACGGCTTCTACCGTCGGGTCCGGGCAATAACACCCGAAGAGCGGGCCTACTTGGTCGCCGTCGGACCGCCCGATTCCGCGATCGTGAAGACGCAGGGATCGCCACCCGCTCGTGGGGATCCTGGCTATAGCCTGTACGAGCGAACCACGGCGAGACCGGGCCTCACCGTGACTCGCGTTTCGACAGACGGCGCCGGCGGCCCGGCCGCGATTCCCTCCCGAGCGTCCGCCCGGATCGATATTCGATTGGTGCCTGATCAGCAACCCACCGAGATTGCCGAGCTTTTTCGCCGTTGGATCACCGGCGCACGCGACGAGGGGCTTCGCGCATCGGTGCGTCTCGTAGCTGCGACGCCATGGGTGGAATTACCGCGCCGCGGGGCTGTCCCGGCCGCAGCCGCAGCTGCCTACCAGAACGCCTTCGGGGTCCAGCCGGTATTTCTTCGTTCGGGGGGCTCGATCGGCGTGGTCTCAGCGTTCCAGAGGCTGCTGGGCATTCCCATCGTGCTGATGGGCTTCGGTCTTCCCAGCGATGGTGCGCACGGACCGAACGAGAAGTTCCACCTGCCCACCTTCATTCGGGGACTCGAGACGTCGATCTGGTTTATGCGAAATATTGGGGCGATCGGCGGGCAGCAACCGCGCTAGCGGGTCGGCCAGATGTCAGCGGTCGTCAGCAGCCACGTCGACACGGCGGCGAGTAACAGAAAGAGGCGGCTCAGGCGATTCATAGCTCACTCCTTGTGAGAGCCCGATGGCGACAGCGGGCTTAAGCTACCACCGGCGTGTATTCATGTCAATATAGTGGTGCTGGGGCTGTTTAATCACATAAAACTGAGGAGTTAACAGTGAACTCAGTGGGAGAGCGGCTGCGACAGGCAAGGACCGACAGGAGGATGACCCAGGCAGAGCTCGCTCAGGGGCTCGCAACCAAAGGCTTTGTCAGTCTGGTCGAGCGGGACCTGGCCAATTGTTCACTGCCAAAACTGCGCTTGTTCGCGAGCCGGCTCGGCCGGCCCCTCTCGTACTTCCTTCAGGAGGCGCCATCTGACGACGTCCAGTACCTGACCAAGACTGCTGAGCTCGCTGTGCATGCCGGCGATGCGAAGCAGGCGCTGAAGGCGGTCGAGGAAGGCCTCCGCCTTCCGATCACGGCGAACGCGCGGGCAAATTTGTTGCGTCTGCGTGGCATGGCATTGTTCGCCATCGGCCGCTGGGCCAAGGCGCTCGGCGAACTCCAGGCTGCTGCCGCCGTGACGCCTCCAGATGATCCCGAGCTGGCCGCCAAGATTTATACCGAGATGGGCGCGGTTCTCGGCAGTCAGGAGCGATATACCGCGTCGATCGAGAACAACATGCGGGCGCTCCGCTCCTTAGGTCAATCCAAGCACGCGGATCCTGACCTGCAGGCTCGGATCCTGACCAACCTGGCAAACGACTCTTACCACCTGGGACAGCTCGATCAAGCCACCGAATACCTGCGGCGGGCGCTCGCGCTCGCGACGGACGCGGAGAGTCTGACGCGCATGGCCAATGCCCACATGGCGCTCGGGATAACGGCGCGGGCATCGGGACATTTCGATGCCGCGCTCAAGCACTGCGACCGGGCTCTCGCGATGCACCGCCTGCTGGGGCACGAACGGATTGCCAACCACATCCTGAACAATCTCGCCGACGTGCACTTTGCCGCGGGACGATTAGAGGAGGCAAAACATTATCAGCAGACGTGCCTCGAGCGGGGGCGCCAGTCCAACGATCCGGTGGCGTTGGCGGCGGCCGCCTGTGAGCTCGCACGCTACGCACTAACGGAGGGCAGACTGGACGACGCCCTCCCGCTCGTTCGGGAGGGCCATGACGCGGCGCGGCGAGCCCGCGACCATGTTCGGGAGGCGACGGCGCTCTCGCTCGAGGCCACAGTCGCCGAGAAACGCGGCGAGCCGGCGCAGGCCGATGCCTTGTTTCGACGGGCTCTTGGACTGCTTTACGAGCGGGGAGCCGGGGCAAAGCTCGCCGAGCTTTGCGCGCTCTACAGCGGCATGCTCGAGGGTCGTGGCGCCCGAGAGCGCGCCCTCGCCTTCATCAGGATGGCGTACGAACGCAACTTTGAAAGGTTGCCGGCGCTGTTGGGCACGCCGCGACGCCGCCCAACGTAATTACCGGCGCGCGGATTAAGGGGGCGTAACAATGGAAGGAGGGCCGGAATCGAACATCCGCCGGCGTCTGCACATGACGCCCCGGCAGCAACAGATCCTCGAGCTCGTCGCCGCAGGCTTCTCCGATAAGCAGATCGCCTCGAAGCTACGAGTTTCCCCTCGAACCGTTCAATCGCACCTCGATCGGTTCTTCATTGAGCACGGAATTCATAAGCGGGCGGCGGCGGTCGCCTTCTTGCTGCTTCTCAAAGAAAGCCGTTCGCAGAATATCCTGCCGGCTGACGGGCGCTAGCTGCGCCTTTCCGACACCGAACTTGTATCGACAGCGGTCTGGCGCGGTGTCTACAATTCGTCGCAATCGTCGACCGAAGAAGTTTCCATGCCCGAACCGAGGAGGATGCATGAACAAGATGAAGTGGTTCCAGGTGCCCAGACGCGGAACCAATCAGGCCCAGCCGAAGTACACCATTGGCTCGATCGTCGATCGAATTAAGCGGGCCGCTCGCGCCGAGCGCCTCGGGCCCGCGAGGCGGCTCAGCAATCATCGCCGTTGGTTCGAGCACCCGCTTAGGAGAAACGGATGAAACCCGATAACCAGCACGACAACTCGCTCAAGGACGAGATCGCGGGACTTCGAGAAAGACTTCAGGAACTGACCATCCGGCTGCAGACTCTCGAAGGCGATGAGGACTCGAACGGCAGCGGGAAGACGAGCAGCCGCCGGGACCTGCTGAAGCTCGCCGGGGCGCTAGCGGCGGGCGCCGCCGGGGGTGTCGTCCTCAGACCTGTGGCCGCCTCGGCCACGGTCGGCGGAAACGTGGTCCTTGGAGCGGCCTCTCCGCCAAATGACTCCAACCTGACAACCTTTCTCGGTCCCACCGCCGCCACGACACCGTCGCCCATCGTAGCGATGGAGGGACAAACCCCGGGCGCGTTACCGGCAAACCCAGCTGCAAAGAGTGAGACGGCCAGCGTTAGCCTGCCGGTGCTGCTGGTGGTCGCGCCTCACGGCGCATTTCCCACGGATGGGGGGGCGATCCCGCTGTATCCTGGCAACGCCCCGCTCCAATCGATCGGCGGGGTGATCGATCTTGTTTCTGGCCCATTGACGTTCCACGTCGCGGAAGGC
>VBJS01000135.1 GCA_005880055.1 Chloroflexota bacterium | reverse complement strand
AGAAGAGCTCCACCTTGGCCGGGTCTCCAGGTGCCGCTGTGATTGAGCGGACCGAAAGCGCCTCGCCGTCTCGGATCCCTCGCTCAATCGCGTTCTGAAACCCACCCTTGTCCTGCTGGCTGAAGACTGCCGTGCCTTCATCCAGCCAGGCGGGCAAGCTTCCCAGGGCGCTTTCGCCGGCGGCGTGCGTCACGACGTGCGTCAGTTCATGACGTAGTGTGTCGAAAGAGGCGTCGCCCAAAACAAGCACGGTGTCGCTGCTGATGCGGACACCCAGCAAGACAATCTGCTGCTCGAAAGTCGGGCTTGTCCGGGGGAGGGCAGGCCGCATGTCATCGACGTTGTCGTATATCCAGACCTTTACTGGATAGCTGACCTGCGTCCGGAGCAGCTTCTCGGCGGCGTCGATCGCCTCCGCGCCCACCGAAAGCATCTTTCCTGCCTGGTCCTCGGAGCCGGAGTAGTAATAGACGGTAAGTCCTCCTTGTTCAATCGGCGTCCACTGAAAGCGGTCGTCGTTATGGAAGTACGTCGCTTCCTCAGTGCGAGCAGAAGCCCCGGCGTCATCGGTCACTTCCCAGTGGTACTTGATCGTGGTGCCGGGCGGCAGGTACAGGGTTGTCTGGTCGCTGCTCTGTAGGGCGAAGCTCGCTGATACGCTGTTGCCCGGCTGGAACTGCGCCTCACCTGTCGCCGCCGTCCCATCCGGAAGGATTGCGTACCGCAGGCGGACTTTGGCGATGGTGGCGGCGCTCTGCGCATTGGCGCGGAACACAAGGTGGTCCGGGAAGCGAGCGTCGACGCCGGAATCGGTGACAGTTGGCGCTGACTGCGCTATCGCGGGCGAGGGGCGCAGGCAAAGGAGGACGGCAAGCAGCAGCAACACCAATACGGCTCCCTGCCGCCGCTTCGCTCTTATGCTGCTCACGGACCGGAGGCCGCCGTTCGTCGCCTTAGTCACCGATTGTCGCTTTCTGATAGGCCCGAATGATGGGATCAAGCTCGCCGTCCAGTACCGATTCGGCATCGCTTGTCTCGAATCCCGTGCGGTGGTCCTTCACCATCTTGTACGGGTGCAGCACGTAAGACCGGATCTGGTTCCCCCAGCCCGCGGAGATATGCTCTCCCTTTAGCCGCGCCTGCTCTTCGGCTATGCGCTCTAGTTCCTGCTCGAGCAGCCGCGCCTCCAATACCCGCAGCGCCAGCTCCTTATTCCGTCCCTGGGAGCGCTCGTTCTGACAACTAACGACGATGCCTGTTGGCAGGTGAGTAATGCGGACCGCCGTCGCGTTCTTTTGCACGTTCTGCCCGCCATGTCCGCTCGCCCGGAAAACGTCGATCCGAAGGTCGTCCGGGTTTAGCGAGACTTCAGCTTCGCTTTCCACTTCCGGCATCACCTCCACCAGCGCGAACGAGGTGTGCCGAGCGTGCGCGGCATCGAACGGGGAGATCCGCACCAGCCGGTGTACGCCTCGCTCAGCCCGCAGGTAGCCGAAAGCATTCGGTCCTTCAACCTCCACGGTGGCGCTCTTGATTCCCGCTTCCTCGCCCGGCATTAGGTCGATCACGCCCGCCTTGAAGCCGCGCTTGTCGCACCAGCGCAAGTACATGCGCAACAGCATCTGCGCCCAGTCCTGGGAGTCCGTCCCGCCGGCGCCTGCGTGAATCGCCAGGATTGCGTTACGCCGGTCGTATTCCCCGGAGAGAGCCAGCGAAAGCTCCATGTCTTCTAGCTGGTCGGCCAGCGCCGCAGTCTCAGAAGCCACATCGCCGGCTACTGCGGCGTCATCTTCGGCCAGCGCCATCTCCTGAAGTTGCGCCAGGTCGTGCACGCGCGTCTCTATCTGGCGCCAGGCGTCCACCTGCTCCCGCGCCTCGGATATCCGGCGCATCACGGATTGCGCCCGCTGAGGATCATCCCAGAATCCCGGCTGTCCCGATTGCGCCTCCAGGCGCGTTATCTCGGCTTCCAGCGCCGGGACGTCAAAGACGGCGGAGGACGTGAGCGATGCGTTCCTGTAGTCCTGTTAGTTCCGTCTTCGTTTCTTGCACGCGATATGCCTCCGCCTCTTCGATTATAGCCGACAGCCCGATAGCGGCCAGCTCTATGCGCTTATGCCACAGAAATGCGATGCACTCTGGCGGGCGGCTTTACCCGTCTGAAACTCCGGCCTAGAGATACTATCTCATGACCCCAGCTTCAGTTTGAAGGGAGTTTCTCCATGCAAAAAATCAACCTGGAGGGTACCCGCGTGGACGCGCTCACCATGCTGCGCGAGGACCATCGACGCGTTAAGGAGATGTTTCGCCAATTCAACGAAGCACAGGACAGCCAGGCGAGAAAAGGGATCGCAGATAACGCCATCGCCGAGCTTGAAATCCACGCCGAACTGGAAGAAGAGATCTTCTACCCGGCCGTTCAACGCGAGACCGGCGATAAGGAGATGATCGAGGAAGCCGAGGAAGAGCACCACGTAGCCGAAATGCTCATGGACCAGCTGGCTGATACGCCTGCCGGCACCAATTTCGACGCCAAATTCAAGGTGTTAATGGAGAACGTCCTCACCCACATCGAAGAGGAGGAGTCAACCATTCTGCCCGAGGCTGCCGAGGCCGGGACGGAAACGCTGACCAGGCTCGGCCGGCAGATGGCCGAGCGGCGGCAAGAGATCCTCCACGAAATGGAGTCCACCGGCCAGAAGCGCCCGGCTCGCCGGCGAAACGCCGCGGGCCGCCCCTCTACCGCCAGGCGCTCTTCCGCCGCCAAGTCACGCTCCACGGCCAAGAGTGCGTCGGCTCGCGCTCGGTCCAACGGCGCCCGCGCGTCGAGCAGTGGCGCCACGAAGCGCCCGGCCAAGTCGCGATCTACCAACTCCCGCTCGCGGAGCCGGAGCACCGCCAGACGCTAATCGGCAATCGTTAACGCTAATAGCAGAAAGAGGGAGGCTTAATCGAATGGCTACACCTACACGCGTAGACCGGCTTTTTGATGTCGTGAATGGCGGATCCGACGCCATCTACGACGCCGTTCGGAACAACAACGAGCGGATGCTGCGCTTCTCCCGCATCGTCGTCGAGGAGATGCACCGGACCCAGCGCGAAAATTCTGACCTCGCCCGGCAGTGGATGAAGCGGCCCGCTGATGTCATGGGCTTCTCCAACTCCGTATTGGAGACGTGGACGCGTCGTGGCCGTCGCCGCCTGGAGCTGACGCGCACCGTCATGGAAGACGTTGCAATGCTGGCACCCGAGACCCGGGAAGTCGTCCAGCGCGTCACGGACGTGAACCGCGAAGCTGCCCGCGCCACTGTCGCCGCCGGCCGAGAAGCTGCTCGCGCCACCGTCGCTGCCGGTCGCGAGGCCATGAGCCGTGCCGGCGAAGAGGTCAGCGAGCGCGCCAGGGACATCAGCCATGCAGCGGAGGACGTGAGCCGCAACGCCGCCGAAGAAGCCGAGGCCTCACGCCGCCGCAACGCCGAGGACGCGGAGAAGGTCGGCCGCGGTCGCAACGGCCGCCCGGAAAAGAAGAGCTAGGGGCTGTCCCTCCGCGTCGTGCAGAGGGCGACATTCGGCAGGGATTCCGCGGTCTCACGGTCCGGTCTCAACAGACGGGATCACGCGGGGAGGAGGTTTCTACGATGAGAAATGGCCTCAGAGTAACGCCGTCGGAGGCGAAACAGATGATCGATGGCGGCGATGCTATCATCCTGGACGTGGTTCAACCTGATTCCTGGCGGAGGTTGGACGGGGCGGTGAAGGATGCACTGAGGATCGAACCAGACGAAATTCCCGGCCGCGTGGGCGAACTCCCCGCTGGCCGCAGTTTCGTCGCCTATTGCACCTGACCGGACGAGGCCACCAGCGTCCGTGTGGCGCAATTCCTCCGCGAAAATGGGCGTGAGGCCTGGGCTTTAACCGGCGGTTACAACGCCTGGAGAGCCGCAGGTTATCCCATTGAGTCGAAGAAAGCAGAATTAGGCACGACCCTGGCCGACGTCTGCCCTGAATGTGGGGCGCCGATGACGGCGCATCACTGATGTAAGACCCGCGATAAGGGTTCGTCCAAAGAGGTGGGCTGAGGGCGAGCACCGCCTCCCGCAGCGCGCTATAGTCATGGAGTCCGCTCGACTGCACGCTTCTCGCTCATGCTGAGGTGTCGAAACATGAGCGGGGAGAGGGACACCAGCAAGGAGGCCCATGACGTTCGAAGCCGTCCAATACAGCGCCCAAGCAGGCATCGCCCGCATCACCCTGAACCGCCCGGAGCGCCTCAACGCTATCAACCGCCAACTGATCAGCGATCTGCACGAGGCAGTCGATCTCGCCAACCAGGATGCCGGCATATGCGTCATCATCCTGTCGGGCGCCGGGCGCGCCTTCTGTGCCGGCTACGACCTGGACTGGGGCACGAAGGCCGAAGACGCCTCCCAGCGGGCGATGTCCGGCCACTGGGACCCCGTTCAGGACTACCTGGGGATGAGCCGCAACGTTCGCGCCTTTATGTCTCTCTGGCACAGCCCGAAGCCGGTCATCGCGCAGGTGCACGGCTGGTGCGTCGGCGGCGGCACTGACATGGCTCTCTGCAGCGACCTCATCTTCATGGCCCAGGACGCCCAGATCGGCTACCCGCCGGCCCGCGTCTGGGGTGAACCGACGACCATGATGTGGGTGTACCGCCTGGGCCTGGAGCACGCGAAGCGTCTGGTCCTCACCGGCCAGCCGCTGTCAGGCATGGAGGCCGAGCGCCTCGGCCTGGTCTCGAAGAGTGTCCCGGAGAGCGAACTTGCCTCAGTCGTTGAAGAAACGGCGCAGCAGATGGCGACGATACCATTGAACCAGTTGGTCATGAGCAAGCTGCTCGTCAACCAGGCCTACGAGAACATGGGGCTGCGCACGACGCAGATCTTGGGCACGGTCTTCGACGGCATCGCCCGCCACACACCGGAAGGCATCGCCTGGCGGGACACGGCGATGGAGGATGGCTTCCGCGAAGCCGTCCGCCGCCGCGATGCCCCATGGGGGGATTATGGGGAGCGGGGCGGATAATGCCTGAA
>VBJS01000134.1 GCA_005880055.1 Chloroflexota bacterium | reverse complement strand
CGCATGCCTTCGCCTTCCTCGAATTCACGGGCACGGTCGCGCTCGAAGGAAACTGGATTCCGCAGCTCTTCCGAGGAGTTGGCATCCAGATCGCAATCCTGCGGGGCCCGGACCTCCGTTATGTCGCAGCCAACGAGGCGTTCTTGGAGGCCGTGGGCGATCGAACGATCATCGGGCGCACGCTACGGGAGGCGTGGCCCGAGTTCGCTGGCACGGGCCACATCGAGGCCACCGAACGCGTTTACGCCAGGGGCGAGGCCCTCATCGTGCACGAACTGCCGAGCACGTGGTCGCGTCGCGATGTGTCCGTTCGCACATTCGTTGACCTGCTGCTGCAACCTCTTCATGACGCGGACGGTGCGGTGAACGGGTTAGCGTTCTTCGCGCTCGATGTGACGCACCTTGTTGGGCGTCACCAGCAAGACGCGCCTTCGCTCACCCCGAACGTCTAGGCGACACAGCCGGTGCGGCAGGTAATCCACGTCTACGAACTGCGGCGGACAGGTGGTCTTCAACGTCTCGCTTCAACCCGCGGCAAACTCGCAGACTCGTCCACAGGGAGGACTGATTCGTTCTCAGTTGATCATGGTCTGACGGACCATGTTCTTTGTGCGATGGGGTTCGGCGCCGATAGCATTTACGTAAGAGTCCCAACTGGAGGTGGGAGTGATGCCGAGCAGTAAGCCGACCAAGAAACAACTAAGCGATGCTGGAAGGACCCTTCAGAATCCGCACACACGTGAGGCGAAGGAGTCGCAGGCCGCGAAGACGCTTCGCAAGGGACGCAAGAGCTAGTTCAGTCACGCGCGCACGTGGCGAAACGCCACGAACGCCACGAACTCACCGCCGCGTGGTCTTTCGCGCGGGGGCGAGCGTGAATCGGAATGCGCGTAGGCCTTACCCCGGTCTGGCCGAAACAGCGGTAGGCGCATGGTGTGATGGACTATTCGAACCACGTGCAATCCATGCTCTGAAGAATCCCAGAGACCACGATTTGCGAAATTGCTCGGGAACTCCCGCCCTCGCCACGATCGGCAGCGGCGTTGGTCGCTGGCTAGTGATTGCGTGGCCGACGTTGACGGTCGCCTCTACCTCTGGCCTCCACGGTTACTGGAGAAGCCGATGGTCGGCGGGCGAATACGCAGGAAACGTGACCACGACGACCCGCGCCGGATACGGTTGTCGTGAGCGCGCCATGTGCCGCGTGCCCGCAGGGATCTCCGCGACGCCGCCGGCGACAAGAGTGATCATGCGATCGTCGAGTTGCAATTCGACCTCTCCGTCGACCACGATGTAAATTTCCCGCGTGTGTCGTGCACGTGCGCTTGCGCACGCTCGATGTCTGCGATCGCCAGCCCCCACTGGGGCGCCGCCTCCTGCGTGGTCAACTCGTAGACGGTCTCGCGCGGCGCATCCTTGCGCGTGAGGTAAGGGATGGAACGGCACGCGAACCGCGGTCAGAGTTATCGGATTTGCGCACGACGACTCTTGTGACTGCAGGACTCTCGCTGACACCGGCGGCCGCCGTCCGCGCACTCAGTCACGAGTTGGTCGCGACCGACGCCCGCCGGCCGAGTACCTCCGTATACGCCGTAGTTAAACGCTTGTCGTAGGTCTCGCTGATCCGCCAGGCCACCCAGTACGTCACGATCGTCGCGAAGAGGCACGCATAGAGCACTACGGCCAGGATGCTCGCGGGGGGACCATCGTCGCGCCGAGTTTGGAGTAGGAGCGCGAGCGCGAGCGCACTAAGAGCGAGGTTGAGCACGGTCGAGCGCGCGATGCGCAGCCGGCTGCGCATGTACTGAAGGTACTCCGACAGATCGCCGCCGCTGGCGAGCACATGCAGTCGCATCGTCTCGTACGGCGTCGGTGCCTGAGGTCGGCGGCTGAAGCGTCGCTCGACGGTCACGACTGCAGAATCGGCGAGCCGGTCGATTAGGACCCCGAGCGTATAGGCAAGCGTAATGATCACTAGGGTCGCGAGGTTGCCGCTCACGAGCGCGTCGTCCACCTACAGGCACCCGACTAGATAAAGCCACACCACGGCCTGGGCCCCGACGATCAAGATCTCAGCGACGACGGCGATCGTTGGCATGAGCACACCCCCAGCGCCGAGCGCGACTCCCGCAGAGCGGTGAACGATTGTGCCTCACGATGCAACGGCGCGCGCTCCGTGCCCGCATCGAGGTCAGCGGTCACTCGCGACCGCTCTACTGAAAGAAAGTCAGCCAGGCACCCATTAGCTGCGAGGCAGGCCACATTGGAACCTGTCCGGAAGAAGGCCTACGACGTTGGTGTGGTCGGAAATGGAGTTCGATGAGGTGGTCCGATAGCGAACCATGCCTTCGAACTGCTTGCAGCGTTTTCTAGACACGTTTCGTGAGGTAATAGCGGCTGGCAGGACGGTGAGCTACGCGCTATCCCTTCGGAGGACCGTTTCGCTGTACTGGGGGAGGAATAGGGATGGAACGACTCGCATGCATCTTGTGGTCCAGGCCTCATCGGTCAAAGGTCGAGCGATACGAATCGGCGGTCTTCACCTTTCACACCCACTTCGCGGAGCTGCGACGTGATCGAGTCTTGCGTAACGCGTCATATCGGTTGACAAGCGCGCCATGGCTTGCGGGCGATGGTGCGGGGTACGAGGACCTATTCGCGATCGAGTCGTATTCGGATCTCGCAGCGCTCAAGCACCTTCACTTTGGGCCGCACCTGGACGGACTCCGTGACGCGGCTGCCACACCAACGAAATGCCATCGGTGGCCTCTACTCTTTGTGTTCCGGCACGGGCACGTTCGATGGCGACGAGGGTCTGTGGCTTACGAAGCCAAAGGGCATCGGTTATCTGGCATTCCGGTCTGATGTGCTCGCATGCTGCGGCCGCTCAGCTGAGATCTGGCAACGTGAGCTCGGACTCGGTCCCACGCAGGAATTCATGATCTTTCGCTCTACGGCACGGCATGTTCCTAAGCAGTGGCGAACGCGACGGATTCCGCGGCGACGCATCTTTCCGCCGGCGGCACCGGCGAAGCCAGCCGCGCATCCGCTGTCCAAACCGGCAACAGCGCCAGCGGTTCGGGTCTAGCGCTCTTTCGGCAGGAGTCTGTCGAAGGCGAGACCACTCGAGCCCTCGCCCCGTCCGGATTCACGCCGGATGCCAAGCCAAGTGACGACTCGGCCATCTCGCCACCGCGCGCGGCGGTAGGCGCTGCTCAGCCTCGTGCCCGACCGAGGAACCTCGGCGTTCGCGACGAAGTAGGGAGCCGGCTGTGGATCATCGAGGCCCGTCCGGAGCAGGACGGTGCGGGGCCGGATCTTCGATGGCGGCAGTGGGTCGTTGTCAACGAGACGAAGCATGGCTGCTCTCTGCAGCGATATCTCGCGACTGGAGCCGTCCGCCCGGACGCCGATGAACGGGATCCAGTTCTCGGGCACGCTACTCATCACGTCGTAACGGATCACTGCGTCGTTCTCAAGAAGCGGCGCCGGAGTCGACGAGGCCGTCTCATTCACGAGTCGTTCGTGGTACGAGCGGACCTCGCGAGCGAGCGTGAGCCCAGGCCGCCCGCGGCCCTCCGAGGCGGAGACCGTGTTCTCGATGCCCCAGACCATGTCCGCGATTTCATCACGTATCAGGCTCACGTCCTCGAGGGCTGATCCGTCATTGACTTTCGCGGCTGTCGGCAGGAAGACCAACGACGGTATGGCGGCCGTTCCAGGATCGCTCTGACTGATCGAGAATATCGACCAGCGCTGCCAGTCCGCTTCGGCACCAGCAGCGTCGATCCAGAACCGCCCGCCAAACGTGTCCGTAACGACGACACCCTCGGCCGTCGCGACGCTGTCGCCGTTCAGCGTGATTGGCACGACATACCAATCGTTCGAATAGATCAGTCCGAATTCCACCAAGAGCAACTTCGAGATGTCGGTCGTATCGGGCCTAATCGCGCCGAAATTGGTCTGCCCATCCTCGAATGTCCACCAGCGCGGCTCTGGCATTCCTGGATAGCGCACGGATTTCGGCAGCATCGTCCGCGTGACGATGTCATCCGGAGGGCCGGCTAGCGCGCCAAGACTCGAGCCGCTTGCGTCGAGGTCGAAGCTGTACCAGTCGAGCGCACCGCCGTGGTGTCGATCCGCCCGGAACACACGCTCTGCGAGACCATCCCGTGATGCGACGGCGAACTGGTATTCAAGTCGCTGTGGCTGCCATGCCGCGTCGTCCCGCGGACCGAGCAGTTCGTCGGCGAACGCAAGAAACGACGAAGCGGCTGCGTCGATGGCGGCGCGATGCGATGTCGCGACTGCCACACCGTCGTATGCGTGGTGCGCGGCGTCCGCATGTAGGTAGAGATACAGCGCGCCACCGTCCATGGCCCGTCCGGCGACGGCCGCGAAGGACTGCCATGTGTCCGCATCGGCGCAGATCGCCGCATCGTCGCGTGCCGTCGCATCGGGCATGGCAAAGGGATAGCGGGCAGTGAATGCCGGGGCGTACGCGCCGATCCCGGTGATGAGTTCCAGCCATCGCTGGCCGAGAACGAGCCGCAGATCGAGAGCGATCTTGTCGGCACCGAGTACCAGACGGGTGGGCCGTGCTTGCACTTGCTGCTCGAGCGGTCGTGCCGCGGACAGATCCTGCGCTTCAGAGTCGCCGAGCTGCAGCCTCGTTAGTCGACTCGTGCGAACGGCGACACGCGTACGTACCGGAGCGCCGGCATCTTCACCCTGGAACTCCGCCGCCTGCCACTGACGCGTCAACATGAAAAGCGCATCGCGTGCTTCGGCGCGCAGCGAGCGCTCAAAGTCAGCCGTGCGCGGACGGCCTTCGAGCCGTTCCCAGATAGTGATGCTTGGATAGAGCTTCTCGTCGAGCGCCTTAGTGATGTTGTTGATCACGAATGCTTCAGGCATCGTGTCGAAGCTCGGCGGCAAAGTTGTTCACACGGGTAAGATTCATGCTGATCGTGATCCCAGGCAGCGTGCTCGCGCTCACGGTCGCAGGCAAGAAGGCGCCGAACGGGCTGGACTCGATGTGCGCGGGTTCGACGGCCCGGATACGGGCGAGCTCGAACGCCTGCTCGATCGCCTCGAGCACCTCGTCGAACGACCAGCCATGTCCACGTGGTACAACAAGGAGCCACGACTGCGGAGGTCGCGCACGTGGGCTGGGGAAGTGAAACGCGAGGGCCGCGGTCCCTTCGCTCGTGGGAACAACCTCAGTCCAGTCGTCGACGAGCATGCCAGAGGTGCTGAGTGTCGGATCGAACCCGGTCGGCAGCGATGCGGTGTAAAGCAGCCGATCGCTGTCCGGCACGTGGGCTTGATCGAATTCCATCGCCAGCCAAGTCTCACCAGGGACATACGGCAGCTGCATGGGCGTCAACGTCGGAAACTGTCCGCCGACCAGTGGTGCGAACAGAGTGCTCTGCTCCCACGCATGCAGCTTCTCCCGGACGCGTGCGGCTCCGTGCATCCAGTCGTCGACGGGCCGATGCCGACCCTGTCCCTTCACGTACGTCAGCAGCTCGTCACTCGCTGCGACAGCTGTCGCCAAGCCTGCGGCCGCGTCGCCGTCGAGTGTGAATTCAGGAACCAGACGCATATCGTCTCCAAGCAGGGCGCTCGCGGCGGCGCTGATCGCGTCTACCTTCTCGCCCGGATCCGCCGTGGCGTCGTGCCGGCCGAGAGCTGCGTCGGCGTTCTTGAGGCGATCCGCGAGCTCCTTGCGGAGCGCGGTGAGGCGCCGTTGCACATCGTCGGCGAGCCGTTGCAGTGCGGTGTCGACACCGTCGAGATCGAACGGCCGCGGATCGAAATCGTCGAAGGGCAGCTGCGCTCGAACAGCCGCGACCAGGGCAGAAACCTTCGGATCGGCAGTCGTCAGGATCGCAGACAGCGCGTCGCGCGCGTCGCCGAAGGTGGTCCGTCGCGTGGTCACAATCGCGCGGTAGTCCGCGGCCGATGTCGGCTGCGGGGATCGCTGTGAGCTTGCGACCAGCAAATCGAGCTGACCGAGGCGGGTCAGCCGCTCCCGCTCGCTGAGGCCCGGTGCGTCGTTGTCGTACTGCGCGAGCCCCTGATCGAACTGCGCGATGCGCTCCGACCAGCGGTCCCGGACGACGCGTACGCGCTCGCTCAGGTCCGAGAATGTCTTGCGTCGCCATTCATACATGAACCCCCATCCCACCTGCTTGATGCCGAAGCGCGCGGCTCGTTCGAAGAGTTCGACAACGTCGTCGATCAGGTCATCGCAGTCGCCGACGTTAGGGGGAAGGACATAGTCATCCACCGCGCGCTGGAGTGCGGCGAGATCAGCACGGATCGGTCGCACGCGTGCCGGGTCGATGACGAGCGTTCGATCGGCGCCCCGCCTAGCGGATAGGCTGGTTGAGACATCCGTCGGCTGAAGCGGGCGGGAGTGCAGCAAGATCGACCGCAGCTCACGCATGAGCGCCGCGATCTCGAAGAACGTCGCTCCGGTCGCAAGTCGAGTTGCGTGGTCCAGGGAAAGCAATGTGTCAGCACGTAGGACTTCATTGGCGAGAACGTGGCGTGTAATCCGGTCATCGAGCTCGCGCATCGCCCGATCCGCATCCACACTTCCCATGTGCACGAGATCGATCGGCTGGAGTCGGAGATCCCGCTGCGTGACGATGCGCTCGTGCGCGCTTCCGTCGAGTGGATCAATCCATGAGACTCGGCAGCCGATGTGGTCCGATGGTGGCAGGGCACCGACGAGCCACGCGTTCGCCATCGCTTGCGCTCGCGACCGAGGCGTCGGCGCGATGTTTCCTTCGGGCCGAGCATCCGGGGCCACTCCAGCGGGGAAATGCACCGCTACGCGATGCGTGAGACCAAAGCCGCTTCTCGGTGTTCTCGTCACGGCAGGCTCGGGCGGAAAAGTGCCTTTGGTATATGCCTCTAGCGTCGGGCCAGCACGGTCGTAATTTCCGCTACCGGCTTGGTGCACGCTCTCGGATAGTGCGAGATCAGCGATCGCGTCATAGGTGTCGAGAAGCTCCGCGACTGCAGCTGTGACGGCGGCGGCCTCGGCGCTCGTGCTAGCGGCCGGCAGGTTGCCTCGGCGAGCGCCTTTCCGTCCGGAACATTGCTCGCCTCCAGGGCCTCGACCGGCGCGTCTTCCTTGGTCGATTCCATCTGGTTGGCTACCAGCGGGAATCGTTGCCGGAACGCGTACGTGTAACGGTCGAGCTCGAGACCATCGGTTCGGTGATGCAATGCGCGCTCGAGCCGATACCCGAGGAGAGCGCCAAGTGGCTGTCCGGTTCTGATGCCGCCGATGACCTCGAGCGCGAGACGAACTCGCCGCGATGACAGGTTGACGGAGAGCACCGATGGGTCGTCCTTGGTGGCGTTGGCAAGATAGCCGGCGCGCAGCATCGCTGCCGTTGTCGCCTGGGCCAGCGAAGGCGCGAAGATGAATCCCGCATTCGACGGCTCGTGCCACAACGGGGATCCCAGCCTCGCCTGTTCGCGGGCCAGCACGCCACGCGGTCGTGCGCCTTCAGGCCGCGCGCTTGAGCGATGAAGATTCTCCACACATGCGTATGCGCCGATGTGAACTCCAGGCCGCGGCGCACCCTCGCGCTCGGGCGGATAGCGCACCGCCGCGAGCGCGTAGTGCACGCGACCAAGGAGCCAGGCATCGAGGCGGTGGCTCGCGATATCGATGTGTTCGGCAAGACAGCGCTCAAGTCGTGCCGTCGGTGCATGTTTCAGAAGGTCAAGCGCCGCGATCTGATCGGCCAGCTGGCCGTCAGCCGCTTGCGGGTGCGCGCCGACATACTCGCCGATCGTCACTTGATCGTCTCCCGTGACGGCTGCATCGGTCTGATACAGGGCCTGCCATCGGCTCTCGGAGGGTCCGCCGGCCTGTACATGTACGAAGGGCGCCTCGCGCATCGCCGCGCGCGCCTGCGCCTGATCGAGCACGCCGGCGTCCGTCCGAAGGCCGAGGCCGACCTCGTAATAGCTCAGCAGTAACGCGTGACGCAGCAGGAGATACAACAGCGCGTCAGGCGGGTGGCCATTCTTGAAACCGCGCTCGAGGCGAAGATCCTCGAGTGAGGATGCGGCGTCCGAGAGCCATTCCACATAGTTACGTCCGTCAGCCGTCCATTCCCGGATGGGGTCGCGCTCGGAGAGGGGTGCATCGTCAATGACCGGACCATTGAGGCGGCTTGCGGTTGGGTACCAGAAGCGAGACAGGCCATCGGGCAGCTTGTCGGTGTAGCCGTAGCTCCGAAGTAAGTCGCGCGCGCGCGAGACGGCTGCGAGGTTCGGCGAGACCTGTGCGATCTCGTCCGAGAGTCCTAGAAACTTGCCGTGGTTATAGACCTGATCGAGGCTCTCCGCGTGGCGCTGGTGGAATTCGACCGAACTCGGATGCAGACCGAGAACGTCCAGCAGCACCTGCCCTTGATCCCCGGGTTTCCCGAGATACGCGACCTTCTCGGCAAGCGTTCGCCAGGCATCGCGCATCTGGTCCAGGACGCGATCCATCACGGGCGCAACTGCGCGCAGGCTGTTCGGGGGTTCAAGTCCCGCGGGACGTTGGCGGGCGTCGAGCGCGCCAGGAGCCGAGATCGGAAGGATGCCGTATGGCTGCCGACCGATACGTAGACTCGGAACGAACCCTCGACCGCTGACGAAGTGCTGTGCGAACCAGCGCACGGCTTCGATCTGCTCGGCCGTGAACATGGGGTACAGATTCGTGGCCAGGCTGTACCCCATGGTGGTGGGCCAGAGCGCGCGCTGCATGGCACGCGCCTCGACTTGATCCGTCCCACGCGCATGCGCGATTCCGGTGAACGTCTCGAGCGGGATCCCAAGCAGATCGGAAAGCCACTCACCATCAGACCGCGTCCACCAATCCACGCTGCGCGCAACCGGACCGAGCTTCATGGCATCCCACACGCCGTCGGGGTCGTCGCGCCGGGAGAGGCCCGAATCGACGTGGTCCGTGTTGTTCGTCGGGGTTCCCTGCGGCAGCACGCTAATTCCGCCACCGGTGTGACTCTGGTGCATGAGTAATGTCGCCAGTCCGCTCGCGCCGGTCCCGGCGTCTTCCGCACGCACGCCGATGGCGACGATGCGACTGATCACCGCATCATCGACATCCCAACCCGCCGGTAGCGGCACCTTCATGCCCATCCCCACGCGTACAGCCTCGTCGAAATCGACCAGCCAGCGCATCGTCGGCGGGACGATGAGTTCGCCGCTCGCGTCATGCGCGAATTGGTCGCCGATCGGCGCCGACGGATCGGGACTTGCGACAAGGTCGCTGTGAATCACGTTGCCCGACGCTCTGAACAGCTCGTTGCCACCCTTGTAACCGACGACGACGAAACGTTCGGGCAAGAGACGAACCCGCGCTGGCTCGCTCCAGCTGTGGCTCTTCGTTAAAGCGACGGCGGCCAACTGGAGCCACGCAACGTCGACGCCGACATCGGCGCGAGTGAGCGGCGCAGCCGGATTCGCATCTATGTTCGCGGGGACGTACTGGGTTAAGAGATGCGCGGGATCGAAGCCCAGTGCGGCCTGAAGCGCGACGAGTGCGGCGTCGATCGCTGCAGTGTTTCCGGCAGCCGTCCAGACAGCGGCCCAGTACGCGCCCAGGGCATCGCGGGTTGCCTGGTCGGGCAGATCCGACGTGACGATCACTAGCAGCTGGTCAGTCGCAACCGCCTTTGCGGGTCGAGCGCCAAGGTTTCCCGGGCGCAGCTGCTCCACGAGCCAGGTCGCGCGGCCGCTACCGTGACTTGCGCAGAGGTCTCGCCAAGCGGCGCGTTCCTGATTATCGTCGCCACCCGCGGCGTAGTACGCGCTCCAGAAGCGGCGCGTGCTCTCGACCTCGGTCTCCGAGAGGTTCGCCTCAAACGCGTCGATGGAGCAGTCGTCCGGGTAGATGCGGATCCAAAGCTCGTTCGCAGCGCCCGCTTGCTGGAAGCGCGTCTCGAGTCGGAACGGCAGGAGCACGAGCGGAATCGATGGATCAAGCTCGCCCGTCGTGGCCTCCTCAGTTACGTGCGGCGCATAGCCGCGGACGATGTCGGCGAGGTTTCTTCGTGCGGCGGAAACCGCCCGATGCGCCCGCTCCGCTGCAGCGCGGGCGTCCTTCATGCGTCGGCTCACGTTCGCCGTGTCCGCGCGGCGCGCCCGCGTCGTCTCCAACTCAGCGACAAGCTGTTGAACGCGATGAGTAAGCTGCGCGGCTTGAACCTCGGCACGGTCTAGGGCTGCGCGCGCACGGACTAGATCGTTGCGAGCTCCGCGCATCGCGACGGCGCCGCGCTCGATGTCAGGCATGCGGCAGCATCTCCGCGGCATGGACCGCCACCATCGCGGGCGCCTGGAAGAGGACGTACGCGAGTTCGGCGGCGCTCACGTTGTCGTTCCAACTGACCTGCCGGTCGTCCTGTCGCTGCGCGTCCTTGTCGTCGAACTCGGCCGGCGGTGTGGCATTCGGGATCACGATGTT